>NZ_CP004393.1:4230000-4529105 GCF_000819565.1 Celeribacter indicus
CCCCGGTCATCACCACCCCGAAGATCGAAAAGACCATTGGCATGAGCGCGGAATAGAAATTCCAGTCCGAGATCGTGATCCAGACGAGCGAGAACACCATCACGAAGAAAAGGAACAGGTCGAACAGAAGACGCGTCAGGCGTTCGGCACGCATGGTGAAATCCTTTCGATGGTGTCAGCTCAGCACTTGGCCGGATGGTTGCGCCTGCGGTTGCGGTAGATCGGCCTGATCGTGCCGTTGACGAAGACGAGAACGAGGATCAGCGCCAGAACCGCGGAGATCGGCCGGAACAGGAACTCATATCCGAACATGCGAACCGAATTCACGAGATTGCTTTCGATGATCGAGCCCAGCACGAAGCCGACCAGCATGGGCGGACGCGGCCAGCCGAACTGGCGCATGAAACAACCGACAAGGCCGAGCACCATCAGCATGATCATGTGTTCGGTCACGTTGCTGAAGGCATAGGTCGACAGCATCACGACCGGCCCCATCACGCCCACGATCCAGAATCCCGGCACCATGGTCAGCTTCGCCAGATAGCGCGTCAGTCCGAAGCAGATCGCCGTCCCGACGATATTGGCGATCACCAGCGACCAGATCATCAGCATGCTGAGGTCGAGATGATCCCGCAGCATCGCCGGTCCCGGCGCGATGCCGGCGATCAGCAGGGCGCTGAAGACGAAGGCCATGGTGATGCTGCCCGGAACGCCGAAGGCGAGGGTGGGAATGAGCTCCCCGCCCTTGCAGGAATTGTTCGCGGATTCCGGGGCGATGACGCCACGCACGTCGCCCTTGCCGAAGGTCTCGCTGTCGCGCACCGTCGCCCTGCCATGGGCATAGGCCACCCAGTCGGCGACCGCGCCGCCGAGGCCGGGAATGAAGCCGATCCAGGTGCCGATGGCGCTGCACCGGATCACCAGGAACCAGTTTGCCGCCACGTCGCGCACGCCCCGCATCTGCGCGGCCCAGAGGTTCTTCGGCAGAGCGACGTTGGAGATCCGTGCCCCGCTCCGGCTGAGCGTGATGAGTTCGGGAATGACGAACAGCCCGTAGGCCACGGCGATGATGGGAATGCCGTCCCACATGATCGGCTGGCCGAAGCTGAAGCGCGGAACCGCATGGATCGGGTCCCGCCCGACCATCGCCAACATGACGCCGATCGCCCCGGAAGCCCAGCCGCGCAGCGGATCGCCGCCGCCGATGGTCCCCACCGAGGCGATCCCGAGCATCGCCAACAGGAAGATCTCGGGCGGGCCGAACGCGAGGACCAGCGGCCGCAGGATGGGAATGGAGACGGCCAGGACCAGAGCGCCGAAGATCCCGCCCAGCGCGGAGGCGAAGAAGGCCGCTCCGAGCGCCTCCGCCGCGCGCCCCTTCCGCGCCATGGGATAGCCGTCGACCACCGTCGCCGCCGCGGCCGCCGTCCCCGGCACCCCCAGCAGCACCGCCGGTATCGTGTCGGAGGTGGTCGTCACCGCCATGAGGGCGATCATCATCGCGAGGGCGGGTCCGATGTCGAGGGTGAAGGTCAGCGGCAGGAGCAGGGACAATCCCACGATCCCGCCCAGTCCCGGCACGATTCCCAATGCCAGGCCCATCACGACGCCGGCAATGATATAGCCGATGCTCGGCCAGGCCAGGGCCTCCGAAAACCCGGCGAAAAACGCAGTCATTATGTCGGCGGACATCTTCTATATCCTCATGACGTGAACCAGCGACCGAGGGGCGTGGTGCCTGCCGATCATGCAGGCACCGCAGGACGTCCGTCCGCCCCTCCCTGCACGGGAGCCGACGAACGGCCTAGCCGCCGTGCTCCATGTAGAGATCGTTGTGCTCCGAGATGATCTCGTAGAGGCCTTCCTGCTGCGTCTTGGTCTGTTCGCCCGGAACGATCTCTTCGATGATGCCATTCTCGCGGGCCCAGGGACCGATCTCCGGATCCTCCAGAAGCTGACCCAGCCTCTCGTTCAGGCAATCCAGCGTCTCCTGCGGCGTGTCGACGGGCGCGAACCACATGCGCGAGACCGAGTTCGTCCCCCATTCCTCCGGCATGCCCAGTTCACGATAGGTGGGCACGTCGGGCAGGTTCGGCAGCCGCTCGTCGCTGTAGACGAAGAGGACGCGCATCGTTCCTTCCTCCACATGCTCCATTGCCGTCACGCTGAGCACCGACGACCAGAGCTGCGCGTCGCCGGACTGGATGGACGCAATGATGGGAGCGAAGGAATCGAAGGCCGCCGTGGCGATATCGGCGTCGTGCTCCGACAGGTCCACGACGATCGGCATGTCCATCGTCAGCTTGTCCCAGCGCACGATGACGAGCCGGTCGTCGCTGTTCCGCACGTCCTCCCAGGTCTCGTAGCCGGAGTCGACGCTCGTCAGCACGCCGATGCTGGGCGTACTGATCCCGAGGAACACCGGAATGTCTCTGACATCCCAGGGGAACGAAGGCTCGATGAGCTGGTCCAGATAACCCGTGCTCGGCATCAGGCCGATGACATTCCCGTCGGGACGGGAGGACAGGACCTCATCGACCCCCAGAAGGCCACCCGCCCCCGGCAGGTTCTGCACGACGACATCGACGCCGAAATACTTCTCCCATTGGTTGGCGGCCGCGCGTGCCAGGACGTCGAATGCGCTTCCCGCTCCGGTGGTCACGATAAGCCGCATGTCCCTCGACGGTTGCCATTCACAGGCGTCCTGCGCCTGTACCGGTGCCGTCAGCATGGCAATGGAAAACCCCAGCCCGATCAGGCCACGTCCCCGAAACATAGCAATTCCTCCCTCTTGCTTTGCATCGTTATTTGTACGTGTACGCACTATAACTTTCACCATACGCTCGAATTGCGTTTTGTCAACGAAAGCGTGTCAGGCCGCAGACCGCGGAAAACCAGGAGCTCTCCGCCCCACGCACGCAACTATCTTTCAAGAAAAGAGGGAAACCCGGAACAAGATAGGTCTTCATCATTGAATCTCACGCCGGAGAAACGTGGTCTCGCAGATTCCCAGTCACGTTACTAATACGTATACGTAATAAATTTGACTGATTTCATACCCAATCATCGCCACAGAAATCGCCCCCGGAAGCCGCTTCGGAATTGACCCGCAATCGCCGCCGCTCCGACGACTAAGTCAAGGCAGCCATTGACTTGCCCCTCACCGCCGCCCGCTCCGGCCATTCCGCAACATCCCCGGCGCCCCTGCCCCCGAACTGGTCATGGCGACCGTCCCGGCCCCGGCCGGATAGCGCGGGACCACGCCATATGTCGGCGGCTTGCGCAAGCTGTTTCAGGGGAGACGCGGGAGCCGCTGTTTTCCATAGCGTCACGCTGTCAGGCAGGCACCCCATGCGTGCGCCCCGGCGAAAGAGCGACGCCCGTTCGGGGCCGCCAGAAATAAGGGAGGCCGGACTGATCACATGCGAACGCCCGGCGGGACGTCCCGCCGGGCGCAGCAAAGGTTTGTGGCTCAAAACAGCGAGCCATGCAGAGGTCACTCGACTGTGGTACCGCCCATGCCGGTGTCTCCACCCATGCCGGTTCCGGCGCCCATGCCGCTGTCCATTCCGCCGGTTCCCATGGTGTCATCGACAGGCGCGGGAGCCGTTTCCTTCTCGCGATACTGGTACTCGGGCGCGGCCTCGGCTTCCTCGCGCGTCATTGCGAGCTCGATGGCGTCGCCATCGTACTGGATGTCCAGCTCACTGTAGTCGACCGCGATGTCCTTCTGACCGATCCCGAGGAACCCTCCGACACCGAGGATGACGCCGGTGATCTGGCCATCTTCCGTGATGATGATATCCTTGATGCTGCCGATGGTCTCGCCGTCAGGGGAGGTCACGCTCGTGCTGAGAATCCAGTCACCGAGAATTTCCGCGCTTTCCTGCTGCGGCACGACTGCACCCGACGCCGCGGCCGGCGCCCCGTCTTCGGCAGGGGCCTCGGCAGCCGAGGGATCACTGTCGAGGGTCGTCCCGTCGTCAGGCGCGGTCGTGCCGTCGTCGGGTGTGGTGGTCCCGGCGTCGGGCGTCATCGTGCCGTCGTCGGGTGTTGTCGTCCCGGCGTCGGGGGCATCGGGCGTGGTGCCCGTGTCTCCGCCGGGGGTTTGGTCTTCCATCTGCTCGGTCGGGGCCGGGGCGGTCTCGTCCGGGGTGGTCTCATCCTGTGCCCAGACCGGACCGGCCACAATGGGAAGGGTGAAAGCGGTAATATACAGGTACTTTTTCATGATCTTCATCCTCCTTCCCCCCTCAACTTAGGCGGTTTCAGCCGGGGGAAAGCGTCGCGACCTCCATGCGAGAGAGACACGCCACTTGCCGCTCATGCGACGCACGAATTTCGGCAACTCCCTGCCGCAAAACGCGAAGTTCGCGCGTCGAGGGAACCATGAAAGGCAGCCGGACGTTGAAATGCCCTGAAACCTCCGGGAACGCCTGCCGCGGACTGGCGCGATTGTTCGTCGGTGTCACTCAGGCGCCATCCCGAGCCAACACGCATCCCTCGAAAGATCGAAAGGGGAGGCGCGCCCGAGACTTCCAGCGCTCAGCCTCCGTGAGACATTTCCCCCGGTGAAGGTAGGGAACGCCTCGAGATCGGTGCGCATGTCGTGACGGACACTGGAATTCAAAGCGGCCTCCAGAGCCGCGGCGCCGTCAAAGATCAACCGGTTGCGCTGCATGTAGGTCTTGCGCGTCCAGTCGAGCGTGTCCCGCCAATCGGCGCAGGTGTAGATCCCGATCTCGCGAATGCGCGGGAAGAACCGCATGATCTGTGGATGGTGATCGAGGTAGTAATCCAGCCAGACGACGAAATCTTCGTGCCCACCGGGATAGGCGCTCTTGCTCGGCTGGACCAGTCTATGTTGATCAATGGCCTATGACGGCACACGGGGACAACTCCGGTCGCCGTTGCGGGACGTCTCTGCCACGCCCGCGAGGAAGGCATCGCTCCGTCGTCTCCGGTCCCGAAGACAGGATGCGCGGCCGCCCGAGATGCCGACCGCCGCGCAGAGAGGCTCAGGCAGTCATCGGCAGCACTCCGGAGGCGGCAACCGGCGCGAGGCCGAAATGTTCGCGCAACGTCGTGCCGGTGTAGTCAGCACGAAACAAGCCACGTTTTTGCAGGATCGGAACGACTTCCTGGGCGAACAGTTCGAACTGGCTGTAAAGGACAGGCGGCATGATGTTGAAGCCATCCGCCGCCCCATCTGTGAACCAATCCTGAATCACATCGGCAATCTTCTCGGGAGTGCCAGCGATGGTGAAATGCCCCCGCGCCCCTGCGAGGCGCTGCAACAACTGGCGCAGGGTCAGCCCTTCGCGCAGGGCGACGTCGACATAGCTCGTCGCGCGGCTCTTCGACGCGTCCACGGCCGAGGGATCCGGGAAATCGTCGCGGGTCAGGGGCCGATCGAGCGGGACGGCGGAGAAGTCATGCCCTCCGAACCGGGCCGCGAGACGAGCGAGGCCGATCTCCGGGCTCGTCAGCGCGTCGAGTTCCTCCCACACGCGGTCGGCCTCTGCCTGTGTGGAGCCGATAGCCGCGGAAAGGCCGGGCAGGATCACGATGTCCTCGGCACTGCGACCCAGGGCAGCGGCCCGCCCCTTGATGTCGGCATAAAAGGCGCGGGCGGTCTCCTTGGCCAGATGCGCCGTGAAAATCGCCTCGGCCCAGCGGGCGGCAAAGGCGCGGCCATCCTCGGACTGGCCAGCCTGGATAAAGACGGGGCGCCCCTGCGGGCTGCCGGGCACATTCAACGGTCCCCGCGTCTGCCAGTGCCGTCCATTATGGTGGATCGGCTGGACAAGTGCCGGATCGAAGTAGCGCCCACCCGCACGGTCGTCGAGGACCGCCTCGGCAGGGAAGCTGCGCCAGAGCTTTTCCACGGCCTGTACGAAATCCTCGGCTATGGCGTAGCGTTCGCCATGACCCACGTCCGCCTCGCGCCCGTAGTTTGACCCGGCCTGCGGGGCCCAGGAGGTGACGATGTTCCAGCCGGCCCTCCCCTTCGAAAGGTGGTCCAGCGTCGCGAACTGCCGCGCCAGCGTGTAGGGCAGGCTGTAAGTGGTCGACGCCGTACCGATCAGACCGATCCTCTGCGTCAGGGCGGCCAGGGCCGACAGAAGCGCAATGGGCTCCAACGCCCCCGATGCCACCAATCCACCGTTATTCTGCGCGACCAGAGCATCCGCCAGGAATACGGCATCGAATTTCGCCTCCTCGGCGATCCGCGCCGCACCGGCATAGAGTTCGAGATCCGTCAGCTTCCGGTCGACGGCCGCCGGGTGGCGCCATGCGCTTTCGTGATGGCCGCGTGGCATCAAAAACAGGTTCAGGTGCAGTTGGCGCGCCATGGCGTCGCTCCTTTCTCACACGATATCGGTCTCGACGCCCAGGCTGCGCAGCAAACGCAGACGCAGGGCTTCGAATTCGGGATGGCTGGTACGGCGGGGATGGGACAGGTCCACGCGATGATCCTCCGCAATGCGCCCGTCCTTCAGCATCAGGATGCGGTCGGCCAGAAGAAGCGCCTCGTCCACGTCGTGGGTGACGAGGATCACGGTGGGCTTGCGCAACTCCACCAGGCGGAACAGAAGGGCATGCATCTTCAGCCGGGTCAGCGCATCCAGCGCGCCGAAGGGCTCGTCAGCCAGAAGCAGGTCCGGCGCGCGCAGCAGGCTTCGCGCCAGAGCCGCACGTTGCTTCTGCCCGCCCGACAAGGTGCCGGGCCAGACGTCGGCCTTGTCGTCGAGCCCCACCGCCGCGAGCATCTCCTGCGCGGCCTCACGGGCGTCGGAGCGGCGCAGGCCAAGCGTCAGGTTGTCGATCACACGCAACCAGGGCAACAGGCGCGCATCCTGAAACAGGACGGACACGTGGTCGGGAACAGTAAAATGTCCTTGGATCTCCGCGTCGTCGTCGAGTCCCGCCAGAGCCCGCAGGAGAGTGGTCTTGCCCGAGCCGGACTCGCCCAGCAGGGCGACGAATTGGCCCTTCCGGATGTCCAGCGAGATGCGGTCGAGCACGGTGCGCCCCGCAAAGGCGCGGCTGACGTCGCGCAGCGTAACGGCAGGAGAAAAGATCTGATGCACGCTCATGATCCCAGCGACCTCCGATAAGACAGAACGCGAGCCTCGGTCAGACGTACCAGCGCATCCGAGAGAAGGCCGAGGATGGCATAGATGAATATGCCGACGACGATGATGTCAGTCTGTCCCCAGTCCCGTGCGCGGTTCATCAGATAGCCGATCCCGGTCTGGGTATTGATCAATTCCAGAACCACGAGCGCCGTCCAGCACAGCGTCACCGCAAGCCGGAGCGAGACGAAGAACCCAGGCAGCGCGCCGGGAAGCGCCACCTTGCGGATGAACTCACCCCGGCTGAGTCCCAGAGTGCGCGCCAGTTCCACATGTCCGATGTCGATGCCTCGCAACGCAGCATGGGTGTTGATGTAGACCGGGACCATTACCGACGTGAAGATCAGGAAAATCTTCATCGCTTCTCCGATGCCGAGCCACAGGATCACCAGCGGAATCAGCGCCAGCGTGGGAACCGCGCGCTTGATCTGCACCAGCCCGTCGAAGAGCGCCTCCCCGGTACGCGTGAGACCCGACAGCAGTGCCAGCGCCAGACCTGCCAATACACCGAGCGCCAGTCCCGCATAGGCCCGCCCCGCCGAGGCGGCGAGATGGGGGAGCAGAGTCCCGTCGCTCAGCAACTGCCAGCCGGTCGCCACCGCCTGGCTGGGCGGGGCCAGCGTGTGGGGCGACAGATATCCCAGTCGCGACGCCCCCTCCCAAAGTATCAGCAACAAGACCGGCCCCGTCAGCCTTGCCCATTCCGGCAACCTGCCTGACGTGAGCCGCGCCGGGGGCCGTGCGGCGGGCTTCGCTTCGGTCGGACGGGTGGCGGTATGCGCTGCGAAGATATCGGTCATGTGGCCTTCCTTTCCCGTCAGCGGGTCTCGGCGATGAGCGGATCGAACCGATCCGAGAAGGAGCCTGCGGCATCGAAATGTTCGGGCAGGGTTCCGGCCTGATATAGCGTGTCGATGAGCTTCTGATGATGCGCGATCGCCTCGGACGAGGTCTGGAACACCAGTGGCGACAGCGAGTCGAGGATCGCCTGAGTGTCCTCCGGAGCAATCCGCTGAAATCCGGTATAGTAGAAGTCGCCCCATTCCGCGGAATGGCTGTTACTCCAGCTTCCCGCGCGGATGAAGGCGGGCAGGAACATTTCGAGCGCTGCCGCCTTCTCCGGATCCTCCAGAACCTCGGGGCGGGCGTATATGTAGCTGGTCGATGGCAGCAGCTTCCGCTCCACCGGGTCCTGGACGGGCGTTGCACCGATCTGGTTACGCAGGCGGGTCACATGCGGCTCGGTCAGGACTGCCACATCGACGGCGCTGGACCGGATCGCGTCCGGCAGATCGGCGACGCGCAGCGGGACGAGGTCCACCTCGTCGAGCGCGATGCCACCGCGATTCAGCGCCTCTATCAGGAAGACCTGCCTGCCCGAGCCTTCGACATAGCTCAGCTTCAATCCCTTCAGGTCCGACAGCCGCTCCACCACCAGCCCTGGACGGCTGACGAGACGGTACTGCGCCACTTGCCGGGTAAAGGTGGCAATGATCGGCAGCAGCGTACCGGAGGCACGCGCCTGGATCGGAGGCGTATCCCCCACATAAGCCGCGTCCAACGCTCCGGCGCGGATGGCCTCGAGGATCGCCGGACCACCGGCAAAATTGGGAAGCTCCAGTTCGAAGGGCAGTGCCGCGTCCTCTCCGGTCGCGGCCAGCAGGTTCCGGATCAATTCACTCTGGTCCGCGACGATCAGCTTGGTCTCCGGCGAAAAGGTCCGGGCGCCCGCACGTCCGGCAGCCAGGGCAAGCGCCAAGCTGGAGCTGAGGGACATAAATGATCGTCTATTCAATAGCATAGCCTATCTTTCCACCATTGGGTTTCGAGAAAAGTGTGGCGAACGCGTTTTAAATTTTCAATCACCATCGATTTAGTCGTGTTAATTTAGCGCATTCCCTCTGCCGAACGTTGTCACGACAGGACGTGACTTTCGCCAAATATGCCCGTCGGGAGAAAATTTACGTTGGGAAGGTGCGACGACGGGCAGCCAAAATCGCATTACTTGCCAATCGAGCCGCCCCGCGAGGGGCGCGAGAGGCTCGTGTCAAACTTTCTCTGGCTACTCCGTCTGATTTCTTGCCCCCCTCACCACGGCTGGCGGCGCCATGCACTCCCGTCCGGCGACGGGGGCGGCGGAATCAGCGCCCGAGCGTCCGCCCGCTGCGATACGGCGCGAGGATGGCCCCAGAGAAGTATGGATACTAAAGATATTTAGTACGTCCTTAATTATATCTTTAGGTCATAAATTTATATTCTTATAGACATATATAACATCCTAAAGATTTATTATTTTTGTTGTAAATCAGCCACTTAACGCCCAAATTTCCGGGAAATTATTGTCGAGCTCTCGAAATCTGATCCTTTTGGCTCACACAGTTGATGAACTTAAGAAGATATCGACCGTCATTAAGAGAGAATATCGCGACATACGCGCGAAGTCATAATCGGAAGAAGGGGAAACCATGCTTAATCTCTATGTCAAACTCGCCACTGCATTCTCCAGCTACGGGCGCAAGGAGGACGGCGCGACCGCCATCGAATACGGGCTCTTCGCCGCCCTGATCGCGGCTGTTCTGGTTGGTGTTGTCGGCGTTCTCGGAACTGAGGTTCAAGGCATTTTCCAAGACGTCTGTGATGCGCTCAAAAAAGAGGTGTGCAGCCTCGGTACATCGGAGACCTAATGTTCTCACGCCTCGGCATCTCCGGGCGCGCCGCCGGGATCGTCGCATCCTCCGTCGCCGTTGCCGCGGTCGTCACCTGGATCGGGATCGGGAGCATGTCATCCCCCTCCCGCGGGGAGACGCCCGCGGCCACGGATGGGACGCGGCCGGTTCCGCTTCCCGTCCTCGCGGCGGCTTCCACGCTTGATGCGGGCACGCCCGTCACCGCGGAGGCGCTCACCATCGTGAACGTCGATCCGTCGGAAGACGGCGCGTTCTATCTCCGCGACACGGCGGAGAACCGCACCCGGCTGGAGGGGCTCGTCCTCTCGAGGCGGGTGCCGGCGCGGACGCCCTTCGTCGCGGAGGATCTCGACGCGGCGCCGTCGGGTGCGGCCGCGATGCCGGGCGGACAGGACAGCGGCACCGCGGCATTGCTGGCGGAGGGAATGAGGGCGATCTCCCTGCCCGTAACCGAGGAGACCGCCGTCGCCGGGCTGATCACCCGCGGCGACCGCGTCGATGTCCTCGTGACCTATGACGTTCCCGACGGGCTGCGCGCGGTGCGGACGGTGCTGCGGAACGTGCGCGTCATCGCGACGGACCGGACCACGGAAGTGTCCGGGGAAAGGCCCGACTCGCCGCCGCAGACGGTGACGCTGGAACTCCATCCGGAGGGGACGAAGGTGCTCGCCCTCGCCCTGCGGACCGGAAACCTCGTGCTCGCCCTCAGCCCGGCCAGCGACAGCGACATGCCCGAAATCGCGGAGGACGAGCCGCTGCTGTCGAACAGGATCTCGGGGATGGGACAGGCCGCCCTCGAGGAAACGCAGAGATCGGTCGAGATCGTGCGCGGCACCGCGTCGACCCAGAGGATCGCGGCCTCGCCGAATGCAACAGCCGGGGCGCTCACGCCTCTGATGGCCGGACAGGTGGCTTCACCCGCCTCGGGCCTCGAACAGAAAAGGGACTGAAACTGATGCACTCCGTGTGCCGTGTCACGCCATTGCTCCTGGGGTGTCTCGTCTGGGCGTCCGCGGCCTTCCCGCAGACCCTGATCGAGGCAAAGGACAGGACGATTGACCTTTTCACCGGCCAGGGTGGCCTGATCAAGCTGGACGATCCCGCAGGAACGGTCTTCCTGGCCAATCCCGACATTGCCGACGTGAACATGAAATCCCCCACGCTTCTCTATATCTACGGGAAAGCCGCGGGCGAAACGACGCTCTTCGTCATCGACGAGAACGAGGAGATCACGCTCGGCAGCGCCGTCAAGGTCGGGCTGAATGCCGCGGCGATGGATCGCGCGGCCCATGCCGCGGTGCAGGCCGGCAGTTTCTCGGTCACGGAAGCGGACGGGACGGTCCTCATCAGGGGCCGGGTTCCGACCATCGCGGAGGCGCACCGGATCGAGGAGGTCGTGCAGGGTCTCGCCGGAGAGGGGACGAAGGTCATCAACACCCTCACATTCGACAAGCCGGCCCAAATCAACCTCCAGGTCAGGATCGCGGAAGTGTCGCGTTCGGTGGCGGAGAATCTCGGGATCAGCTGGAGCACGCTCTCCGGCAACGGGCTGAACGGCGGCTCCGGGGTGGAAGACGGCTATTCCCTCGCCACGAGCGTCGCCCGCGGAAGTTTCCGGGCGAGCGTGCAGCTTGAGGCGCTGAAGCGGGAGGGGCTCGTTTCCATCCTCTCCGAACCGAACCTGACGGCGCGCTCCGGAGACAAGGCGAGTTTCCTTGCGGGCGGGCGGTTCCCCTATCAGACCGAGGGCAGCGACGGCGAGGTGCGGGTCGTGTTCGAGCCCTACGGCGTCGAGCTCGAATTCGAACCGGAGGTGCAGCGCGCCGACCAGATCAAGCTGAACGTCCGCACGCAGATCCGCGAACTGGATTTCTCGAACGGCAGCACCAGCAACACGCAGAACCTGCCCCTGATCCTCGAACGCAGCGCGGAGACCACGATCGAGGTGGCGAGCGGACAGAGCTTCGCGATCGCGGGCCTGTTCAGCGCGACGACGCAGCAGAATGTCGACAAGCTGCCGGCGCTCGGCGATCTGCCGGTGCTGGGCGCGCTGTTCCGGTCGACGAAATATCAGTCCGGCGAAAGCGAACTCGTGATCATCGTGACGCCCTATCTCGTGGAGCCCGCCTCGCCGAACGCCATGGCGGCGCCCACGGACGGCTTTGCGCCCTCGGGCAGCTTCGTGCGCAACGTGATCGGAGAGCTGAGCCAGGGCGTGCCGATTGAGGCCGGCTCCGAAGGCGTGTCGGTGCGCTCCATCCATGGGAAAGCGGGGTTTCTTCTGCAATGATCACTGTGTCGTCCAGAATACGAAGGGCCGGGCTCGGCACCGTCCTCGCCCTTCTTGCGGCCGGTTGCGCGCCCGTCGCACCACATCCCGGTGTCGTGAGCCGGCTTTCGGCGCCTTACGAAGAGGTTCAGCTCGAATACAAGTTTCCCTACGGCTCGGGCTCGCTGCCGGATGCGGAGCGTTCGCAGATCGCCTCCTTCCTCCGATCCGTCTCGCCGCAGGAGGGCGATCTGCTGATCGTCACCATCCCGAACAGCGGCAATGCCGCCGTCGACCGGGCACGTCTCTCGACCATGCAGGCCGCGCTTGCCCTCGTTCCGTCCCGCAAGAGCTTCAACATGCCGACAGGCTTTTCGGAGCGGCCGGATCCGCTGCGGGGAACGGGGATCCTGCGCCTCACCCGCGCCCGCGGCATCGCGGTGGGCTGCCAGCCCGGCGCCGCCTCCCTCGGATGCGCCAATGCCGCCAATCTCGCGACGATGATCGGTGAGCCGGGCGACGTGCTCGGGCCGCACACGACGGCACGGATGCCGGACTAGAATGATTGCCGACAAAGAGGCCCCCGTGACATTTCCCTTCGTGAAAAGCCAGACCCCTTCCCGCAGCGCCGGGATCGAGGCCTATGTTGCCTCCGAAGACGGCAAGGCAGCCGTCGAGGCCCTCCTGCAACATGCCGCGGCGCGGGAGGACGTGCTGTTCCACGCCGGCACCCTCGCCACGGCGGGGCGGCTGGCCGGTATCGCCGAATTCGCGCCCGTCGTTTTCGCGGAGGTGGGCGACATGGAGCTTGCGGACCTGCTCGACGCGGTCCGCGAGATCTCCGGGACGGGCACGGAGCTGGTGCTTCTCGGGCACGAGGCCGGCATATCGACCTATCGGGCGGTGATCGGCGCGGGTGCGAGGGACTATATCCCGCTCCCACTGAGCGCGACCGATGCCATCCTCGACATGCCGGCGCGGGTCGCCCCTTCGGCAGGGCCGTCATCGCGGAAAGGCAGAGCCATCGCGATCTGCGGTGTCTCGGGCGGTGTGGGGGCGAGCTTTCTCGCGGCCAATCTCGCCGTCGCCTTCGCGCGGGACCTGTCCGCATCGGCCTCCTCGCACCAGGTGGCACTGATCGACGCCGATCTCGGATCCGGCTCCCTGGCGATCGATCTGAACGTGGACCCGACGCGCGGCTATCTCGATGCGCTCACGGCGCCGGAACGGATCGACGGCACGTTCCTCGCCTCCGCCATGGCCGAACCCGTTCCGGGCGTGAGGATGTTCTCCTCTGAAGCCGACGTGCTTCCCGGAATCGGCCAGCTCGAGACGGGCATCGCCCCTCTCCTCAGGGTCCTGAAGGAGGAAACCGCGACGACGGTCATCGACCTCCCGCGCCGGCTTCTCGGCGAGCAACCGGCGCTCGTCGACGAGTTCGACGATCTCGTGCTTGTCCTGACCCCCGGTTTCGCCCCGGTGCGCTCCTGCGCGCGGCTCATGGAAAGGATCGGGGCAACCGGGCCGGAGGATCTCCGGATCTGGATCGTCCTGTCGCAGACGCGGCGCGATGCCGGCCTCCGGCCCTCCGAAATCGAGACCGCGCTGGACCACACGATCGCCGTCCGCCTGCCGCCCCTCAGCCCCGGCGAGATGGCGCGGGCCCTCATCAAGGGGGAGCCGCTTCAGAAACATTCCCCGAAAAGCCGCTATTCGCGCGCGGTCTCGGATCTCGCAGCCCGGCTCTCCCCGCCGGAGAGCCGGCAGGACAGACCCGCGCGCGGCGGTTTCCTCGGCCGCCGGAGGAAGGGCGCATGAGCCAGTCCGCGCGCATGACCGACATCGACCAGGAAGACATCCTCACCCGGATCAGAGCCCGGCTCGAGGACCGGCCGGACGCGGGACCGGAGATCGACCTGCACGCCATCAGCAAGGCGATCGACTGGTATGAGCACAGGCACGGCGTGCGGGTGCCGCGCGCGCTCCAGCGCGAGCTGATCCAGCGGCTTGCGGCGGACATGTCCTCCGCCGAGCGGCACAGGGAGGAGACGCTCCCGGACACGGAGGCCAGGGCGCCCCTGCCCGGCCGCGCCTATCTTCCGGCATTCGCGGGGCGCCTCTCCGGCCTGTTTCGCGAGATCGTGCCCGAGGTCATGGCGCTTCTCGACATGAGGGCCCTGGGCGAGCAGCCGCCCGCGGCGCAGCGTGCGGCCATCCGCGAGGCGGTCGTGTCCGTCAGCCGCACGCGCAAGCTCGACCTGAATGGCGCGGAGACGGGCGAGCTCATCGCCTATGTGATCGACGACATGCTCGGCCTCGGTCCGCTCGAGCGGCTCCTCGCGGATGACGACGTCTCGGATATCATGGTCAACGGCCCGGACCGGATCTATGTCGAACGACACGGGCAGCTCCACCTCACCGACATCCGATTCCGCGACAACCAGCATGTGCTCAACATCGCGACCCGCATGGTCTCTGCGGTCGGGCGGCGCGTGGACGAAACCACGCCGCTGGCCGATGCGCGGCTGCCCGACGGGACGCGGATCAACGTGGCGATCCCGCCGCTCGCGATCGACGGGGCGACGATCACGATCCGGAAATTCCAGAAAGACCAGTTGAAGCTCGCAGATCTCGTGGCCCGCAACAGCCTGTCCCCGCAGATGGCCGAGATGCTGGGCCTCGCGGCGCGCCTTCGGCTCAACATCCTCGTGTCCGGCGGCACGGGGTCGGGGAAGACCACGCTTCTGAACGCCATTTCCCGCGAAATCCCCGCCTCCGAACGGATTGTCACGATCGAGGACGCAGCCGAGCTGCGTCTTCAGCAACCCCATGTCGTGCGCCTCGAAACCCGCCCCGCCAATATCGAAGGCAACGGCGAGGTGACGATGCGCCAGCTCTTCCGCAATGCGCTGCGGATGCGGCCGGATCGCATCATCATCGGAGAGGTGCGGGGCGAGGAGGCGCTCGACCTGCTTCAGGCGATGAACACCGGCCATGACGGCTCGATGAGTACCCTCCATGCCAACAGCCCGCGCGAAGCCCTCACGCGGCTGGAGAACATGATCGCGATGTCGGGCGTGCGGCTTCCGGCGGAAACCGTCCGCGCCCAGCTCAACGACGCCATTCACCTGGTGGTCCAGATCTCCCGCATGCAGGACGGCGTGCGCCGGGTCGTCTCCATTTCCGAGGTGGTGGGTTTCGACGGACGGATCGTCAGCATGCAGGACCTGTTCCTCTACCGGCGGGAAAAGACGCAGCGGTCCGGTGAGGTCGCCGGCAGGTTCGCGGCGACGGGCAACCTGCCCCTTTTCACGGATCGCGCGGCGGAGCAAGGGCTCGAGCGCGCGCTTCGCCAGGCTGTCGGCGTGTCCTCATGACGGCAGCGCAGGCGGTCGTTTTCCTCTCGATTTTCGTGCTCTGCATGGCCTGCGGCTTTGCGGCGCTGATGATCCTCGACCGCTCGCGCCGGGTCAGGCGGGCCAGACTCGCGCGCGCCGGCATGAACCGCGCGGCCGCGCACCAGAACATGCGCAAGCTCCTCTGGGACCAGGGATCCGTCGTGAAACCCGTGGCCGGCGACCGCCGGCGGAGCGGCCTGCCCGGCCTGCTCGACGAAAGGCTCGCAAAGGCCGGGCTCGGACTATCGCCGCGCGCCCTCGCGCTGCTTGTCCTGATGGCGAACCTCGGCTTCGTCCTCGTCGCCGCATTCGCTTTCGGCGTGAACGCCCTGCTCGCGATCCCGCTCGGCATCGCCCTGTCGTGGCTCCTCGTGTCCGGCGCCCTGTCCGTCCTTCAGGCCAGGCGCATCCGCTCCGTCATCGACAGCCTGCCCGAATGCCTCGATGTCTTTGCCCGCGGGCTCCGCGCCGGGAAACCCATTCCCGAGGCGCTCGACCTCGTCGCGCAGAACGCCGGGGGTGTCGCGCAGGCGGAATTCCGCACCTGCTGTGACGAGATGCGGCTCGGCGTCACCCTCCCCGGCGCGCTGGGAGGGCTGGCGTCGCGGATCGACACGCCGGAAGTGCGCTATATCGCCGTCGCGACCAGCCTCCAGGCGGAGACGGGCGGCAACCTTGTCGAGACCCTCGACAATCTCGCCTCGCTGCTGAGGGAACGCCACAAGCTGCGGAAGAAAGCCGCGGCCCTGACGGCCGAGACGCGCATGAGCGCGGCCATCCTCTCCGCCCTTCCCTTTGTCGTGGGGGCGGTCATCTATGTGATGAACCCGACCTATCTCGCCCCGCTGGCCCAGGATCCGCGCGGCCGCGTCCTCGCGCTGGCGGGCATGGCGAGCATCGCCGGCGGGATATTCACCATGTACCGGATGGCGCGGATAGATGTCTGACCTGCCGCTTCCCCTGATCGCCATGGTCATCGCCGGGCTCGCCCTCGCGGCCCAGATCGCGGGCTTCGGCCTGATCGACCGCCGGACCCGGACGGCGCGCCTCGCCCGGCTCGTGACGCGAAAGCGTGCCGGAGAGGGGCGCAACCGGCCGGTGTCGCTCGTCGTCCGGGTCCGGCGATGGATCGCGGAGATCTCGCGCACCCTCTTCGAACGTGTGTCGATCATGAGCGGCGGGGAGGCGGACGCCTCCGCCGCCCTCCTGCGCGCCGCGGGATACAGAAGCCGCGATGCGGTTTTCGTCCACGCCTTCCTGAAACTCGTGCTGCCTCTCTCCGGCTGCCTGCTGACGGCGGTCTGGAGGTTCGTCGAAGGCGACCTCGCGAGCCTCCGGGGCCTGATCTGGGTCTGCGGCGTCGCGCTGGCGGCCTCGAAACTGCCGGATATCTACCTGAGATGGCGGCGCGACCGGCGGTTCGAGCAGGTGACACGCGCCTTTCCCGACATGCTCGAACTCCTCGTCGTGGCCTGTGATGCCGGACTGGGATCCGGCGCCGCGCTCGCCCGCGTCGCGCGGGATCTGCAACTCGTCTGCCCGCCCCTCGCACAGGACATCCAGCAGCTCGTGATCGAGCTCTCGATTCTGCCCGAACGCGAACAGGCGTGGCGAAATCTCGAGGACCGGATCCCCCTGCCGGAAATCCGCATCTTTTCCAACGCCCTGAGGCAGGCGGAGCGCTACGGCACGCCCCTGACGCGCGCCCTGCGCACGCTGATGCAGGAGGAACGCGCGCGCCGGCTTCTCCGGATCGAGGAAAAGGCCGGACGCCTTCCCGCGCTGATGACCATCCCGCTCATCCTCTTCATCATGCCCGCGCTGCTCGTCGTTCTCGTCGGCCCGGCGGCGCTCAGCATCCTCGACAACATCATGAACGGCGGAGGGTAAAGATGCGGCGGCTTCAGACATTCACCCGACAGGACGACGGCGCGACGGCGGTGGAGTTCGCGCTGGTTCTGCCGTTCCTGCTGTCGGTGATCTTCGGCATCGTGTGCTTCGGCCAGTATTTCGCGCTCGCCAGCAGCGTCCAGCAACTCGCGGCAGAGGCCGCGCGGGCCTCCGTCGTGCAGTTTTCCCCCGCGGCGCAGAAACAGGTCGCCGAAGATTTCATCCGCGACGCGCGCGGAAAATACGCGGCGCTCGACGGGGCCAGATTGGACGTCGCGGTCCAGATGGAGAGCCTGCCGGTCTCCGGCATCACGGTCACGCTGAGCTACGACCTCGCGGGGACCGCCGTCGAGATCGCCGCCGACTTCCTGAACCTGCAAATTCCCGCCATCGTCCGGAGCAGCTACCTTGCCTATTAGAGCGCTCATCCGGGCCTACGGCCGGTCCGAACAGGGAGCCGTCGCGATCGTCGTCGCGATCCTGCTGACAGTCCTCATCGGCTTCCTCGCCCTGGGCGTGGATCTGGGAATGATGTATTTCCGGCAGAAGGACCTCCAGACCCGCGCCGATCTCGCGGCGGTGAGCGCGGTGCTGCACGTCGACGGCGATGCCGCAGGCGCCGCGGAACGCACGGCCGGCCAGGATGGCGGACCGGATCTTGCAGTTTCGCAGGTCGCGCTCGGCCGGTTCACACGCGACGCGGCGCTCCCGCCCGAGGCGCGCATGGATTACACGGCCCCCGCGACGCTGGCCAATGCCGCCACCGTGCGGCTTGAGGACCGCATCCCGCTCCATTTCGCCTCCGCCTTCCTGCACACGAGAGACGTCCCGATTTCCGCCGAGGCGACGGCCGCCCGCGCCGATCTCGCGGCCTTCACCCTCGGCTCACGCCTCGCGTCCATCGACACCGGGGACTCTGCCGTGCTCAACGCCGTGCTCGGCAGCGTTCTGGACTCCTCTCTGTCCCTGTCGGTGCTCGACTACGATGGCTTGGCCGATGCAAAGATCAACCTGCTGGAATTCTCCGACGCGCTCGCCACCCGGCTGGACCTTCAGGCCCTGACCTATGAGGAGATCCTGGACACCGATGCCGATCTGCCCGATCTCGTGGGCGCTCTCCTGGACATCGGACCGACACCGGCGGTCACCGCCGCCCTCACGAAGGTGCTGAACGCGGGATCGTCGGAGAGCCTGAACATCTCCCGGCTGATCGACATCGAGGGGGACGAGGTCGGGCTGCGGATCGAGGATATTCTCGACTCCGTCCAGGTCTCGGTGCTCGACATCCTGATGGCCAGCGTCGAAGTCGTGAACGCGAACTCCCTCATAGATCTCCCCCTCTCCATTCCCGGTCTCGCGGATGCTCACCTCGTGGTGGGCGAACGGGTGCAGGGTTCCGGCTGGATCACCATCGGCGCCAGAGGAGCCACACTCCACACCGCGCAGATCCGCCTCAGGCTCGATATCGATCTGGACGCGGTTCTGGCCCGCGTCCGCTTGCCGGTCTACCTGGAAATCGCCGGCGCGACCGCCACCCTCACCGGCGTCGACGCCTGCGGACGATCCGATGACAACGGCGTGGTCGCCGTGTTCGACACGGGGTCGGACGCCGGCATGGGCGGGCATGGCAGCCAGATCGTGAAAGTCTTCGTCGGCGAACTGGTCGGCAAGGATTTCCGGGACACCACGAGCTATCTCACACAGGCGGATTTCGATCCCGTCTTCCTCCTGAAGGTCTCGCTTCTGGGCATCCCGATCGCGAATGTCGAGATCGAAGCCTTCACCTTCCTCGGCGCGGCAGGCAACCAGCAAATGACGTTCCTGCGCTCCGAAATCGGTCAAACGAAGCTCTATGACGCGAAGATCAACCTTTCCGGGACCGTCGCGGCACTCCTGGCGCCCCAAAGCAGCCAGACCGGCGAGGGCGCGCATATCGACGTGAGCCTTCTGGGCCTGAAGCTGGGGAAGGTGACGGATATTCTCCACGGGACGGTCTACCCCGTCCTCGCGGCCCTGACCGGCCTGCTCGACCCGCTCCTGAACACGGTGCTCGATCTGCTCGGGATCAAGCTCGGGGAGGCGGAACTGACGCTGACCGGCACCGCCTGCGGAGGCATCATGCTCGTCCGTTGACCGCCGCGCCGCCGCCTCTCCCTTCCGCCATCCCAACCTCATTCGGAGACACTCCTTGACCTCTCGCGCCCTTTTCCTTCGTTCATTGGCCCTCCTGTTCCTTTTCTCGGCCCTGTCCGCCTGCGATACCGGCGCGCCCGGTGCGGCGCAAAGATATGCCCAGGACCAGACCTCCGAAACGCTCCAGCTCGCTCAGGCCACGACCGAGGCGGGCGACCCGGCCACCGCCGCGAAGCTCTTCGAAAAGGTCCTGCGTGCGGACCCGATCTCCGTTCCCGCCCTCCTCGGCGCCGGAGACGCCTATGCCCGCATGGGACAGAACGACCGTGCCGAGGCCGTGCTGGAACGCGCCCACGAGCTTGCGCCGAACAATGCGGAGGTGCTGACCACGCTCGGGCGCGTGAAACTCGCGCAGGGTCAGCCGACCGCCGCGCTCGAGGAATACGAAAAGGCCCTGCGCATCGACCGGCGCAATGTCGCGGCGCTCACCGGAAAGGGCGTCGCCCTCGACCAGCTGTCCCGCCACGCGGATGCGCAGGCGGTCTATGAAACGGCGCTCGCCATGTATCCGGCGAACTTCATCCTGCGGAGCAATTACGCCCTGTCGCTCGCGATTTCCGGGCAGATGGTGAAGGGCACCGGCATCCTTCAGGAACTGGTGCGGGATCCGAACGCCGCCCCCCATGTGCGCGGCAACCTCGCCCTCGTCTACGGGCTTGCGGGCCGGGACACCGATGCGCGTGCGACGCTCGCGCTCGACATGTCCCCGGCGCAGGTCGAGGAGAATATCGCCGCCTATCGCGCGATCCGCCGCCTGATGCTCGAGGACAAGCCGATCGGGGCGCTCATCTTCATGTAGGAAAGACGCGCCTTGCCGGCGATCCGCGGTCCCTCCGGGGACGGGAGGTCAGCGCAACCGGCGCGCCGGTTCGCCCTCTCCGTTGTCATCGGGGGAGAGGCCGCCGAAGGCCACGGCGAGACGGGCGAAGGCCTGTGCCGTCGCGTCAAAGCCCGAGGCACGGGCGGCTTCGCAGGCACAAAGCGCCTCGCACGCGAGCGCCTCTGCGCCGCGGGTCCCGTCCTCGTCTCGTGGGTCTGTCGCCGGCATCGCTTTTCCATCAAGAAACAAGAAAGGAGAGACGGATCACGCTGGGTGAGTGGTGTGGGGGTGACATGACCCGCCTCTCCAAGTTATGGGGCCGTCGGTAGACCCCGCAAAAGGGAAAATCTTGCAGGTTGACTTTCCCTTACGTATCCCGGTTTGCCCGGAATACGATCTCGATATGCGGCGACCCTGCGGTCGCCTCCTTCCCGAACCGGCCGCGCTCCCCGAGAGATCACCCGTCCTCCCGGAAAGCGCACCGGCAAGCCTCAGACCACGTCGTCGGTCCCGTCGGCACCGCCGAGCAGATCGCCGTCGAGCGGGTTGGCCAGCAGATCGCCCCCGCCGCCGAGCAATCCGCCGCCGCCCAGCAGACCGCCGACAAGGCCCTCGTTTCCGAGGACGCCATCCAGCAGGCCGCCCTCGCCGCCGAGCAGGCCATCCGTGACACCGCCAAGGAGGTCACCGCCGAGCAAGCCATCCTCGCCGCCGAGAAGCCCATCCGTGACGCCGCCAAGCAGGTCGCCGCCCAACAGGCCACCGTCGCCGCCGCCAAGCAGGCCACCGAGCAAGCCGTCCTCGCCACCGAGCAGGCCGTCCGTCACCCCGCCAAGCAGGTCGCCGCCCAACAGGCCGTCCTCGCCACCGAGAAGCCCGCCGAGCAAGCCACCCTCGCCGCCGAGCAGACCGTCGAGGAGACCGCCATCCCCGCCCGGCGTCCCGTCGCCGTCCGTCTCTCCGAGAAGGCCGGTTCCGGTCAGGTCGCCGACGAGGCCCGTGGATCCCGTCACCGCGCCGAGCGTGCCGTCGTTGAGGACGAGATCCCCAAGCAGACCTTCGGAGCCGGTAACGTCCCCGAGCAGACCGCTGTTTCCTGTCACGTCGCCGAGAAGCCCGTCGTCGGACAGGAGACTGTCGAGCAATCCGATGTCATCGCCCTGGACCCCGTCCCCAAGCAGCGGCTGGCCGAGCAGGCCAGTCCCGAGATCGCCGAGCACCCCGTCTGCGCCGATGAGGCTCCCCAGCAAACCATTGGCGCCCGTGACCGCACCGAGCAGACCGGCATCGCTCGTCACATCTGCAAGCAGGCCGCCCGTTCCAATCAGCGGATCGAGGAAACCCTGAACGGTGTCGCCATCACCGTCGCCGTCGCCATCGCCGTCACCGTCGCCGTCACCATCGCCATCGCCGTCGCCATCGCCGTCACCGTCGCCGTCACCATCGCCATCGCCGTCGCCATCACCATCGCCGTCGCCGTCACCATCGCCGTCGCCGTCACCATCGCCGTCGCCGTCACCATCGCCGTCGCCGTCACCATCGCCGTCGCCGTCACCATCGCCGTCGCCGTCACCATCGCCGTCGCCGTCACCATCGCCGTCACCGTCGCCATCACCGTCGCCATCACCGTCGCCGTCACCGTCGCCGTCGCCGTCACCGTCGCCGCTGGCCAATGCGACCACCCCGAGTGCGCCGAGCGCCGCGGCGGCGATACCCGCCTCGTTCATGCCGGCGCCGATCCCTGCGGCAACGGTCGGGTCTCCGTCGACGACCATTCCGTTGCTGTAGACAATGCTGTGAAGCGAGCCGGAGTCCGTCGGGAGATAATAACCTGCGACGGTGATCACGTCGCCGTTCCCGAGGGTGATGACGAGGTCATTGCCCGCCCGCGTGTATTTCTCGAGGCCGTCCTGATCGACGCCGAGGTTGATGCGCACCTCTGCGGGCGACGCGTAAACTGTCCGATTTGCCATAGGTCCACTCCTTTTCCCATTTCCCCTGTATGACAGACGAAGTCATGGCAGAAAGTATATGTAAAATACGTAAGTATATATATCCCATTCTTGGGTATATGTCGTCAACTTGGAGTTTCGCCGAAACGCCCCAAAATCCCTTGTCGGACCACATCTGGAGCGACAGGAGGGCAATCTGTTGCACATCGGTTGCAGCGGCGGAGCGGATTTCCCGCCCTTCCCCGCCAAAAAAGAACGCCCCGCTAACCGCAGGGCGTTCAAAAGATCGAAAACCGGATTCGGTGCGGATCAGAGGAGGCTTTCCTCGCCCCCGCCCAGCAACCCGCCGGTCAGACCGCCGAGCAAGCCGTCATCCCCGCCCAGAAGGCCGCCAAGCAGGCCGCCGGACGCATCGGGAGTGCCATCGCCGAGCAGGACGAGCCCCGTCGCTCCCGCGACCAGGCCTTCGTCGCCGATGACGCCGCCCAGCACCCCGTCGGATCCCGTGACGTCTCCGATGAGACCTACGTTCCCGGTCACATCGCCGAGCAGGCCGCCGTCCGCGAGGACCGGATCGAGCAGGCCATCGGCACCGGCCGTGTCCGCGCCGCCCGTCAGCCCGCCGAGCAGACCCCCCACGAGATCGCCGCCGGGAACACCCTCGAGCGCATCGCCGGCCCCGCCGAGAAGGCCGCCCACGAGGTCGCCGCCAGGCACACCGCCGAGCGCGCCGCCCTCACCGCCCAGGAGGTCACCCACGAGATCGCCGCCAGGCACACCGCCAAGCACGCCGCCCTCACCGCCAAGAAGCCCTCCGACGAGCCCCTCATCGCCAAGCACGCCACCGAGGAGACCGCCCTCGCCGCCGAGAAGTCCGCCCACGAGGCCCTCGTCCCCGAGCACACCGCCGAGGAGCCCGTCCTCGCCGCCCAGCAGACCGCCGAGAAGGCCGTCGTCATCGCCGCCCAGCAGGCCACCCAGCAGACCCTCGCCGCCCAGCAGACCGCCCACCGGGCCCTGGTCTCCGACCAGACCGCCGACCAGACCGTCCGCACCGATGATGCCGCCCAGCAAGCCGTCGTCGCCAAGGACACCGCCCGTGATGCTGCCTTCACCGACGAGACCGCCGAGGAGACCGTCGCCACCGAGAAGACCGCCGACCAGCCCGTTTTCTCCGAGCAGGCCGCCCAGAAGGCCGGTCCCACCGAGCAGACCCCCCACGAGGCTGTCGCCGCCGAGGAGGCCGCCGACCAGCCCGTTTTCCGCCAGCAGGCCCCCGACCAGGCCGTCTTCCGTGAGCAGGCCGCCCACAAGACCGTCCGCCGTCAGCAGGCTGCCCACGAGACCGTCGGATCCGAGGAGCCCCGCCGTCAGGCCGGTGCTGCCGAGCAGGCCGCCAACAAGGCTGTTCTCGCCGAGGAGGCCTTCGGTGACGCTGTGGAGCGGATCCTCGCTCGGATCGCCCTCGCCCAGCAGGCCGGTGCCGAGCAGCGCGCCGACCAGCCCGTTCTCGCCGGTCACCGCATTCAGCAGACCGTCATTGCCGACCAGCGTGCCCAGCAGGCCGTCCGAGCCGGTGACCGCGCCGAACGCACCCTCATTGCCGGTCAGTTCGCCAAGAACACCGCCATCGGCGACCAGCGAATCGAGAAGGCCGATGTTTTCCGCGACATCCCCGTCGCCGTCGCCATCTCCGTCACCATCCCCGTCGCCATCACCATCGCCGTCCCCGTCTCCGTCGCCATCTCCGTCACCGATGATGGAATCGGAAGACTTCTTGTCGTCGTTCGACGCGGCCGCGATCGCGACGCCCGCCATGCCGGCCAGCACCGCGCCAGCCTCCGCCGTCGAGACCCCGGCACCGAGACCGCCCATGGCGGCGCCAATTCCGGCCGCCTCGACCGTCTCGCCGATGAACACGCCTTCGACCCCGCTATACGAGCCGTCCGCGAAGAACAGCTTATGCGCATCGCCGGTCGCGGCAGGTTCATAAAAATTGTCGACGCGGATGCTGTCGCCGTTGGTGAGCTCCACGAGAAGATCATCCCCGGATTTCACGTAGCGGCTGACGCTCTCTTTCACGACCGGGATTCGCACGTTCACTGCGTCGCCGGCGATAATTCCACTCATTGCCATAAGTACTTTCCTTGTCCTGCGGGCCTAGGCCGCGGTAAAAAACCTTATCGGACGCCCCCGCCCATATAGGAGTCTCGTTATCATAGGTATACATCCTTAATCAACACTTTAGTATTATATCAATGGCAATTTGAATATGTCCTGCCCTTTACCGAACAGATGCCCGCGCGGAAACCCGGTGGAAGGGGGTTTGACCTGGGCGAGTTTTCAACGAATGATGCCCTAACTTTGAACGAAATGTTTCTGCCGATGTATTTTTCCGGGGGTTCCGTCCTGGCATGCGCGGAATATCGGAACAGGTGAGCAAGATGACGTCCATGCAAGGCCGCAGCGAAGGACAGGTCGTGAACGCGGAAACCCGTGCCTCGGTCCAGACCATCGCGCGTCTGATCGCGACGGACCGGCGGCCCGCGGTTCTCGCCAATGAAAAGGGCGAGATCCTCATCGCCAATGCTCCCGCGCAGCGCCTCGACCTCGACCGCGCGGCCCTGACGGAAAAGCTCGACTGGCGCATGCTGTGCAAATCCGCGCTCCGCGCCGGCAGCGTCTCCGTCTCCCTCCCGCTCGACGGCGGCGCGACGGAAGGCGAGGTGGTGTACCTGCCGCTGGGAAGCGGCGCCGGTTTCCTTCTCCGCCTCGCGGAAACCGACCAAGAGGCGACCTGGCTGCGCAACCGCTCGCGCGCCGCCACCCTGATGCGCGTCGCCCACGACCTGCGCACGCCGATCCAGTCCCTTCTTGCCGCCGCGGACGGGCTGCTCGACAGCGGCGCGGCCTCTGCCGAGGACCGGGAGACCGCCCGCAAGCAGCTGCACAACGCGGCGAGCCTGACGCTCGATCACATCAACAACGTGCTCGCCGTCATCCGCGGGGAACAAAGCGTCGCGGGCATGCGCCCGGACGAGGATTTCAACGTCACCGAGGAGTTGCGGACGCTGATCGCGATGATCGGCCCGATCGCGAGGGCACGCGATGTCGAGCTGAGGCTGCGCCTCGATCCGATCGAGGATGTCTGGGCGCATGGGCCGGTTCGCTTCGTCCGCGCACTGTTCCAGAACATGATCGACAATGCCGCGAAATACGGCGGGCACGATGTCGAGATCTGCCTCTCGGCCCGCCCGCTCGCCGCCACGGGAGAGGGGCGCGACCAGATCGCCTTCTCGCTGGTCGTCTCGGACACCGGTGGCGGCCTGCCCCCCGAGCAGAAAACCCGCCTGCTGGAAAGCACGGGCAAGGGCGAAACATCCCCGACCGGGCGCGAGGGCGCCAGACGCGCCTCTGCCGGGTTGAACGTCCTCGGCCATGCGTTGCGCCAGCTCGGCGGCACGATCGAGGTGCTGGACAGGTACGAGGAGGAGGAGGACAGGTCGCCGGAGCGCAAGGTCATCGGCACGACGCTCCGCGCGACCTTCACCCTCGATGCGCCGGAAACGCGGGAGGGAGCGGCGGATGCCGCCCTCACCCCGCCGGTGGCGGACTCCCGCCTCGACGGCATCACCGTTCTCGTGGTCGAGGACAGCCCCGCGAGCCGCGACTGGCTCCGGCAGATGCTCGGCTCCGCCGGCGCCACGGTTCGCGCGGCGGGAAACGGGATAGAAGGTCTCGCCCTGCTCGAACGCCCCGACCTCCATTCCGAAATCGACGTGATCCTCACCGACATGACGCTCCCCTACATGAACGGCGTCGAATTTGCCACGCGGGTCCGGCACACGGGACCGGCCGGCGCCGCACCGGGATGGAAGGGACCCATTGTCGGCCTCACCGCCCATGTCGGAGACGAAATCCGGCGGGCCTGTCAAAAGGCGGGCATCGCCCGCGTCCTCGAAAAGCCGATCCGGCCGGTGGCCCTGCGCAAGGCGCTGCTCGAGGTTCTGGGCAGGGATGACGCAACCTCCTCCGCCGACGCCCCTGCCGCCGCGCATGGGGAGCAGAAATCCGCCGCGGGCGATCCTCTGAAAACGGCGGTCGTCACCGAACTGATCGCGCAATTCGGCCTCGAAGGGGCGAAGTCGTTCATGCGGCGCGCCCATGGCGAGGCTGAGAGCGTCCTCTCACGGTTGCGGGCCGACGGCGTGGGCCCCGATACGGCGCGGCTTCTGCACGCCGCGACCGGCGCCAGCGGCCTCACCGGACTGAAAGCCGTGGAAACCAGTCTGAGGGCAATGGAACATGACGTAGCGGAAGGGCGGACCGATCTTTCCGAAGCCATGAAAAATTTGCAAACTTCGCTCACTCAGACCCGACAGGCGATTGATCAACTCGAAAATTAGGGATCTCACATTATATTTGCATAGTTGCCACTGTTCGCGCCAATATCGTAGAAATCTCGCTCCCAGCGTCCCGCCCCCTCCCATCTACCCGCGGGCTGGCCTTCGGCGAACATTTAACCCCATATGAAAGAAAGAGAAAAATGAATCTGGTCTCTGCAACACCTGAGGGTGCAAAGGAAACAGGACGGGTTCGCGTGCTCATCGCCGACGATCACGCGATGGTGCTGGAGATGTTCGAGCATTTCCTTTCCAACCTGCCCGATATGGAAGTTTCGACAGCTCCCGACCTGGACGCCGCTCTCTCTGTCATAGATGCGGAAGGCCCGTTCGATCTCGCGCTCGTCGATCTCAACATGCCCGGCATGAACGGGGTGTCCGGCCTCAAGAAGACGCTCGAACACAATGGCGGCCGCCCGGCCGGCATCCTGACCAGCGCGCCGTCGCCCCATGTGGTCTCGGAGATCCTCCAGATCGGCGGAGCGGGCGTGATCCTCAAAACGGCCTCACTGAAGGATCTCGCCAACGAGATCCGCTTCATGGCCGCCGGCGGCCGCTACATTCCCGTCGAACTGATCGAGCAGAGCCGCACCCGCTTTCGCGAAGCCACCAATTCGCCGCTTTCGGACCGGGAAATGGATGTCCTCGCCCTTCTTTCCGAAGGTCGTCCCAACCGGGATATCGCGAACGCCTTGCAGCTTGCCGAGGCAACCGTGAAAATGCATGTGAAGTCCATCTGCACCAAGCTCGGCGCGAGCAACCGCACCCAGGCGGTCATCGTGGCGCGTGACATGAACATCATATAGTCAGCACCCCTCCTCGGACCGGATCAGGGCGTGTATGCTGCCGAGAAGGGCGGACGCGGGCGTCTTCGCGGGCACATTGTCGTGGCAGAGGCCGAGTTCGGCCAGTACGGAGATCCCGTCCCGGAATTCGCTGTCGATCCCGATGATGCGGATCTGCGGCAATGTGCGTCTGATCTGCATGCAGGCCTCGGCCGCCGCTTCGGGCGAGCCGAAGAAATCCTCGTCGATGACGAGCACGTCCAGCCGCCTTCTGGTGCTCCGGACGATGTCCATCGCCTGATCGCAGGACTCCCCGCGCAGGAGGTTCACATAGATCCCGGCGCCCGGCCTGCTCATCTCATAGGGAAGATGCGGCCAGTCCGACAGGACCAGCACCTGTGCCTCCGTCGCTCCGCTCATTGCACCGACGGGGCTCGAGGCCGATATGTCCACAGGATGCTGCAACATAGTCAAATTCCCCTCATGTCCCTGGCCAGGACCTCAGTTGCCGGCTCCGAAGATCCGCCCGAGACCCCCCGTGAAAAAGGCGGTATTCGCGCCGATGAAATTGCGGAACGCGGCGGAACCGGCGGCAAGGATCCCCTCCCCTGCCCGCGGCCGGGGACGAAGGGTGCGGACCGGTCGGTTCGCCTTGAGGATCTGCCGGATGTCGCGCGCCGCTCCCCTGCGGTCCATCTCGACGTCACAGCGGGAGAAGATGTCCTCCTCCACCTCCCGGATGGTCGGAAACCCGCCGGAGAGATCGTTACGCATCGTCGACTTCATGGCGCACAATTCCTTTTGTCTCGAAACGCTGTTCACGCGCGACCCCGACATAATTGAAAACCGCGATCAGAAGCACCGACACCAATCCACTGATCACATAGGCGGAAACAACGACGGCAAGGCCGTATCCCAGCAGAACCGTGATAATCGCAACGACGATCGCAAGGACCATGGAAATCAAGACAGAGCCGAGCATCATGATCCCCACTCCAAAATACATACTTTAGATAACCTATATACTTTATGAGATATTAACACAATATTTTTATTATGAGTTATGACGGAAAGAGATCCGCCCCCGGAAGATAGCCATGCCAAACCGGGCGCTCCCGCCATCAGGAACGCGACGGGCCGCAGCCCGCCCGCGGAGGGCGCAGCCGTTCGGGAAATTCAGAAAGCCGTGCGCACGCTGAGGCCGAAGATTTGCTCGTCATCTCCGTCCTCCTGTTCGACAGGCTCCGCGACATAGAGGGAGACCGGTGCCGAACCGACATCGAAGCTGACCGAAAGGCCGACGGAAGTCCTGCGATATCTCCGGTCGTCCACGGTCCCGCCCAGCGTGTCGTCGAGCCCCCAGGAGGCGCCGGTATCCACAAAGGCGCCGGCGACCAGCGGCGCGTTGAAGACGTCGTCGAAACGCCTTTGCACTTCGAAGGAACTGACGGCGAAGGTATTGCCGCCAAGCGGGTCATCCCCGTCCCTCGGCCCCACCCCGCGGGGCGCGAAACCGCGGAAACGGTCGGCGGCGGGAAAGAACCGGTCCACGGCGCGCGTGTCGTTGTCCCCCGCCCCGTCCACCGTTCCGGCACTGACGGAGATCAGCATCCGCCATCTGTCACCGAGCGGCACATAGGACCGGGTCTCGAGCCGGCTGTCGAAGATCTCGTCCTCCGTGCCGAGGTTCCAGAAATACTGGTCGAAGGAGACCGAATAGCCCACCGCGTGCCACCTGTCCTCCGTCTCGGAAAAGGAGGCATGCGCCACGCCGAGATGCAGGAAGGGCGCGTCGAGGCCGGAGATTTCCTCGCGGGCGATGAGCGGGCTTGCGTCTGCCTCGATCCCGGTCTGGGAATGATCGCGATATCCAATGCCGCCGGTCAGCCGCAGGTTTTCACGCGGCGTCCAGACCAGATAGGCCTCGATCTGCTTGTTCTCGTGGGTGTAGGACAGGTCGTCGAAGGACAATTCGCCATAGCCGAGATCCAGCCCGAGATCGAGATTCTCCCGGAACTCCGCACGATAGAAGCGGCTCGTGGCGCGCTTCACCTCCGGGTTGTAGTCGAGCTTGAGGGAGCCGTAGGTGCCCGGAAACAGGTTGTATCGCTCGAAGAACAGGCTCGCGATCAGGCCGTCTTCCGACGCGTAGGCGAGAGAGGCCTCGATGCGCCCCGGCCGCGTGTTCAACTCCTTCACGGAGATCACGAGGACATCGCCTTCGGCGGAAAGAGCGACGGTCTCGAACACGCCGGTCGACATCAGGCATTCCTCGATCGCACGCAGCTCCAGATCCAGGTAGGGCACGCCGGCCTGCGCGCCGCAGGTCATGCGGATGTCGTCTTCCGGTATGAACTCGGCCCCGCGGACCTCGACGGCGCTGTAGCTCCGCAGCGCGGCCTGCGACGCCGCGCCCTGCGCAAGGCAAAGACAGGTCAGAAAAAGCGCAGTCCTGCGCAGGCGCGTTCCGGCGTTTCCGGATCGAACGCGATGTGGTCTCGAAATATGCGGCAGCATTCTTCTCTCTTCTTCAATCCCGCGAGGCCCGGCCCGCGCGTTCCCCCTTAGCGCAAGCGTGCGCGCATGAGCGGCCGCGTCAGATAGCTCAGCACGGACCGCTTTCCGCTCTCGATATCCACCTGGGCGACCATCCCCGGCCGGATCGAGTAGCTTTCGCCGTAGCGCTCGAGATAGCTCTGCTCGGTCCGCACCATCACGCGGTAGAAATCCTGCCGCCCCTGCGGCGTGTCCTCCTCGACCGTATCCTCGGAAATCTGGGTAACCGTCCCGCGCAGATCGCCATAGGTGGCGAAATCATAGGCCGTGATCTTGACGCTCGCCGGCATCCCCGGCGCGACGAAGGCGACGTCGCGCGGCAAGACCTTCGTCTCGATCAGGAGCTGGTCGTCCGTCGGCGTGATCTCCATGATCGGCTCGCCCGGCTGCACGACACCGCCGAGTGTCGTGATCTCGATGTTGTTGATCCGGCCGGAGACGGGGGAGCGGATTTCCGTGCGGGTGAATTCGTCCTGCTTCTGGATGAGCTCCTGCTGAAGCGTGGTCAGCTTCGCCCGGCGCGCCGCGAGATCCTTGTAGGCGTCCTGGACATAGGCGTTCCGGGTCTCGTTGATCTTGCCGTCGAGTTCCGCCCTCTGCTGGCGGAGTTGCAGGAGGTCGATCTGGCTCACCGCGCCGCCTTCCACGAGCGGGCTGGTGATCTCGATCTGGCGCTCGATCGTGGCGCGTTCCTCCTCGAGCGAGGCGAGCGACGCCTCGAGCTTTGTGCGGCGCGCCTCGAACAGGCGCAGTTCGGTGACCTCCGCCTCGTTCGGCTCCGGCCCGTAGTCCAGTTCGGGCTTTTCGAGCACTTCCGCCTGGAGCCGGCTCACCTCCGCCTCCAGGGCGACGATTTCCGCCTGGGTCGCATTGAACGCGGTCTCCGAGCGGGTGGGGTCGAGCCGGGCGATGAGCTGCCCCTCCTCGACGATGTCGCCCTCGCTGACATGGAGCTCCGCAAGGATCCCGCCCTCGAGGCTCTGGATGGACTGCATCCGCCGCAGGGGCACGACGCGCCCCTCGCCGCGGGTGATCTCGTTGATCTGCGCGATTGATGCCCAGAGGACCGCAATCACCACGGAGGCCACGACCGTCTGGATGACGAGGCGCGCCCGCTTCAGCGTCTGGCGCCGGATGCTGCCGTCTATATAGCTGGTCTCTATGGCGTCGAAGCTGTTGCTCATTGCACCGCCTGCACGGGTTTCTTCTGGGCCGCGTTCGCACGGGCCGCGTTCAGGATCTGGAGCAGGTCGCCATCCCGCGCCACGCGCCCGTCCTTGAGAACGATCGCCCGCTCCGTCAGGCTCAGGAGCTCGCGCTTGTGGGTGGAGATGATCGTGGTGCGTCCCCGCAGCCATGTCTTGAGATACTCGATGACCTTCGCTTCGGTGACATGGTCGAAGGCCGAGGTCGGCTCGTCGAGCAGAACGATCTTCGGATCCTGCAACAGGACGCGGGCCAGCCCGATCGACTGTCTTTGCCCGCCGGACACGTTCGCGTTGCTCTGGATCTGGAGATCGAGCCCGCGCACATGCTGGCGCACGAACTTGCCGAGGCCGACCGCATCCAGCGCCTCGAGCAGCTCATCGTCGGAATGCAGGCCGTGATCCAGCAGGAGGTTGTCGCGCAGCGTCCCCTGGAACAGCGCGACGCTCTGCGGCAGGTAGCCGATTTGCCGCCGGCGGTCGATCGGGTCGATCTGGCTCATGGCGAGATCGTCGAGCAGCACGCTGCCGGCCTGCGGATCGGTCAGCCCGGCGAGCAGCCGCAGCAGGGTCGACTTGCCGGCGCCGTTGCCGCCGAGCAGCGCCACCCTCTCCCCCGCGGCGATGCGCAGTTCGGGCAGGGCGATCACCGGCGGCGCCTGGGGATCGTGGCGAAAGACGACGTCCTGAAGGGCATAGGTTCCGCCGATCGCGCCCGCGCGCACGAAGTGCCGGTCGCTCGGGCGTTCCACCGGCAGCTTCATGATCGCGTCGAGCCCTTCCATCGCGGCGCGGACGTGTTGCCAGCGCGCCAGCAGGCCGGCCACCTGCCCCATCGGCGACATCGCGCGCGTCGAAAGCAGGGTGCAGGCGATCAGGCTGCCGACCGTCAGATCGCCGGCGCTGATCAGGTAGACGCCCGCGATCACGACACCGGCGTAGGCGAATTTCTGGACCGAGCTGACGAGCTGCGACATCAGCGTGGTGAGGTTGCGGGTCTTGATCGCGGTCGTCGCCATGGTCGCAGTCAGTTGTGCATGGGCCCGCTGCAACCGCGCCTCGCCGCGCGCGGCCTTGACGGTTTCGAGATTGGAGATCGTTTCAAGGAGAAGCCCGTTCAGCGCAGCCGCCTCGCGGGTGTTCTCGCGCGAGGCGTGCCCCAGCTTCCTTTGCATGACCAGCCCCGGCAGGACCGTCAGCACGGTGCCCGCGACGACCACCCATGCCACCGGCCCGCCGATGAACCAGATCACGCCGATGAAGACGAGCACGAAGGGCAGGTCGCAGATCGCGGTGACGGTGGTCGAGGTGAAGAATTCCCGCACCGTCGCGAAGTCGCGCACCTGGTTGGCGAAGACGCCGGTCGAGGCGGGCTGGTTCACGAGGCGCATGTTGGCGACCTTGTCGAACAGCTGGGCCGAGAGGCGCAGGTCGAGATCGCGGCCGGAGACGTCCACGAGGGAGGAGCGCATCAGGCGAAGCACGAGTTCGAGCACGATCGAGATGCCGACCCCGCTCGCGAGGATCCAGAGCGTGTCGAAGGCGTTGTTCGGAACCACGCGGTCATAGACCTGCATCGAGAACAGCGCCGTCGCGACGGCCAGAACGTTCGCCGCGAAGGAGGCGATCATGACATCGCGGTAGATCCACCAGTTTTCGAGCACCGGCCCCCGGAGCCAGTGGCCGCGCCCCGCCTTCTTCCCGTCCAGCCTGTCGGAGACGATGTCAATCGGCTTGGAGACGAGCACCCGCCCGTCGTGGAACCGTTCGAGTTCCTCGACCGTCCAGACCGTGCGGCCGCCGCCGGATTCCGGCAGGACGAGCGTCGCATTGTCAGCTGACAATTTTTCGAGCACGACCGTCCGCCCGTCCCTGAGAAAGGCCAGCACGGGCAGGCTGTGCTCGGGCAGGGATCGCAGGGGCTCGCGGCTGATACGGCAACTCATGTTCGCCCGCCGCAGGGCCAGCGGCGCGAGATCCACTGTCATCTTCTCGCCCTCGTTGCGCGGCAGGCCGTCGGTCAACTGCGCCTCGCTACAGGCCACACCCTGCACGCGGCACAATTCCAGCAATCCCAGAACGAGAGGATCTTGAGAAGATACGTTATCCATGGTGCAGTCTCCGATCTCGCATGTCCGTCTCGCCTACAACGTCCCCGACTGTGCCTGGAGCAGGGTTCCGAGCACGCCGAGATCCTTCGCGGACTCGTATTCCGTCCTCTTGCGCTCGTCATACGCATCGACCTGGTCGATCTGGGCGTCGTAGAGGTCACGGCCCGTGGTCAGCAGATCGAGGATTTCACGTCTCCCGGCGATGAACTGGTCTTCGTAGGTGTTCAGAACCTTTTCCGCTTCGGTCAGTTGCACGCCACGTGCCACTTCGCTCCGGGTCAGAAGCTCCAGGCGTTCAAGTGCGCTGGCAGCCGTGTTCCTGAGCTGGCGTTCCGTGGCGTCGAGCGAGGATTTCGCGCCATCCAGGGCGAGGCGGGCGGACTGGATCTCGCGTTGTCCGAAACTGCGCGAACTCAGGTCCACTCCGGCGGAGATCCCGAGGGCCGTCTGCGTGTCGCCACCGTTGAGGTCGGTGCGGGCCTGCGCCTGGAGCTTGATCGTCGGGAGGCGTGCGGCCTTCGCGACCCCGATCCCCGCCTCGGCTTCGAGCACCTTCGCACGCGCCGCGATATATTGCGGGGAGATGCGCACGGCCGCGTCGATCTTGCCCTGCGTCGCATAGATGTTCTCGAAACCGAGCGCCGGGGGAACGCTCACGCTGCCGACGGGCTGGCCCACGAGGAAATCGAGCTGGGACATCGCGATCTGCCGGTTCGCGAGGATCTGGGTATACTGATCTTCGGCGCGGGCGATCTCGAGACGCGCGCGCGCCACCTCGCTGTTGTCGCTGACCCCGGCGCGGGCGCGGTCCTCGGCCTGTGAGGACAGCCGGCGGGCGAATTCCAGATATTGCCGGGTGAAGGCGAGTTTCTTGTCCATCACCTCGACATCCAGAAAGAAGCCCGCGATCTCGAAGGTCAGGTCCTCGATGGCGGCTTTCAGATCGGTGATCGCCTTGACACGGGCATGCGACGCCTCGTCGATCCGGCCGCGCGTCAGGCCCCAGTCGAACAGGACCTGTTCCACGCTCAGCGTCGCACCGGCGCCATTGCTGTCCGTGGTGCTGCTTTCGCCGGACAGGCTGATGGACGGGAAATAGGCGTCCCGCGCCGCCTGGATATCGACGGAGCGGACCGCGACCTCCTGCCGGAGGGCGGCGAGACCCGGATCCTGCGACGTGGACAGCAGAACCGCCTCCTGCAACGACATCTGTGCGGCGGCGGACGAACAGAGGACCGAAAGCCCGAAAAGCGCCGTGAAAAACACGGTGAGCGTCGAAATATGGGTTCGGACGGTCCCGAAAGAAGAAAACGCGACAGAGGCCATCAAGACGCCTCCCCCTCGCTTCGGAAGGGCGCCACTGTCCCAAGCCTCAATGCCGCAGATACGCTCATCCGCTCCCCCTGAAACATTTGTCATTGAATCCGGCATGTGCCGCAATCAATGAGAACGGTCTCTTTTTCAAAATATCAACCGCGTCCCGCCTGCATCGGGTCGCATTGCTGTTCTTCCCCGCCCAAAAGGCGGTACGATCTACAAACTACACCCTGAGTTGCGTTTCAAGGTAGATCTGAGACATATCTTAAGTTTCAGTTCAAAGCGTACATTTGGTCACATCACTGATCCGATTGGTCGGGCAGCAGACCATCGAGGAGGGAAACACCCAGATCGGGCCCATCGGAAAGCTCGAAAACAGAGCCGAGGTCCAGGGGACCGCCGTCGGTGAGCAATCCGGTCAGGCCATCGGCCAGCGACGCTGCGCCGTCCTCACCGAGGAGCGCCCCGAGCGCATCCCCACCCGCGGCGAGATCGCTCTCCGCCGGGCCCAGGATCTCGCTCAGGAGGGTGTCGACCTCGCCTTCGTCCGCATCGCCGGTGCCGCCGATGACGCCCTGCTCGATCAGGAGCCCCGCCAGGCTGTCGTCGCCTGCGAGCCCCGCGAACAGGTCGCCGTCCGCATCGCCCAGAACGTCGAGGCCGAAGACATCGTCGTCACCGAGAAGGCCGGACACGATATCCGTGCCCGCATCGGCCAGGCCGGTGGTGACGTCCTCCCCGAGCCCGAGCAGGCCGTGCAGGAAACCGTCGTCGGAGGCGTCCTCGACGATCGGGGGCTCATCGGAGGGCGCCGGATCCCCGGCGGCGTCCGACCCGCCGCCACCGAGCAGACCGCCCAGAAGTCCGCCGGAGCCGAGGAGACCGCCGAGCAGGCCGTCATCCCCGAGGATCGGATCGAGCACCGGGATATCTCCGACGACGCCGTCGATCAGGCCATCCTCGCCGAAAAGCTGATCGGTCAGGTCGGGAAGGAGACCGTTCTCGCCCAGAAGATCGTCGACGGGGCCGAGATCCAGGATCGGATCGAGAAGCCCGCCGAGCAGGCCGTCGTCTCCGAGGATCGGATCGAGGATGCCGTCGCCCGACAGAAGCCCGTCCTCTCCGGCGATGATGTCCACGATGCCCCCGAGCAGGCCGTCGTCCCCGAGGAGGTCTTCGAGGAAACCGAGGTCGATCAGGCCGTCTTCGCCGATCAGACCGTCGAGAAGCTCTCCGACCGCGCCCTCATCTCCGAGCAGCCCGGACAGGATCCCGTCCTCGCCGAAAAGCGCGTCGAGAAGGGAATCCAGAAGGCCCTCGTCCCCGAGAATCGGATCGAGAACGGTATCGAGGAGACCGCCCCCTCCGTCGTTGTCCGAATTGCCGCCCGGCAGGACGCCCTGGGACGTGCCGGTGCCGACGCCGGAAAAGGAGGATGCCCCCTCCGCCCCGGCAATCTCCGCGAGCACCGCCTGGGCCCGGTCGGCCGCATATCCGGCATTCTCGATCTCGCTCGTCCGCCCCGCTGCGGCGGCGCCACCGGCGGCCACTTCAGAGAGCGCGGGGTCGATCACATCCTCGACGACAGGGGCGGAAAGCACGGACGGCTGGGCCGCCACCTCCTCCCCGGCAACGCCGCCGGCGGGCTTTGCCGGCGCCATGGTCCCCGCGGCGACGGAGGTCGCATCGCCTTCGTTCGGGGTGTCGCTTTCGCCGCCGGCCTCGCCGGCGAAGGCGGCGGCGTCCCGGTTCGACCCAAGTTGCAGCGCCAGCCCCATGCCGATCGCAGTGGCGGTCATGCCGTTGAGACTTGAGCTCCCGGAAAGCCGATCGGGCCGTGCGTCATCCGCCGCGCGGGGAAGCAGGTCCAACTCCTGCGGCCGCTCGCTCTTGCCAATCTGTTTCTTCTCGGTCGCCAACTCGAAAACCTCCACCACTCTGCCGCCTCAGCAGTATAGGATCCACCGCAACATGAGCTACGGTGGATCAGTATATAAAGCCGTCCGATCACCATCTGAATATCCGGCCCGGACGGGTGGCACCCTCTCATCTGGCGCCACTATACATACCTATGGCATGATCTGAAATATAATTAGTATGCCACAATGACTTTAATTTTACCGAATCACGAAACGAACTTCCGTGGCACTTTAAAACCTTTCCAAAAAATCCATTAGAAATCAAGCACACTGGCTTCCTCTCAACCACAGGCCGTCACGTCGGAAAAGTATATAATCTAAAGTATTATTCCTCTCAAACTGTGTCAGGGAAGTGCTTCCGCGAATCAACTCACAGCTCGAGGGCCGGCCTTCCCTCCCTGAGATGGCTGACGAATTTGCGGAATCTGATGTCTCCCAGACCGTTCTGCCCGCGCCCGCTTTTCACGACGACCACGTCCCCGTCCTGCAACGCGGAGAAGACATGCGCATAGAGATCCTCGACCGAGACATCCTCATGTGCGCCCCTCAGGGAGGCGGGAAGGGCGTCATGCAGCGCCCGCATGAGAGGCCCCCAGGAAAAGACGGTGTCCGCCCCGCTTCGCACGACCGCCTCAGACAGGGCGCGGTGTTCCGCCTCTTCGCGGGCGCCGACATGGCCGATCTCGCCGAGCACCGCGATCCTGCGTCCCCCCGGACGCGGCCGCGCCAGCGCCAGAAGATCGAGGCAGGAGCGGACGGAGGCGAGCGTGGCATTGAAACTGTCGTCCACGACCGTCACGCGCCGGCCGTCCCCGACGTCGGCCTCGAAAACCCGCGCGCGACCGCCCACAGGCGTGAACTCCGCCAGATCCGACACTGCCTTGTCCAGGTCGAACCCCGCGACGCCCAAGGCCAGCAATGCTCCGAGAGCGTTCATCACCATGTGCCGCCCCGGCACCTTGAGGAGGAGGTCGAATGTGCGGCCGAGCACCCGGACACGGGCGCGTGTCGCGCTGATGTCGCTTTCGATCGCGAGAGGACAGGCGTCGTGATGCAGTTCCGTCCCGAAGGTGTGGATCCGCTGCGTCCGGCGTGCGGCCAGCGCGCGGGCCAGCGGAAAGTTCGGAAGATCGCCGTTGATCACCGCCGCACCGCCCGGCGCGAGGCCGGAAAAGATGCCGCTCTTGCAGCGCAGCAGGAGTTCGAGGCCGTCGGCCTTCGCCAGCATCTCGGGGGAGAACATGTCGAAATGCGCGACATCCAGCGTCATCAGCAGCGCGACGTCAGGCTGGGCGATACGTGAGGACCGCTCGACTCCGTCCAGCGGCTTGCCGAAGCCCATCTCCACCACACAGGCCGCATCCGAGCGGCCCGCCGAGGCAAGCGTGCGATGCACGCCGGAGATGTTGTTGTTGTTCGCGGCCGAGGCGGTTGCGCCGCCCTGCCCGGCGGCCATATGCCGGATCATCTCGCGCGTGGTCGTCTTGCCCACGGTGCCGGTGACGGCAAAGACCTTCCCTCCGTGGCGCATGCGGGCGATATGGGCCATGTCGCGCAGCGCCGTCCATGTGTTCTCGACCAGGCAGACAGGCAGGGACGCCGGCAGCCTGCCGAGGGAGGCCCTGACCGAGAGGAGATGGTCCTTCTGCACGAGGATCGCGGCGGCCCCCTGACGCGCCAGCCTTGGGATCGCGCCGGAGGCATCGGCACGGCTCCGTCCCCAGGACGACGGGTGAACCAGGACGCAGATATGGTCCTTCATGTTCCCCGACACATCGTAGGACACCCGCCGCGGCGCCCAGTCGGCGGGCGGAGCGATGAGCCAGCGCCCGCCCGTGGCCTGCGAAATTTCATAAGGGGTCCACAAGGCAATATCGTGCATCGGTTGAAATCCGTTCCTTGCAATCGGAGAGGGCCCGCACGGGATTGTCCTCGCCCCATCCAAAATATAAACTCACACTTAAGTATAGGAATTTCTAAAACGAATGAATAGGCGATGACAGGGAAAGACCCTTTCGGACCAGCCGCGGCGATCCTGCGGAACATGCCGGGCATGGCGGCCGGAACAAAGCTCGAGGGGCCGCTCTGGCTGGCATGGCGCCGCAACGGCAAGCTGATACAGGGAGGCTGGTACGAGAACGCGACCCTTGGCGAAGCCATCGCCACCGCTGGCGCGGTGCCCGGTGCGGACCGGGCGACGGCGGCCGAGCTCTGCCTGACGCGGGACTACCGCGACGTCGCCCCCGAAGCCTTCGGCCGCGTCTTTTCCAACGGCGCGCGCGGGCGCACGGGGATCGAGATCCGGGCAGGGAAATTCCTCCACCGGGTGCCGCCCACCCTGACCATCGCGACGAACCGCAGCTTCCGGCGCGAGCTCGAGCTTTTCGTGGCGAAGACCGGGCTCGAGGGGGCCCGACTGGCAAGGGAGGCGCGGCTCCGGGCGTTTTCCGCCCGCAAGATCCTCGTCCGGCTCGGGCAAACCGCGCCTGCGGTGGAGATCTACCGCGCCAACCAAATCGTCCCTCCCGAGGCGGCCGGCCGTGCGCTGCTGGAGGACTGCATCCGGGGCATGGCCGACTGGATGCTGGGCAATCTCGCCGACGACGGGCGGATGACCTACAAATACTGGCCCAGCCGCGGCACCTGTTCTTCCGCCGACAACACGATCCGGCAGTTCATGGCGACGGTCGCCCTCGGCCGGATCGCGCGGCGCGGGGACCATCCGCAGGCGGCGGAGGCGTTCAGGCGAAACCTGCGCCACAACCTCGGCCTCTATTATCGGGAGGTCGAGGGGATCGGCACGATCATCCTCGACGGGAAGGCGAAACTCGGGGCCGTCGCGCTCGCCGCGCTGGCGATCGCGGAAGGACGGCACTACGGCCTCATCGCGCCGGACGCGCATCAGGACGCCTTCGCCGGGCTCAATGACTGCATCGACCGGCTCTGGCAGCCGGACGGCGCGTTCCGCACCTTCCTCGTGCCGCGCGACAGGAACGACAACCAGAACTTCTATCCGGGGGAGGCGCTGCTCTACTGGGCCACGCTTTACCGGACCGCCCGCAGGCCGGAGCTTCTGGAGCGCTGTCTCAAGAGCTTTTCCCATTACCGGGACTGGCACCGCCGCTTTCCGAATCCGGCCTTCGTTCCATGGCATACGCAGGCCTGCAAGATGCTCCACGACGACACGCAGAAGCCCGAGCTCGCAGATTTCATCTTCGAGAGGAACGATTGGCTGCTCGGGATGCAGCAATGGGAGGGATCTGTGGCCCCGGATTTCCACGGCCGCTTCCATGATCCGAAACGTCCCGAATACGGTCCGCCGCACAGTTCCGCGACCGGCGTCTATATGGAGGGGCTCGCCGACGCCTGGCAGCTGGCCCACAGCCTCGGCGACCGGGCCCGCGCGGGTGCCTATGCCGCGGCACTGACGCGGGGGCTGCGGAACATCGCGCAGCTCCAGTTCCGCGATCCCGAGATCGACGCCTTCTACATCACCCGCAAGGCGGCGGTCATGGGGGCGATCCGCACGGAAATGTATAACAACGAGATCCGCGTCGACAATGTCCAGCATTGCCTGATGGCCCTCATGAAGATCGCCGCCGCGCCGGATTTCCCGCTGGCCTGAAAGGAGGGAAGCGGGGCGTCACGTCCCCCGCTCCCGCGGCTCAGCCCGCCAGCCCGTAATAGGCGGCCTTGCGGGCGAGGAGTTCGTCATGGATCCCGGTTTCCACGATCCGGCCATCCTCCATCACCACGATCCGGTCGGCGTGGCGGATGGTCTCGAGCCGGTGGGCGATCACCAGGGTCGTGCGCCCCTCCGCCAGCCGGTCGAAGGCGGCCTGCACCTCGCGCTCGGTCTTGCGGTCGAGTGCCGAGGTGGCCTCGTCGAGCAGGAGGATCGGCGGGTTCTTGAGGAACACGCGGGCGATGGCCACGCGCTGGCGCTGTCCGCCCGACAGCAGCACGCCGCGCTCGCCCACCACCGTGTCGAGCCCCTCGGGCAGGCGCGTCAGCAGCTCTCCGAGCTGTGCCAGTTCGACCGCCTCGAGGATCTCCGCCTCGCTCGCGTCGAGCTTGCCATAGGCGATGTTCTCGCGCAGCGTGCCGCCGAAGAGGAAGACGTCCTGCGACACGAGCCCGATCTGCGCGCGCAGGGAGGCGAGCGTCATCTCCCGCACCGGGATGTCGTCGATGCGCAGCTCGCCCGACGTCGCCTCATAGAAGCGCGGCACGAGCGCCATGAGAGAGCTTTTGCCCGCCCCGGAATGCCCGACGAGCGCGACCGTCTGTCCCGGCTCGACGGTGAGCGAGACGTCGCGGAGCACGGGCTGGGCGCCGTCGTAGGAAAAGCTGACGTGATCGAAGGCGATGCGCCCGTGCAGGACCGGCGCCGCGCGAGCGTCCGGCGCATCCTCGATATCCGGCGCGGTCGCCAGAAGCTCGAGATAGCGCTTGAACCCCGCGATCCCGCGCGGATAGGTCTCGACCACCGCGGCGATCTTTTCGAGCGGGCGGAAGAACACGTTGACGAGCAGCAGGAACCCGACGAAGGCGCCGGTCGTCAGGCTGCCCTGAAAGACAAAACCCGCGCCCACGACCATCACGATCAGCTGCACGAGGCGCAGGCCGAGATAGTGGAAGGTGGTCAGCCCCGCCATGATCCTGTAGGCCTCGAGCTTCGTCTTGCGGTAGCGCGCATTGTCCCTGGCAAAGAGGCCCTGTTCGTGGCGCTCGTTGGTGAAGGCCTGCACGACGCGGATGCCGCCGAGGCTTTCCTCGAGCCGCATGTTGAAGGCGCCGACACGGGCATAGATCCCCTGCCACGCCCGCGTCATCCGCCCGCCATAGACCGCGAGCAGCCAGACCATCGCGGGCACGATCACGAGCGTCAGGAGCGCGAGCTGCGGATGCAGCCAATACATCAGCCCGAAGGCGCCGGCGAAGGTCATGATCGCGATGAACAGGTCTTCGGGTCCGTGATGGGCGACCTCCCCGATCTCCTCGAGATCGCGGGTCACGCGGGCGATGAGCTTGCCCGTGCCGGCGCGGTCGAACCAGCCCCAGCTCAGCTTCGTCAGATGCGCGAAGGCGCGTGCGCGCATCTCGGTCTCGATATTGATCCCGAGCTTGTGGCCCCAGTAGATCACGATGGCCATGAGCCCGGCGTTGAACAGGTAGATCACCAGCAGGCCGATCGCCGCCAGCACGGTGAGCGACCAGTCGCCCTGCGGCAGCAGGTGGTCGATGAAGCCGGAAATCGCGAGCGGGAAGGCGAGTTCGAGCAGCCCCGAGAGAACCGCACAGCCGAAATCGAGCCAGAAAAGGCGCATATGCGGTCGATAATATGCAAAGAATGCGGACAGCACGATCAGCTCTCCCCCTTGATCCAATAGGTCGCGGCGGTGAATTCCGATTTCGCGAGACCGCGGTCGAGCAGCGCCGCGCGCGCCGCCAGGGCCTCGGCCTTTTCCGCCGCGAAGAATACATGGCGCGCGCCTTCGGGAATGTCCATCGCCGCGAGCGCGGCGACGGGGTCGGCCCCCCTGTCCCGCGCGAGCCAGGTCAGGGTCACGCCCTCGGGATGGGTCAGCGGCTGGCGGTCCTCCGCCTCCGGCACGACGATCACCGCCTGTCCGCGCGTGTCGGGCGCGAGCCGTGCGAGCATGCGCGCAACGGCCGGAAGCGCGGTTTCATCCGCGACGAAGCCCTGCCAGGGCGCCTCCTTCCGCCCCTGATCGCCCGAGGGCCCTGCAAGCGCGATCTCCTGTCCCGGCCGGGCCGCCGCGGACCAGTCGGTGACGCGCCCGCCCTCGTGCAGGAAGATATCGAAGCTCAGCCGCGTCTCTCCGCCTTCGGTCCAGTGTGCCCGTGTGGTGTAAACGGGCCGGTGCCAGGCCGACGCGCCGCCGGGCCAGACGGTGACGCCGTTCCCGTCGGTGGCGGGCCAGGCCGCGCCCTCGGGGCCGAACAGGAGCCGGAAATGCAGCCCGCCCTGCCCGAAGCGCGCAAGATCGGCGCCGCTCACCGTCACGCGGCGGTAGGACGGCGAGATCCGTGCGACGGAGACGATCCGGGCCAGCGACAGGTTCGCCGGAAGGGCGCGCGGCCGCGCGCCGGTCCAGACCGGGGACAGGCCGTAAAGCGCGAGTTGGTCGGTCAGGAAATCCCGCAGCATCTGGAGGTTGGCGTCGTCATCGCCCTCGACCGAAAGTTGCACCCCTTCGGGACGGGACCGCGCGGTAAGGCGTCCGCCGACCATCTGGACACTGATCGTGTCGCCGCTCTCGCGCAGGGGCATGTCCCAGTCCTCCGCCTTGTGGCGCAGCTCCGCGAACACGGGTTCCGCGGGGACATCGAGCACCGTCCGGATCGCGGGCAGTTCGTGCGTCGTCACGTCCTTGGCCATCATCGCGTGATCTCCTTTTCCGGGACCGCCTGCACACCATGGCGGCCGCGTGGAATCATCATGGGTTTGCCGCTCACCGGATCGGGAATGACGAGGCCGTCGAGCCCGAAGACCTCGCGCAGCACGGCCTCGGTGAGCACGTCTTCGGGCCGGCCGGTGGCGTGGATCCGTCCCGCTTTCATCGCGACAAGCACGTCGGCATAGCGCGCGGCGAGGTTCAGCTCGTGCAGCACCATGACCACGGTCGTGCCGCGCGTGCGGTTGAGATCGGTGAGCAGGTCGAGCACCTCGATCTGGTGGTTGATGTCGAGGAAGGTCGTCGGCTCGTCGAGCAGCAGCACCCCCGTCTCCTGCGCCAGCGCCATCGCGATCCAGACCCGCTGGCGCTGGCCGCCCGACAGCTCTCCGACCTCGCGTTCGGCAAGGTCGAGCGTCCCCGTCGCCTCGAGCGCGCGCGTCACCGCCGCTTCGTCCTCCGCCCGCCAGCGCGCGAAGATGCCCTGATGCGGGTGCCGGCCACGGCTCACGAGATCGAGCACGGTGATCCCTTCGGGCGCGATCGGCGTCTGCGGCAGCAGGCCGAGCCGGCGCGCAAGCTCCCGCGGCGGCATCTTGTGGACCGGGCGCCCGTCGAGCAGCACTTCTCCGCGCACGGGCGCGAGAAGGCGGGACATGGCGCGCAGGAGGGTGGATTTCCCGCAGGCATTCGCGCCCACGACGGCGGTGATCCGGCCCGGCACGAGGCCGAGGTCGATCCCGTCGAGCACGGCGCGCGCACCGTAGCCCGCCGCGAGATCCTTGACGCGAAGCGAAGCGGGGCTCACAGGGCACCTCCCGAGCGGTTGTCGCGGACGATGAGAAACAGAAGATAGGGCGCGCCCAGCACGCCGGTGACGATCCCGACGGGATAGCGCGCCGGCAGCAGGAATTGGCCGGCGTAGTCTCCGAACAGGACGAGCATCGCGCCCACGAGGGCGGCGGGCAGGAGGAGCGAGCCGTCCCGCCCCGTCACCCGTCCGGCGATCGGGCCCGACAGGAAGGCGACGAAGGCCACCGGGCCGGCGACCGCCGTGGCGAAGGCGACGAGGCCGACCGCCGCGGCGATGACGCTCACCCGCGTCGCCGACAGTCTCACGCCCAGCCCGGCCGCCATCTCGTCGCCCATGCGCAGCGCCTCGAGATCGCGGGCGCGGCCGAGCAGCAGGCCACCGAACACGACGAGCGCGGCCAGGAGCGGCAGCGCGTCCACGAGCCGCGCGCCATTCACGCTTCCGGTCATCCAGCGCAGCGCGTCCTGGAGCGACCAGCTCGGCGCGCGCGTCAGGAGATAGGCGGTGACGCTCTGCAACATCGCGGAAAGGCCGATGCCGACAAGGATGAGACGCGCGCCGGTCACGCCCTGCCGCCAGGACAGGACGTAGATCAGCAATGCCACCCCGAGCCCGGCGCAGACCGCGACGACGGAGACGGCGACGCCGCTCAGCGAGAAGACGACGATGGCGAAGACCGCCGCGGCGCTCGCGCCCGAACTGATCCCGATGATGTCAGGGCTCGCGAGGGGGTTGCGCAGCATGATCTGGAAGGCGACGCCGCCCATGCCGAAGCAGAGCCCCGCGAGCACCGAGACGACGGCGCGCGGAAGGCGCAGGTCGAGCACGGTGAAACTCGTGCCCGGCACGGTCTCGCCGGCCAGCACCCGCAACAGGAGGCCCGGCGGCGTGAAGGACTGGCCGAGCATGAGCGTGAGGCCTATCCCCGCGAGGATGAGCGCGGCGAAGAGGCCGAGGACACGTCCCCGGCGGCGGCGGCTGGCCTTGCGCAACTGCCGCAGACCGGCAGAGGAGGAGGGGGAGGAGGAAAAGGCGATCTCCGTCACAGCGCACCGACCTTTCCGCGCCGCACGATCCAGATGAAGACGGGCGCACCGACAAGGGCGGTGACGATGCCGACATCCAGTTCGCCGGGCCGCGCGGCGAGCCGGCCGAGCACGTCGGCCAGCAGCAGCAGCACCGCCCCCGAGATCCCGGACAGCGGCAGGATCCAGCGGTAATCCACCCCCACGAGCAGGCGGCAGGCATGGGGCACCACGAGACCGACGAAGCTGATCGGGCCGCAGATGGCCGTCGTCGCACCGCAGAGCAGGATCGCGCCCCCTGCCGACATCGCGCGGGCAAGCACAATGTTTTCGCCCAGCCCTGCGGCGGTGTCGTCGCCCAGCGCGAGCAGATTGAGCTTACGCGCGGACAACAGCACGATGAGCATCCCCGCGGCGAGGAACGGCAGAACCGGCGTGATCTGGCCATAGGTCGCGCCGCCGACGCCGCCGACGAGCCAGGACTGCACGAGCCCCGCAATATCGCCGCGCGGCAGGACCACCGCCGTGGTGAAGGAGGAGAGCGCCGCGGTGAAGGCCGCCCCCGCGAGTGCGAGCTTGAGGGGTGTCGCGCCACCGCGTCCGACGCTCGCGATCGCATAGACGCCCGCGGCGGCCAGGGCCGCCCCGGCGACCGCCGTCCAGATATAGAGTGTTGCGCTGTCGATCCCGAACCAGGCAAGCCCGATGACGATGGCCAGCGCCGCACCGGCATTGACGCCGAGGATGCCCGGATCGGCGAGCGGGTTGCGCGTCAGCCCCTGCATCGCCGCGCCTGCGAGGCCGAGAGCCGCGCCGGCAAGGGTCGCCAGCAGCGTGCGCGGAATGCGGGTCGCGACCGCCGCCTCGGCAATGGTCGTGACCTCACCCCGGAGGGCGGCGGAAATGTCGGACCAGCCGACCTCCCGCGCGCCGAAGGTGACGGAAAGCATCGCGGCGAGCGCCAGGAGGCCGAGCATCGCGCCCGCCCAGGCACAGCGCCTGCGCAGCCCCGCCTGTCCGGGCCGGCCGCGCTGCAAGGCGCCGGCGACGCTCATTCCGCGTGTCGCGCCGCGTCCGACAGGAGCCCGGCGTAATCGTCGAGCACCCAGGGCAGCGACATCGGCGTGGGATTGGCGGCGGTGCCGAGCGGATCGTTGCGCAGCATCACGAGCGCGTCGCGGCCGACGGCCGGCAGGCGCGAGGTGAGCAGGTTCGCCGACAGGCTGTCGAGCAGCGGGCGCCCGCCGTAGGTGACGAGGATGTCGACATCGGCCAGCGCGTCGATCCGCTCCGCGCTGATCTCGCCGGAGAACCGGCCGGCCTCCGACGCCTCCTTCACCACCTGGGGAGAGGCGAGGCCGAGATCGTGGAAGAACCGCACGCGCGAGTCGTTGTCAGTGTAGAAGGAAATGCGGCTTAGATCCGTCGGGGACAGGTGCGTCACGAACATCGCGCTCTTTCCCTCCAGTTCGGGATGGGCGGCGCGGGTCCGCGCGATCTCCTCCTCGAGCCGGGCGATGAGCGCCTCGCCTTCCGCGACCATCCCGATGCCGGCGCTGTTGAGGCGGATCATGTCGCGCCAGTCCGTCGACCAGGCCGCCTCCGGATAGGCCACGACCGGCGCGATCCGGCTCAGCGTCTCGTAATCGGAGGCGCTCAGGCCGGAATAGGCCGCAAGGATGACGTCCGGCGCCGTCGCCGCGACCGCTTCGAAGTCGATCCCGTCGCCCTCGTCGAACAGCACGGGCGTCTCGGCACCGAGCTCTTCGAGCCCCGCCTCCACCCAGGGCAGCACACCGTCGCCGTCGTCGTCACCGAAATTGGCGGCGGCGAATCCCACCGGCACCACACCGAGGGCGATCGGAACCTCGTGGTTCGCCCAGGCGACGGTCGCGACACGCTCGGGCTTTTCCTCGATTACGGTCTTGCCGAAAGCATGCTCGATTTCAATGGGATAGTCCTGAGCATGCGCAGCCGCCGCCAGCAGGGAGAGACCGGCCAGCAGACCCGCGCAGAGAGATCGGGCTTTCGCGAACTGCGGAGACATGCGCCTCTCCTCATTGTTGATTATTTTACTCGCCTATCGGGATTACCGGAGCGAGGTCAAGCCCGCGCCGAGGGAATCCGCCGGGCGCCCCGGACGTTTTCCCCATATTCCGACAAAAACAATAGGCTTCTTCAAGACGGCCCCCTTTCCCGCTGATAGGTCACGCGTCCATGACGAACATGTGACGACCGCGGACGGCGGACCAGAGGTCCTGTCTTTTGCGGCGCCTCCGTTCAGAGGAGAGCGGCCAGCTGCGCCGAACGATCTCCGAAGAGCCATCCGGGCACGCTTCAGCGGGTGTTGCGGAGAGCCATGAGCCCCCAACCTCGGAAGGAGCTATCCGAAGTGAAAACCAATGAGACACTCCCTGCGCGCCGTTCCCGGCGGATCGCCGCCCTCAGATCCGGCTGTGCGGTTCTTGGGCTGCTCGCCGCCCTCCCCGCCGCAGCTCAGGACACATCAGACGCCGGCGAGGACGAGCCTTTCCGCCTCGCGCCCATCATCGTGAATGCGCAGGGAGAGGCGGATGACGACGCCAATTCCGTGGTTGCCCAGGAACTCTGGGTCGGCGGCAAGGTGGCCACGAGCATTCTCGACACACCGGCCTCCGTCTCCGTGGTCACCCAGAAGGAGGTCGAGACGCGCAATGCCGACACGCTGGAGGAAGTCCTGCAATATTCGGCGGGCATCCACACCGATTATTACGGCACCGACGACCGCAACGACTATTTCCTGATCCGCGGCTTCCAGGCGACCACCTACCGCGACGGGCTGACGCTCGGCTCGATGCGGGGCGTGCGCGAGGAGCCCTATGCCTATGAGCGCGTCGAGGTGCTGCGCGGGGCGAACTCCACCCTCTTCGGCGCGGCCGATCCGGGCGGGTCGGTGAACTTCGTGACCAAGCAGCCGCGGTTCGAGCGCTTCGCCGAAACCTACCTGACCTATGGATCCTTCGACCATATCGAGGCGGGTGTCGACATGGGCGACACGCTGAACGCGGAGGGCACGCTGGCCTTTCGCCTGACCGGGAAGGTCCAGGACAGCGAACTCGAATATGATCATTCCCGGAATGACGAAACCTTCCTGATGGGCGGGCTGACATGGGAGCCGACGGATTACACCTCGCTCAGCGTGATCGTGGATTACCTCGACCGCGACGGCACCCCCAACAGCGGCGGCTATCCGCTGGACCGCGAATACGATCGCGACGAATTCTTCGGCGAGCCGGATTTCAACTATCACGACGTGGAGCGCAAGAGCATCACGGCGCTCCTGTCGCATGACTTCGGCAACGGGCTGAGCTTCCAGGGCAACCTGCGCTACAGCGACCTGACGGATGACTTCGGTTACGATTACCTTTCCGACAACGCCGGTCGGGTCGGAACAACCGTGCCGCGCTGGTACTTCGGCTCGGACAGCAGCGCCGAGGAACTGATCGGCAACGCGATCCTGCAATACGACCGCAGCTTCGGCCGGATCGACAGCAGTACGCTTGCGGGGATCGAATTCCGCGATGCCTCGACGGAAAGCATCTCCTATTCGGGTGCGACCTCGCCGATCGACGTCGCCGATCCGGTCTACGGCGGTCCGCCCGCTGCGCTGATCCCCTATATGGCCCGGAAGAGCGATTACACGACGCAGTCGGCCTTCCTCCAGCAGAACCTGTCCTTCGACGACCGATTCATCGCGACGATCGGCCTCCGGCACGACTGGATGGAAATCGACAGTTCCGGCTGGGATCTCGATACCAGTACCGGCGCGCAGGTGCCCTATGACGACTCCGACGATTTCTCCGAAACCTCGGTCCGTGGCGCGCTGACCTACAAGGTCACCGACGAGGTCTCGACCTATGTGAGCTACGTGGAATCCGTCGCACCGCCGAGCATCGGGGTCGAGCCGGAGCGGGGCGAGCAATGGGAAGTCGGGGTGAAATACGCGCCCGTCGGCATGAACGCGCTGTTCTCCGCCTCCGTCTACGACCTGACGAAAAAGGACGTGACCATCGCCGTCGTGCAGGATACCGGCGCGATCGAGCGGGAAACCATCGGCGAGACGCGCGCGCGCGGCTTCGACTTCGAGGCGAAAGCCGAGTTGAGCGACCGGCTGAGCCTCATCGGGACCTATTCCTATCTCGACACCGAGGTGCTGCGGGCCGACCCGCTGCGGGACGGAACCAATATCAAAGGCAAGGAGTTCACGACGGCGCCGAACCACATGGCCTCTCTCTGGGCCACCTATGCCCTGCCGGGCGACGGGGCACGCGGCGACATGACCTTCGGCCTCGGGGCGCGCTACATCGGGTCCTACGAGTTCGATGCGGCCAACACCCGCGAGAGCTCCGATGCGGTCATCTTCGACGGGTCGATCGGTTACGAGCTGTTCGACAACACCAATCTCGAACTGCATGTGAGCAACCTGTTCGACGAACAGCACGTCGTCGGCTCCGGCACCGCGGATTACTACAATCCCGGCCGGGAGATCAGCCTGACCCTGCGCCAGAGCTGGTGAGACGAAGCATCCCATCCGCCGCCATCGCGGCGGGTGGGGCCGTCCTACCGCGTCCGCTGCTCGCGCAGCCAGGCCGCGGGCGTCGTGCCCTCGTAGCGGCGGAACACCCGCGTCAGATGCGCCTGGTCGGCAAAGCCGAAGCGCGCGGCCACATCGGCGATGACGATGTCCCCGGCGAGAAGCGCCTCCTTCACCATCGCGACCCGGCGTTCCTGCTGCCATTGCAGCGGGGTCTTGCCCGTCGTCTTCTTGAACGCGTGCGAGAACCAGCTCGGCGACAGCCCGACCGCCTCTGCCAGAACGGCATTGGTGAGCCGCCCGCAACTGTCGGTCTGGACCAGGGTGCGGAGACGGCGCATCTGGGCCGGCGTCAGCCCGCCCGAGCGGGCATCCTCCGCCTCTTCCTCCCCCGGCGCCGGCAGTTCGAGCAGGCCCGTCGCCAGCCCCACCGCGAGGCTTTCGGCAAAGAGGGCATGCTTGCTCGGCGCGACGATCTCGCGCTTGAACGTCTCGCCCAGGGCGGACAGCGCCTCCACCTCCTGCAAGGCCACCGGCGTGCCCAGCGCGGTCAGCGCCGCGGAGGTGCCGAGCCGCGGCGAGAGCCGGTCGAGCAGCCAGTCCTTCCTGAGATGAAGGTCGAGATGGGAGAAGCGGTGCCCGGCGAAGAAGCGGGTCTACATCGGCATGCCGGCCGGAACGTAGAGCGCGCGCAGCATCGGACGGGCCGCTTCCGGCATTCCGCCGGATCGCTCAGACATCCTGATATGGCCGGAGACATCGTTGAAGAACAGCATGATCCGCGGATCGGGAGAGGTGTAATATCCCCGCGCGCCGATCTCTCCGCGCGCCTCCCAATAGACGCCACACATGCCGTCGAAGGACCGCCAGCGCACCGGCGCGGTGCTCTCGATGCCTTCCGTGTGGCAGGTCATGGAATGCAGGAAACCCATGGCGGTCTGTTCCGGATGCGAGAGGAAAGGGAATGCGCGTGCCTGCCGGTCGGAATGCGGACGGAGGGGCCGCAGCCCGGTTTGGTGGCGCTTCGAGTCCATGATTATGCGAAATCCGGCGAACGATCAAGCCGGGGCGGCGCGCGCGCTCAGCGCAGCAGCCCGCGCAGCGCCTCGATGTGATCGGCCTCGTCCGCGGGCTTGTCCCAGCGGATGCGGGCGATCCGGGGGAAGCGCATCGCGAGACCGGACTTGTGCCGGGTCGAGCGGTTCAGCCCCTCGAAAGCCACTTCGACGACGAGGCGCGGTGCGAGCGCGCGCACGGGGCCGAACCGCTCCGTCGTATGGGTGCGCACGAAACGGTCGAGGCGGCGCAGTTCCTCGTCGGTGAAGCCGGAATAGGCCTTGCCCACCGGGACGAGCAGATCGCCGTCCCAGACGCCAAAGGTGAAATCGGAATAAAAGCCCGAGCGTTTGCCATGGCCGCGCTGGGCATAGAGCAGCACCGCGTCGACGACCATCGGATCGCGTTTCCACTTGAACCACGGGCCGCGCGGGCGGCCGGCGACATAGGCGCTGTCGCGGCGCTTGAGCATGATGCCCTCGATCACCGGATCGGGCGGTGCGGCGCGCAGATCCGCGAGCGCGTCCCAGTCGGGGAAGTCCAGCGTTTCCGACAGGTCGAAGCGCGGCTCGCGGAGGGCCGCGATCGCCTTCTCGAGCCGTGCGCGACGGGTTTCGAACCCGAGGGTGCGCAGGTCCTCGTCCTCCCAGACGAGAATGTCATAGAGCCGCAGCGCCGCCGGATGGCTCCGCAACAGCGCCTTGCCCGGCGCCTTGCGCCCCAGTCGCCTTTGCAAATCGCCGAAGGGCGCGACGTCGCGACCGCGCCGCACCAGAAGCTCGCCATCGAGCGCGCCCTCGAAATCCATGCGCTCCACGATATCGGGAAAGCTGCCGGAAATATCCTCCCCCGTCCGCGTGTAGAGCCGTGCCGTACCGCCCTCCGCTACCGCCTGAATGCGGATGCCGTCCCATTTCCACTCGGCCACGAAATCCTGCGGAGCGAGCGCGGCGAGCGCGCTTTCGTCGGTCGGGGTCGAGAGCATCACCGGGCGGAACGGCGCGCGCAGCATGGACTCGGGGCGCGGCCCGCCCGCGAGCCAGTCGAAAAGCGGCTGGTAGGGTGGGCGGAAGCCGGCCCAGAGCTCCTCGATCTCCTCGCGCGGGACCGTGCCCGTCTGCGCCAGCGCGGTCAGGGCCATCCGTGTGGAGACGCCGACACGCAGCCCGCCGGTGACGAGCTTCAGAAGCGCGAGCCGTTCCGAGGGCGGCATCGCGTCGAGCCAGCCGGCGATCAGGCCGGGGATCTCGGTCCTCGACGCATCCGAAAGGGAGGTGACCACCTCCCCCAGCCGCACCTCGCGGGGCGTGGCGGTCGTGGGCCAGATCAGCGCGATCGTCTCCGCCAGGTCGCCCACGTAATCGTAGGACATGGCGAAGAGCTCCGCGTCGACGCGCTCCGCCGCCATCCCGCGCAAGAGCGCGGGTTTCGCCCGGCCGACATCGAGCTCCCCCGTGAGGCTCGCCAGTGCATAGCCGCGGTCGGGGTCGGGCGCGGTCCCGAAATAGCGCGCGAGATGGGCGAGCTTCGCGTTGCGCCCCGGCGAGAAGGCGAGCCGTTCGAGCAGGTCGGTGAAAGCCCTCATTCCGCCTCCTCCTCGTACCCAACAAGATGCAGCGGGCGGGCGCGGCGCTGCATGAGTTCGGCCCAGCGCATCAGCGCATCCTCCCGCCCGTGGGTGATCCAGACTTCGGCCGGGTCGATTTCCTCGATGGTGCGGGTAAGATCGGGCCAGTCGACATGGTCTGAGATGACGAGCGGCAATTCCACGCCTCGCTGCCGCGCCCGTGCCCGGATCTGCATCCAGCCGGAGGCGAAAGCGATCACCGGATCCACGAAACGCTGCACCCAGGGCGAGGCGAAGGCGGAGGGCGGCGCGATCACGACGGCGCGCGACAGGGCCCGCGCCTCGGATTTCCCGAGCGTGGCGGAGCGCAGCTCGCCCAGCGGGACACCCTCTGCCAGATGATAGTCGCACAGCCGCTGAAGCGCGCCGTGGATGTAGATCGGCGCATCATATCCGGCGGCGCGCAACAGCATGATCACCCGCTGCGCCTTGCCCAGGGCATAGGCCCCGACGAGATGCGGGCGCTCGGGAAAGGCATCGAGCGACGCGAGGAGCCGGGCGATCTCCGCCTCGGGCGGCGGATGGCGGAAGACCGGGAGCGCAAAGGTCGCCTCGGTCACGAAGAGATCGCAGGACACCGGCTCGAACGGCGCACAGGCCGGGTTCGCCACCCGCGAATAATCGCCGGAGACGACCGCCCGCCTCCCACCGTGCTCGACCGCGATCTGGCAGGACCCGAGCACATGCCCCGCCGGATGGAAGGAGACGCGCACGCCGTTCACCTCCTGCACCCCTTCCGCAATCTGCGTGCGTTGCGCGAAATCCTCGCCGTAGCGGATCGCCATGATGTCGAGCGTCTGGCGCGATGCCATCACCGCCCCGTGCCCGGCCCGCGCATGATCGGCATGGCCATGGGTCACGAGTGCGCGCGGCACGGGCCGCATCGGATCGACGAAGAAATCGCCCGGCGGGCAATAGAGCCCTTCGGGCCGGGGGATCAGGAGGTCTTCGAAACTCGGGTCGGTCATGTCGGATCCGTCAGGTGTGCATCCCAACGCCCCCGTCCCGCCGGCCGTTCCCGCAGCTTCGCCGCCGTTCTCAATCCTCGAAGGCCGGCATGGTGAGGGAAAGCCGCATCGTCCGTCCCTCCGCCCTGCGGTCGAGGTCGGCGCCGAGCTGCATCGCGGAGGCCTGGATGAGCCGCGAGCCGAAGCCCCTGGTCTCGAAGCCCACCTCGCGCGGCGTCAGTTCCGTCCAGTCGAGGCGGAGGGTTTCCCCCGCGCAACGCCAGACGACGTCGAGCTTTCCCCCCTCCCAGGACAGCGCGCCGTATTTCGCGGCATTCGTCACCCATTCGTGGAGGATGAGCACCAGCGAGGTCAGCTGTGCGACCGGGATCAGGATCTCCGGCCCCTCGAGCCGCACCTCCTGCCGGCCTCGGGCGGGCTGGAGCAGGCTCGTCAGGATCTCCCCCAGCGCGATCGGGGAACGGACATCGCCATGCAGCATCAGCGCATGCGCCCGGTCGAGCGCGGCGACACGGCCGCGCAGGTTCTCGGAAAATGCCTTCATCGTGCTCGCCTCGCGCTCCGACGTGGAGATCATCGCGCTGACCACCGCGAACAGGTTCTTGATCCGGTGGTTCATCTCCCGCAGATGCAGCTCGCGTTCCTCGATCAGCCGGTATTCCGACGTCACATCGTAGCTTACGCCGACGACGGTGCGCAGCCCGTCGCGCTCGATGAACCGCCCGAGCCCGCGCACCCATCGCAGGGAACCGTCCGACAGGGTGACGCGAAAGGTTTCGTTGTAGAGCGCCCGTCCGCGCGAGACCTGGCGGAGCGCCCGCCAGACGCGGCGCCGGTCCTCCCCGTGGATCGACGCCATCAGCCGGTCGCCGCCCGCGCCGTCCCGCAGGCCGAAGAAATGCTGCGCCGCATCGTTGAACTGCATGTCCCCGGTGCGGAGGTTGTATTCCCAGACCCCGATCTCCGCGACCTCGACCGCCAGCTCCAGCCGGGCGCGCTCCGCGACGAGATCGCGTTCGAGCGCCAGCACGTCCGTCACCTCCGTCAGCACGAAGATCGCCCCGTCCAGTACGCCGTCGAGCCGGCTGTAGGGAATGACGCGCAGGACGAAATCGCGCCCCTGCGCCGCGTCGTGCAACCGGTCCTCCACGGTCTCTCCGGTCTCGATCACCTGCCGCGCGGCCTCCAGATAGGCGGGGGCGCGCAGGGGGGAGTCCACCTCGGCCAGCGGCCGGCCGTGGTCGGAGGGGGTGAAGGCGAACAGGTTCGCGGTGGCCTCGGTAAAGCTGCGGATGCACAGGGCGGCATCGACGACGACCACCGCAAGCTCGGTCGAGGCGAAGAAGTTCTTCAGATCGGCATTGGCGACGGTGAGCTGATCGACCTTCGTCTTCAGCTCGTCGTTGACCGCGGTCAGCTCCTCGTTCGTCGACTGGAGCTCCTCGTTCATCGACATCATTTCCTCGTTCGAGCTCTTCAGCTCCTCGTTCGCCGCCTCGAGATCTTCGACGGCGGCGCGCAGCCGGTGGCGCGTGGCGTGAAGCTCGTTTTCGAGCACCTGCATCTGGTCGGTCCCGGACGCGAGCTCGATCATCCCCTCCTCGTCTTCCCCGAGCGGGCGGAACGCCGCCGTGTCCCGCAGCACGACAAGCATCGCGCCGTCGCGCACGGGTTCGCAGCTCACCCGCACTTCCTGGATGCCGAAATCCCCCTGCACCTCGACCCCGCGCACCACATGGGGGCGCCTGTCCTCGGCGGTCTGCCGGATCAGCGGGCCCAGCACGTCGCGCAGCCCGCCCTTCGCGAGCGTCGCGGCGTTGCGAGGACGGGTGGTGGTGTCATGCGGAAAGTCGAAATAGGCTCCGATCCTGCCCCAACTCGCCAGAATGCCGCCGGTCTCGTCCACCAGCAGCGAGGGGGGCGCGTGGCGGCGCGCGAGCTGATCGGCCGCCCGCCTCTCCAGCCGGTCCGCCTCCTCCCCGCCGGGCGTCGTCGCGGGAGAGGACGGCACGCGCTCCCGCGTGCTGAACGGCAGGTCCAGCGGGTAGCTCGGCCGCACCGCCCGGCGCCGGAACAGCCGACCGCGCGGATCGAGATCCTCGAACAAGTCGTCGAACCGTCCCACCGTCTCCGAAAGGCCCAGGAGGAGATGCCCCTCCGGACGCAGCGCGTAATGGAAGAGCGGCAGGACGGCACGCTGAAGCGGCTCGTCGAAATAGATGAGCAGGTTGCGGCAGGAGATCAGGTCGACCCGCGAGAAGGGAGGATCCTTGATCACGCTGTGCAGGCTGAAACGGACCATGTCGCGCACCTCCGGGGAGATGCGGAACCGGTGATCGCCGCCCGCCTGCGTGAACCGGCCGCGCAGCCCTTCGGGAATATCCGCGAGGGCGGCGGTGGGATAGGTTCCCTCCCGCGCCGTTTCCAGCATGCGCTCGTCGATGTCGCTCGCAAAGATGTTGACGAGCGGATAGCGCCCGTAATGCTCCATCGCCTCGCGGAACAGCATCGCGATGGAATAGGCCTCCTCGCCGCTCGAACACCCCGGCACCCAGACCCGGATTTCCTCGTCCTCCCGCGCGTCGCGGATCATCGGGAAGACCGACCGCTCCCGCAGCGCCTCGAACACCTCCGCGTCGCGGAAGAACCGGGTCACGTTGATGAGAAGATCGCGGAACAGCGCCTGACGCTCCCGCTCCTCGCGACGGAGGACGGCGAGATAATCGGCGGCATCCGCGAGCCCGAGCACCTGCATGCGCCGTTCGATCCGGCGGGTCAGGGTCGACCTCTTGTAGCCGGAGAAATCGTGCCCCGTGGCCTGCGCCAGGACATCGCAGAGCGCGCTCACCTGTGCGGCGACCGTCTCGGTTTCCACGCTCGGCAGGGCCGCGCCGGGTTCGCGGCGGAAATAGTCCACGAGCTTCGGCAGGATCATCTGCGCCGGTTCCACGAAATCCACGAGGCCAGTGCCCACGGCGGCGCGAGGCATTCCATCGTGGCGCGCATCCTCGGGCGCCTGCGCGATCGCGATACCGCCGCATTCCTTGATCGCGCGCAGACCGCGGCTGCCGTCCGCCCCCGTGCCCGAGAGCACGACGCCGGCGGTGCGCGGCCCCCGGTCCCTTGCGAGGCTTTCGAAGAAATCGTCGATCGGCCGGCGCAGCCCGCGCGGCGCATCGAACCGCAGGAGACGGAGCACCCCGTCCTCGATCTCGAGACCGCGGCCCGGCGGGATCACGTAGACCGTCCCTGCCGCCACCCGTTCGCCACCCGTTATCCGGCGCACCGCCATGGTCGTATGGCGTTCGAGGAGCTGTGCCATCATCGACTCGCGGGTCGGATCGAGATGCTGCACGACGACGATCGCGACATCGGAAAGGTCGTCCTCACCGGACAGCAGGTCGCGCAATGCCTCCAGCCCTCCGGCAGACGCACCCACCCCAATGATCGGGACAGAGTTTTCCGGCGAATACCCGTGCACTTTCCAATCCCTGCATCCTGTCACTAACACAAGATCAACTTTCATGACCTCATGTCAATACCGCAGCAGGAGATCAGAGGTATTTGAGAGTCCCCTCCCCGTAGAGATAGGAGCTTTCGAAACCCGCGAGGTTCATCAGGGATTCGCGGTTCAGGAAGGTGACTCGCCCGCGCGATACGTCGGCCAGCTCGGCCTCGCGCAGCTTGCGGATCACCCGGTTCATGTGGATCGAGGTGGCGCCACAGGCATCGGCCAACTCCGCCTGCGTCAGCGGCAGTGCGAAGCCCCCGGTTTCGGCAAGCCCCACGAAATCGAGACGGGTCCACATTTCCGCGAGGATGTGGGCGAGACGGCCGTCGGCGCTGAGCTGTTCGAGCTTCAGGATCCATTGCCGGTGGATCGAGGCGTCGAGCAGGGTCGAGAACCACAGCATCCGCGACAGGTGCGGCTCGGTGTTCATGAGTTCGTCGATTCGGGTATGGGGGATGTAGCCGACCCGCACCGGGCCGATCGCGACCACGTTGTGATCGAGCCGCTTGAGCGCATAGGCGTGCAGGTCGACGAAATCGCCGGGCACATGCAAGGCGACGATATGGCGTTGTCCGTTCTCGAAGATCACCCGGCCGATGAAGCCGTCGATCAGCAGCGTGCTCCGTTCGATCACGTCGCCGCGTTCGAGGACGACATGGGCGCTGGGGCAGCGCTGCACCTCGACGATGCTCTCCTCCAGAAGCCCTTTTTCGCGGTCGTCGAGATGATGGCGGGCACGCCCCATCAGGAACTTGTGGGTCAGGGGATAGCGATCCTGGGTCATTCGGAATCTCCACGGGTGCGCGCGAAAGTGCCGGCGCTGTCGTCCGGCGCGTCGTCGTTGCAGGTGTGGGGCAAGGGCAGCCCGGCGTCCCGGAAGGCCCGGCCGATCCCTGTCGGACCGGGACGCGTCCCGGATCTCGCGCTCGCGCCCTTCGGCTCGGGAAGGGCGCAGCGGGCATCGGCGGAGCGAGGGGCCTCAGGATCGATCCGCGAGAGCACCGGCGCGCCACCCCCTCGAACGGAGACCACCGCAAGACATTCGGCGATACCGGCGTTTTGAGACTGTGACGACACAGGACCTCCCTACGACATTAACATTTGTTTATTTCTGCCCTTTCTGCGGCGAATTTTAAAGGGTCACGGCAGGTCAACCGGTCCCCGAAGCGCACGGTTCCGCCGGTTTCCGGCAAAAAATCAGTCTCGCGCGCGTCTCAGGGAGCCCGGAGCGCACGGACCGGGGCGAAGACGGATCTCGGAACTTTTGCGAGCCGGCCCAGTTGATCTCCACCACAGGGGGCTCGTGGTCCGGCGTCGGGCAGTCGTGCCCCGATCATCCTCACCTCATTCCCGGAGGCCTCATGCAGACGACATTTACCGTCAATGGCCGCGCCGAAGAGGTCGACCACGACCCGCGCGCCACCCTCCTCGACACGTTACGCGACCAGCTCGGTCTCACCGGAACCAAGAAGGGCTGCGACCACGGCCAGTGCGGTGCCTGCACGGTGATGCTCAACGGGCGACGGGTGAATTCCTGCCTCTGCCTGACTGCGATGCACGACGGCGACGAGATCCGCACCATCGAGGATGTCGCGCCCGCAGAGGCACTGTCCCCGCTCCAGGAGGCGTTTCTTGCCTGCGACGGCTATCAATGCGGCTTCTGCACCCCCGGCCAGATCGTGTCAGCACTCGCCATGTATGACGAGATCCGCCGCGGCGAGCCGTCCTATGTCAGCGCCGACCTGAGCGCGAGGGCGCCGCTGAACGACAGCGAGATCGCGGAGCGCATGAGCGGAAACCTCTGCCGCTGCTCCGCCTATTCCAACATTCGCGACGCGATCGCGCGCGTCGGGGAGCAGGGCCGATGAGACCGTTCGACTATCACCGCGCGAGTACCGCAGGCGATGCCGGCCAGGCCGCGCGCAGGGGCGGAACCTTCATCGCCGGGGGCACGAATATTCTCGATCTCATGAAGATCCAGGTCATGACGCCGGAGCGGCTCGTGGACATCACCCGTCTCGAGGGGCTCGACGAAATCACCCAGAACGAGGAGGAGCTGAGGATCGGCGCCCTCGTCACCAATGCCGACTGTGCCGCCAACGCACAGGTCCGGGCGCGGCATCCGCTGCTCAGCCGGGCCATTCTCGCCGGGGCCTCGCAACAGATCCGCAACAAAGCGACGACGGGAGGCAACCTGCTCCAGCGCACGCGCTGCCCCTATTTCTACGACGTCGCGACGGCCTGCAACAAACGCGCGCCGGGCACGGGCTGTGCCGCGCAGGGCGGCATCGGTCGCATGCTTGCCGTCTTCGGCATCTCCGACAGCTGCCTCGCCGCACATCCTTCCGACATGGCGGTCGCGCTCCGGGCACTCGATGCCACCGTCGAGATCGAAGGCCCCGATGGCGCCTCCCGCTGCGTTGGCCTCGGCGACCTCTACCGTCTGCCGGGCGATCGCCCGGATGCGGAGACGACGCTCGGAGACGGCGAATTGATCACGGCCGTGACATTGCCCCGGCAAGGGGCGGGCCACCGGCAGGTCTATCGGAAAGTGCGGGATCGTGCCTCCTACGCCTTCGCGCTCGTCTCCGTCGCCGCGAGCGCCCGCATCGAAGCCGGACGGATCGCGGAGATCTCGCTGGCCTTCGGCGGCATCGCATCGCAGCCCTGGCGCGACCCGGATCTCGAGGCGTCGCTGACGGGCGAGACCCCGGACGAAGAGCTGTTTCGCGAGGTCGCCACACGCTTCACCGATGTGACAGCCCCGCATCCCGACACTGCGTTCAAGCTGCCGCTCCTGCGCCGGACCCTCCGGAGTGTCCTGGCCGACGTGACCGGGCTTTCGGGCACCGAAAGCAGCATTGACGAGACGAAAGGCTGAGCGATGAGCTATGACTTCAAGATGGACGATCCGCAGCCCCGCCTGCTCGACGAGACCCGGCAGGGCGCGATCGGCAAGCCGATCGACCGCGTCGACGGCCCGGCGAAGGTGACGGGCCGCGCCACCTATGTCGCGGATGTGCTGCCCGCGCGCACCGCCCATGGCGTGCTCGTGCGCGCCACCATTTCCCGAGGCCGCATCACCGGCATCGACGAGGCGCCGCTCTCCGGGCTCGAGGGGGTTCTCGGCGTCTTCCACGGGCCGAAGTTCATCCGCAATCCGGCGCAGGGTATGGCGGGAAAGGCCCCCGTCCAGACCGACATGCGCGTCGACTACCACGGCCAGCCGATCGCGCTGGTCGTCGCCGAAAGCCTGGAGACGGCGCGCGATGCCGCCTTTCGCCTTCACATCTCCTATGAGGCGGAAGAGGCGGAGGTCGATCCGGAGGCCGCCTCCGCCGTCGATGTCGACGAGCCGGTGCGGCGGGGCAACTTCCAGCTTTGCTGGGACAAGGCCGATGTGACCGTCGATGCGGTGCTGACCACCCCCGGCCATGCCGCCGCCGCGATGGAACCGCACGGCGCGCTGGCGAGCTGGGAGGGGGACGAACTGACGCTGCGCGGGTCGCTCCAGATGCTCGCATACAACCGCGCGGAGATTGCGGACAGCCTCGGCATCGACCCGGAAAAGGTGCGCGTGCTTGCGCCTTTCATCGGCGGGGCGTTCGGCTCGAAACTGGGTATCGGACCGGATGCCGTCGCCGCCGCCGTCGCCGCGCGGGAGCTCGGCCGTCCGGTGCGGGTGGTGATGGCGCGCCAGACGGTGTTCGACGCGGTGCTCCGGCGTTCGGAGACAATCCAGCACCTGCGCCTCGCCGCCGACGGGGACGGCCGGCTTCTGGCGCTCGGCCATGACGACCGGGTGTCGAACCTGCCCGAGGAATCCTTCGCGGAGCCCACCACGCGCCAGTCGCAATATGTCTACGAGGCGGAAGCGATGCGCTTTCAGCAGGAGGTCGCAAGGATCCACCGCACCCCGTCGGGTTCGGTCCGCGCACCGGGAGAGGCAGTCGGCATGATCGGGCTCGAAGTGGCGATGGACATGCTCGCGGAGAAGCTCGGAGTGGACCCTGTCGAGCTGAGGTTGCGCAATATGCCGCAGAAACATCCGATCAGCGGAAAATCCTTCGGGGCCCGCGCCCTCGAGGCGGCGCTCGAGGACGGCGCCCGCAGGTTCGGCTGGTCTGAGCGGAAGGCCGTCGGCACAACGCGCGAAGGCGACTGGCTGATCGGTGTCGGCATGGCCTCCGCGGTCCGCCCCAACATGCTGATCGACGCGTCCGCCCGCGTCCGGCTCAGCCCTTCTGGGGCCGTGGTCGAGACCGATATGACCGATATCGGCACCGGCAGTTACACGATCTTCGCCCAGATCGCGGGCGAGATGCTGGGCATGCCGACCGAGCGGGTCGAGGTGCGGCTGGGCGACACCCGCTTTCCGCCCGCCTCCGGCTCCGGCGGGTCCTTCGGTGCGAGTTCGACCGGCTCCGCGGTTTTCCTCGCCAGTCGCCGGATCCGGGAAAAGATCGCGGCAAAGCTCGGCTGCACCCCGGAGGAACTGTCGTTGCAGGATGGCATCGCCCGCGGCGACAACCGGGAGGCACCGCTGGCGGATCTCATCGAGGGAGAACTCGACGAGACCGCACATATTTCGTCCGGCGACACGGACGAGACGCATTTCTCCTCCGGCTACGGCGCGCATTTCTGCGAAGTGGCGGTGCATCGCTGGAGCGGCGAGGTGCGTGTCCGCCGCTTCGTGACCTCGCTCGGCATCGGCCGCGTGCTCAATGAGAAGACGGCACGATCCCAGGCCATCGGCGGCATCGTCTGGGGCATCGGCACGGCGCTTCACGAAGCGCTCGAGCACGATCCGCGCACCGGTCATCTCGTGACCCGCGATCTCGCCAACTACCATGTCGCCGCCCATGCCGACGTGCCGCGGGAGATCGACGTGAAATTCCTCGAGGAACGCGACGACCACGCCAATCCGATGCAATCGAAGGGCATCGGCGAGCTTGGCATCTCGGGCGCGGGGGCGGCGGTTCTCAACGCGATCCACAATGCCTGCGGCGCGCGGGTGCTGCACCTGCCGGCCACCCCCGACAAGGTGATCGCGGAACTGGAAAGGGCGGACAGGACGTGAGCGCCCTGATCGGCTGAACGGCGTCGCCCCTGACGGGGCGGCGTCTTCGCGTCAGAAGAGCAGCCCGAGGAGAAAGGCCAGTGCCGGCAACCCGAAGAACATCAGCTTGCGCGCGAGATCGGCGTCAACCATGACGGTGTGGTCCTCCGCCTCGTCGCCATAGGAGCCGTCGGCCGCCGGCGGATAGGCGACAGGATCGAAGAGATTGCCCTCCTGCGGGCTGGCCTGGATGTCGGATTTCTGCGCCTCGAGACCCTCGTCGGCCATGCGCCGGTCGAGATAGGCGGGCAGGACCAGCGTCCCGAAGACGAGCCGCAGGACGGAGCGGCCGACGAACAACTCCCGCGCGCCGGTGCGGATGATCTTCATCACCGCTTCCGCCGGAACGTCGGGACTGAAGACCGGGGCGGCGGGCCGGGGCTTTCGCCGCAACCGGCTGCGCGCCCAGTCGAACTGGGGCGTGTTGATCGCCGGAAGCTGCACGAGATGCAGCGTCACATCGCTTCCCTCGCGCATCAGCTCCGACCGCAGGCTGCCGACGAACCCGTTGAGCGCATGTTTCGCGCCGGAACACGCCGATTGCAGCGGCACGGGCCGATAGGCGAGGCTCGAGCCGAGGAAGATGATCTTGCCGCTCTGCATGTGCCGCAGCGCCTCGCGCGTGGCGTTCACCTGACCGAGGAAGGTGACGTCCATAACTCGCTCGAATTCTGCGGCCGACATCTCCTCGAACCGCGCGAACATGGTCGCCATGGCCACGTTGATCCAGACATCGGGCACGCCGATCCTCGCAACGAGATCGTCGGTCGCCTTCCGCAGCGCCTCCATGGACGCCACGTCCGCCTGGGCAACCTCGAGACCGAGGGCCTTTTCCGACAGCGCGTCCAGCCGGTCCTCTCCGCGCGCGATGACACCGACGCGATAGCCGTAGGTCAGGAGCTTCTCGACGATCGCCCGGCCGGCGCCGGCCGTGCCTCCTACGACGATGGCGGTGTTCATCGGACAGCCCTTTCCTCGGTTGCGGCCGCGCTCAGGCGCCTTTCCTGTTCCTGTCGGCAGGAGGCTCGTCAGCGGGCCCGGCCCCGCCCGCCGGGCGCTTGCGGGACGGATCCGACACGAACTCGCGCGCATCGTGGCGGGTCCCGTGGGCCTCCGATTGGGCGTTGCGCCGATCGGCGGCCTCCTCGACGCCGGTCTTGCTGTCTTCGGTCATCCTGTGTCTCCTTTCTGCCTGCGGTGATCCGGGCGCCGCCGCGGCGCCCGGCAGGGAATGCGCCGTCACGGCGCGGGGTTGACCATCGCCTCGCGCGACCACAGCCGTTCATGGGCATGTTCGACACAGGCGGCCGGATCGTCCTCCGCCATGAAGACGAAATCATCCGGCTCCGCATCCACCGCCTCGAGAAGAGCCTTCGCGGGGGCGGAGACGACGATCGCCTTCAGATGCGCGAAGGCATCGGCGGCGAAATCCTTTGCCGGGGCGAGCTTGGCGAGATCCTTCGCCCCCTCCTCCGAGGGTAGGATCGCGACCGCGTCGAACATCACGGAGGGTGTCCCGGCAAGCTGTCCATCGGCCATCAGATGCGTGCCCGATTCAAGCGTCACGCCACCGCGTTTCTCCGCGACGATCTGGACCCGCACACCCGCCGCCTCGGCGGCGGAGCGAATCGCCTCCACCTGCGCATCCTCCGTGCCGTCGGTCACGAGCACACCGACCATCCGCCCCATCGGCTCGTCCGTCGCGGTCTTGTGGATCGACAGGGCATCGGAAATCTGCGCGTCGAACGGCGCCTTGGCGGGTGTCGCCGCGTCGGGCAGGTCGATCCCGATCCCCTTTGCGATGCGCGCGGCCATGTCCTCGTCGACGTTGCGCAGATGCGACAGCGCCTGCACCCGCACATGATCGAGATCGACCTTCGACAGTTCGAAAGTGATCGCGGCCACGATGTGATCCTGTTCGGGCGGCGTCTGGCTGCGGTAGAATTGCCGCGCCTGGCTGTAGTGATCGGCGAAGGTCTCCGCACGCAGGCGGCGTTTCGGGCCGTGATCCTCCGCATCGGGATAGGTCGCGAAATGATGGTCCGCCGGCCGTGGGCCGGTCTCCTCGCCTGCCTTGTAGAGGCTGTTCGGCTCGTAATTTGCCCGGCCGGTGTGGACATATGTCTGCATCATCCCGTCGCGCTGGAAATTGTGCATCGGGCATTTCGGCGCGTTGACCGGGATCTGGTGGAAATTGGTCGTGCCGAGCCGGGATTTCTGCGTGTCGAGATAGGAGAACAGCCGCCCTTGCAGGAGCGGGTCCTCGGTAAAGTCGATGCCGGGAATGACATTCGAGGGCAGGAAGGCGACCTGCTCCGTCTCCGCGAAGAAGTTGTCGGGATAGCGGTCGAGCACCATGCGCCCGACGATGCGCAGGGGGATGTCCTCCTCGGGGACGAGCTTTGTCGCGTCGAGCACGTCATAGGGCTGCTCCGCCGCCCAGTCCTCGTCGAAAACCTGGACGCCGAGCTCCCATTCCGGACAGTCCCCCATGGTGATCGCCTCGAAGAGATCACGGCGGTTGTAGTCGGGATCCGCGCCGGAGATCTTCACCGCCTCATCCCAGAGCACCGATTGAGCGCGGAGCTTTGCCCGCCAGTGGAACTTGACGAATGTCGCCTCGCCCGAGGCGTTGACGAAGCGGAAGGTGTGAACGCCGAATCCGTCCATCATGCGGAAGCTGCGCGGGATGGCGCGGTCCGACATGAGCCACATCATCATATGCATCGATTCCGGGCTGAGCGAGATGAAATCCCAGAACGTGTCATGCGCCGAGGCGGCCTGCGGAAAACCGCGATCGGATTCGGGTTTCACCGAATGGATGAGATCGGGGAACTTCATCGCATCCTGGATGAAGAACACGGGAATGTTGTTGCCGACGAGATCCCAGTTGCCATCCTCCGTATAGAATTTCACCGCAAAGCCCCGCACGTCGCGGGGCGTGTCCTTCGACCCTTTCGAGCCCGCGACGGTCGAGAAGCGGACGAAGACCGGCACTTTCATGCCCTTCTTCTGAAACGGCTGGGCCATGGTCAGCTCGGGGATCGGATCGGTGCATTCGAAATAGCCGTGCGCCCCCGTGCCGCGGGCGTGGACGATGCGTTCGGGAATGCGCTCGTGATCGAAGTGGAAGATCTTTTCGCGCAGGACGAAATCCTCGAGCAGCGTCGGCCCGCGTTCCCCGGACTTGAGGCTGTTCTGGTTGTCGGGAATGGGAACGCCGTGATTGGTGGTCAGGGGCTCCCCGCCCCGCTGCTGCGGTTCGCCGCCTGATCCGGTGGTCATTTCGATCCCGGACTGGGTCTTCTCGGATGACATAACTTCCTCCTGTCACACACTCACCGAGGCACGGTCGCAACGTCCGGCCATGCAGAGCCAACGGGAGCGGAACCGGGTGGTTCCGGGTGGGGCGGAAAAAATGCGGCGCACGGCGAAACGCCGCCCGGCCGCGAGGGCGGGACGGCGTCCTGCGGGTCCGGGCGCGCCTATTCGGCCGGGACCGGCATGCCCGCGAAATGACAGCTCGTGCGATGATCCCCGCGCAGCTCCTCGGGAGGCTGCGTTTCGCAGACGGGCTGCGCCAGGGGACAGCGCGTGCGGAACACGCAGCCCGAGGGCGGGTTCATCGGGCTGGGAAGATCCCCCGCGAGGGAGATGATCTTCTTGCCCCGCTCGACCTTCGGATCGGGGACCGGAACGGCGGAGAGAAGGGCCTGCGTATAGGGATGGCGCGGATCCGCGAAGAGCGCGTCGGAAGATGCCTTTTCCATCATCCGCCCGAGATAGAGCACCATCACCTCGTCGGAGAGGTGTTTCACCACCGACAGGTCATGTGCGATGAAGATGATCGTCAGCCCGAGATCGCGGCGCAACTCCTCCAGCAGGCCGATCACCTGCGCCTGGATGGAGACGTCGAGCGCGGAGACGGGCTCGTCGCAGATCAGGAGCTTCGGCTCGACCACCAGCGCGCGGGCGATGCCGATCCGCTGGCACTGGCCGCCGGAGAATTCGTGCGGATAGCGGTTGATCTGGTTCGGCAGGAGCCCCACCCGCTCCATCACCTCGCGCACCTTCGCGCGCCGCTCCTTCGCGCCCATCTTCGGGCGGTGGGTACGCAGCGGTTCGGCAATGATCTCCCCCACCGTCATGCGCGGGTTGAGCGAGGCGAGCGGATCCTGAAAGATCATCTGGATCTCGGAACGGTATCTGAGCATCTGGCGCGGGCCGAGCGTCAGGAGATCCGTGCCATCCTCCCAAAGCACCTGTCCCGTCGCGGGCAGCATGCGGATGAGCGCACGGGCGAGGGTGGATTTCCCGCAGCCCGATTCCCCGACGATGCCGAGCGTCTGTCCGCGCGCGAGGGTGAAGCTCACGCCATTGACGGCATGAAGCTGCGCCGGCGGCGTCCAGGGCAGGTCGGAGGGGCGGCGGATGTCGAAGCTGACCCGCACATCGCGGACCTCGAGAAGCGGGCGGCTCATGCGGCAACCTCCGCGACGGGACGGAAACAGGCACGCGCGCGACCCTCCTCGGTCAGGAGCGCGGGTGTCTCGCGCCGGCAGCGCTCGTCGGAATAGCCACAGCGCGGCGCGAACGGACACCCCACGGGCACGCCCGCCATATTGGGCGGATTGCCGGGGATGGCCCGCAAGCTGTCCTGCGCCTCATCGACCCGCGGAATCGCCTCGAGCAGGCCCTTGGTATAGGGATGGGTCGGACGCTCGAAGAGCGGATCAACCGCCGCCTCTTCCATGATCCGCCCGCCATACATCACGATGGCGCGTTCGCAGAACCCCGCCACCACGCCGAGGTCATGGGTGATCAGGATCGTCGCCATGCCGAAATCGCGTTGCAGTTCGCCCAGAAGCTCCATGATCTGCGCCTGCACCGTCACGTCGAGCGCGGTGGTCGGCTCGTCGGCGATGAGCAGTTCGGGACGGCACAAGAGCGACATGGCGATCATCACCCGCTGACGCATCCCGCCGGAGAATTCGTGCGGATAGAGCCGCACCCGGTTCTTCGCGTCGGGGATCTTCACCGCGTCGAGCATGCGCACGCTCTCGGCCAGCGCCTCCCGTCTGGTCAGGCCCTTGTGGAGCCGCAGCACCTCCGTCATCTGATCGGAGATGCGCATGTAAGGGTTGAGCGAGGTCATCGGGTCCTGAAACACCATCGCGATGCGGTCCGCACGGATCCTGTTGAGCTTGCGCTCGGAGATGTTGAGGATGTCCTGCCCGTCGAAGCTCACCGATCCCCCGGCCCGCCCGTTGCGCGCCAGGAGGCCGAGGATGGCGAAGTTGAGCTGGCTCTTGCCCGAGCCGGATTCGCCGACGATGCCGAGCGTCTCGCCTTTCTCGAGCGAGAAGCTCACGCCGTTCACGGCATGGATGTCGCCCTCGGGCGTTTCGAAGCGAACGGTCAGGTTCTTGACGTCCAGAAGTGCCATATGTCTAGCGGTCCTTCGGGTCCAGAGCGTCGCGCAGCCCGTCGCCGACGAAGAAGAAGCCGAACAGCGTGACGATGAAGAAAAACAGGGGGAAGGCGAGTTGCCAGTAGGTGCCGTAGTTGATCGTCCCCGCACCTTCGGAAATCAGCGCGCCCAGCGAGGTCATGGGTTCCTGCACGCCGAGGCCGAGAAAGGAAATGAAACTCTCCGTGAGGATCATGTTCGGCACCAGAAGCGTGGCGAACACCGTCACCACACCGATCAGGTTCGGCAGGATATGCCGGCGGATGATGACGGGCGCGGGCACGCCGATGGCGCGCGCGGCCTCGATATATTCGCGGTTCTTGAGCGTCAGCGTCTGCCCGCGGACGATCCGGCTCATCTCGAGCCACGAAATCAGTCCGACCCCGACAAAGAGCATGGTGATCGAGCGGCCATACATCACGAGCAGAAGGATCAGCACGAACATGTAGGGAATGGCGAGCAGGATATCGACGGCGCGCATCATCAGGTTGTCGAGCCGTCCGCCGAAATAGCCCGCGGTCGCGCCCCAGAGCGTGCCGACGATCACCGCGATGGCCGAACCGATGATGCCCACCGCAAGCGAGATCTGCGTGCCCTGCACCGTGCGCGCGAAGAGGTCGCGTCCCAGGTCATCCGTGCCGAAGTAATGGCCGTTGGCAAGCGAGGGCCCGCCCTCCTGCGCGACCATGCCCATCACGCCGAAGTCGATTTCCTCGTTGCTCCACCGGGCGAGTGCATTGCCGAACAGCGCGAAGAGCACGACGAAGACGAGCAGGAAAAGCCCGAACAGCGCCGCCCTGTTGCGAAAGAAGCGCCGCCGCGCATCAGCCCAGAGCGAGCGGCCCGCCACCTCCTCGCGCGCGGTGGCGTCGGCCAGGGATCGCATTTTCTGACTGTCGATGACCATCGCTCAATACCGGATTTTCGGGTCGATCCATCCGTAGACGATATCGACGAGGAGGTTGAACAGGATGGTGAGCGCGCCGACGAGGATCGTCACGCCCATCATCACCGCGTAGTCGCGGTTGAGCGCGCTGTCGACGAAGGCCTTGCCGATGCCGCCGGTGGAGAAATAGATGTCCACGATCACCGACCCCGTGATCATCGCGACGAAGGCCGGGCCGAGATAGGAGATCACCGGCAGCAGCGCGGGCTTGAGCGCGTGGCGCAGGATCACGCGATGCGCCGGCAGCCCCTTGGCGCGCGCCGTGCGGATGTGGTTGGAGTTCAGCACCTCGAGCATCGAGGAGCGCATGATCCGTGCGATGGAGGCCATGTAGGAGGTCGAGAGCGCGATCACCGGCATGATCCAGTAAGACGGATCGGTAAACCGCCAGCCGCCGCCCGGAAGCCAGCCGAGCATGAGCGTGAAGACGATGACGAGGATCGGCGCCATGACGAAATTCGGCAACACCTGCGCCCCGATGGAGATGCCGACCGCGAAATAGTCGAGGATCGAATTGTGCCGGACGGCCGCCACCGCCCCGAGCGTCACACCGACGAGCACCGCGAGCACGAAGGAGACCGCCCCGTAGGTCAGCGTCACCGGAAAGCCCTGCGCGATGATCTCGTTCACCGTGCGGTCCTTGTAGACGAAGGAGGGACCGAAATCGAAATGTGCCACGATGCCCCAGATATAGGTGGTGATCTGCTTCCACAGCGGCTGGTCGAGACCGTATTTCGCGTTGAGGTTCGCAAGCACCTGCGCGGGCAGCTGGCGTTCCTGCGTGAACGGCCCGCCGGGAGCCGCGTGCATCAGCAGGAAGGAGAAGATGATCAGCAGGAGCAGCGTCGGAATGGCGATCGCCAGACGCTTGAGAATATAGACGGTCATGGATGGGTCCCCGGCTGGGTGGCGCGGCGGTCAATGCCACCGCGCCGGCCTGTCTCGATGTGGGTTATTCCGCGACGCGGTAAAGATCCTTGCCGTACCAGGTCTGCATCACATTGTCCAAGGGCAGGCCCCTGATGTCGGACGAGATCATGTCAACCTGGGCATAGTGATAGATCGGGATGATCGGCATTTCCGCCGCGAGAATCTGTTCCGCCTGGGTATAGAGCGGCTGCGGATCCTCGGCGGTCTTCGACTCCGCCATCAGCGCGTCGTATTCGTCGTTGAAGAATTCGCCGCTGTTATGGCCCGAATAGGAGGTCAGCAGGTCGAGATAGGTCGAGGCCTCGTTGTAGTCGCCGCACCACGCGTAGCGCGCCAGGTCGAAATCCTGGTTCTGCATCCGGTCGGTGTGGACCTTCCATTCCATGTTGTTGAGCGTCAGGTTGATGCCGAAGGGCCTGAAGAACTGCTGCGCCGCGATGGCGATCTTCTTGTGATCCTCCGACGTGTTGTAGTTCAGCGTCAGGCTCAGCGGATTGTCGGGACCGTAGCCCGCCTCGGCCAGAAGCTCGCGCGCCTTCTCGTTGCGCTCTTCCTGCGTCCAGCCGGCGTAGTCGATCTCCGGCATCTCGAAACCGGCAGTCGCCCAGTGCGTCCAGTTATAGGCGGGATGCTGGCCGCCCTGGAGGATGTTGTTGACGACGACGTCGCGGTTCATCGCATAGGACAGCGCCTTGCGCACGCGCACGTCCTTCAGCGCCTCCGGTCCCTTGTCCGACAGGTTCATCATGTAGATGTAGGAACAGGAATAGGGCAGCGACACCGCCTCATCGGAATATTGCTCCTTGAGACGCGGATATTGACCGGCAGGAATGTCCACCCGGTCGAGCTCTCCGGCGAGATAGCGGGTCAGCGCCTGATTGACGTCGTTGATGGTGAGCGCGGTGAGATGGGTCATGACCGTATTCCCGGCATCCCAATAGGTGTCGGACTTGTCCATCTCCACCCGCTCGCCCAGGATATGCTCGGTCAGCGTATAGGCACCGTTGCCGATCAGATTGCCGGGCCGGGTCCAGTTCTGGCCATGCTCCTCGATCACGTCCTGGCGCACCGGGAAGGTCGAGCCATGCACCAGCATCTGCGGGAAATAGGGCAGCGGGGTCGCGATCGTCACCTCGAGCGTGTGATCGTCGAGCGCCGTCACGCCGAGCTCGGAGGGCTCCACCTCGCCCGCGGTGACCGCGGAGGCGTTCTTCACCTGCATGAGCTCCATGTACCACGCGTATTCCGAGGCCGTCTCCGGATCCACGAGACGTTGCCAGGCGTAGACGAAATCCTGCGCCGTCACCGGCTCGCCATCCGACCAGACCGCCTCCGGGCGCAGGTTGAACGTATAGGTCAGCCCATCCTCGGACAGCGTGTGATCGAGCGCCACGCCGGGCACGAGATTGCCGTCGGAGTCCTCGTTGTAAAGCCCTTCGAAGAGGTTGCGCAGGATATCGGAACCCTCGACATCGGTGTTGATCTGCGGATCCATCGACTTGATCGCGTCGAGCAGCCAGAATGTATAGGTCTGGTTCTCGGAAAGCTGGGTGCCGTCGGGCACATTCGCGGCAAAGGCGGCAGGAGTTGCCGCGAGCAAGGCCAGCGCAGACAGGGCTGTGGTGAATTTCATGAAAACCTCCTTGTCGGGTTCGTCTTCTTGGACCGGTATGGATAGGCTCGCGTCCGGCCGGCGCGGGGTCCGGGCGCGATGATGACGCACAGGAAAGACGATCGACCGGGCTGAAACAAGCCCGCAACACGCGACTTCCGTTACGTCACCCATCACATTTCCCGCAACGGGACTTTTCGCCGCACAGGCTTTGCAAATTGCAAGAACGGTGCGCCTGCTCCAGCCCCGGAGAACCACTCCGGCGCCGCCCTCGCGCCCGCCACAGCGGGACCCGCCGGCCCGTGCGCTAACGAAGCGCCTTTCCGGCGGCATCGAACAGGTGCCCGCGCCCCTCGGCAAAGCGAAGCCCGACGGCCTGTCCCGGACGATGCGGCGCATTGCCCAGGTCGCGCAACGTCATGCGCCCCGCGCCACCTTCCGCCTCCACGATCACATAGGTGTCGGCACCGAGGTATTCGACCACATCGACCCGCGCATCGAGATCGCCCTGCCCCGGCGGCACGATGTCGACATGCTCGGGCCGAATGCCGAAGTCCTGTGCCGCGCCGCCGCCCTGCCCCACGGCGCTCGCGGGAATGACGTTCATCTTCGGACTGCCGATGAACTGCGCGACGAACAGGTTCGCGGGCCGTTCGTAGAGCTCCTTTGGCGTGCCCACCTGCGCGATCCGCCCCGCCTCGAGCACCACGATCCGGTCGGCGAGCGTCATCGCCTCCACCTGGTCATGGGTGACGTAGATCATCGTGGAACCGAGGCTCTGATGCAGCTTCGCCAGCTCATAGCGCATTTCCACCCTGAGGGCCGCATCGAGATTGGAAAGCGGCTCGTCAAAGAGAAAGGCGGTCGGATCGCGCACGATGGACCGGCCGATCGCGACCCGCTGGCGCTGCCCGCCCGACAGGTCCTTCGGCCGCCGGTCGAGATAGTCTCCGAGTTTGAGGACACGCGCAGCCTCCTCCACCTTCGCGGCGATCCGGTCCTTCGGCTCTCCCGCCGCTTTCAGCGCAAAGCCCATGTTGTCGCGCACCGACATATGCGGATAGAGCGCGTAGGACTGGAACACCATCGCAAGCCCGCGCTTCGAGGGCGGCTCGGCGGTGGCATCGCGGTCGCCGACCAGGATCTGCCCGCGGGAGGTCTCCTCGAGCCCCGCGATCATCCTGAGAAGCGTCGATTTCCCGCAGCCCGAGGGCCCGACGAAGATGATGAATTCTCCCTCCTCGACCCGAAGATCCACGCCCTTGATCACCTGGACGGTGCCGAACCATTTCTCGACGGCCCGAAGCTCGATACTCGCCATGTCCTACTCCTTTCCTGCCGCCGCTCTCGCCGCACGCCCGTGGCCACATCGCGCACGCAGCCGCGCGCGGTCCTCCGGAAGGCGCGCGCGGCGCGCGGTCTGATCCATCGGGTTTTCTCCGGTCGTCCTCATCGCGTCACCCTTTGACCGACCCGGCCGTAAGACCCTTCGTCATGAATCTCTCGAGCCCAAGGAACAGCACCATGATCGGCACGGTCGCGATCACCGACCCGGCCATGAGATGCTGGCGCGGGATCTCCGAGGAATTCAGCGAGGCGATGCCGCGCGTGAGAGTGAATTTCGAGGGATCGTCCAGCAGCATGAAGGCGAGAAGGAACTCGTTCCAGGCGATCATGAAGACATAGAGCGAGACGGACGCAAGCGCCGGAAGCGACAGCGGCAGCGTGATCTTCCAGATCACCTGGAGCCGCGACAGCCCATCCATCAGCCCCGCCTCCTCGACCTCCGAAGGCAACCCCCTGAAATAGCCCTGGAGCATGTAGAGCGCGACAGGAATGGTCGTGACCGGATAGATCATCACGATGCCGGCGATGGAATTCCTGAGCCCGGCCATGGAAAAGGCGATATAGATCGGCAGCGCCAGGACGATCATCGGCACCATGTAGATCAACAGGATCGAGCGCGAGAACGCCGCCCGCCCGCGGAACCGGAGCCGTGCGACCGCATAGGCGCCGGGGATCGCGAACAGGAGCGTGATCAGCACGGTCAGCAAGGAAACGTAGAAGGACGTCCAGAGATAGCTGCCGAAATCGAACCGGGTCAGCAGCTCGACATAGGAGCGGAACAGCCCCCAGCCCTGGGACAGGTCGATGGAGAAATCGAGCGGGTTGCGCATCAGCTCCGACTGGTTCTTCAGGCTGGTCATCACCATCACGTAGAAGGGGATGACCACGATCGCCGTGAAGAAGATATAGCCGACCCCCCTGAGCGCGAGAATGACGGCACCCTCGAACTCGTGCCGCGTGAGCGCGCCCATGGGCAGGGCTCCGAGGATGCGCGCCAGCGGCCAGCCGACCCCGACGCCCAGAAGGATGGAGGCCACGGCCAGCGCCACGAGGGAGGTCTCTCCCGCAAGCACCGGTCCGACCCCTGCGAGAAAGGCCGCGAAGACCGCCACCACGAGGACGGCGGAGGCGATGGCGGCTCGTCCGCGCCCCACCAGCGCCAGACCCGCCACGATGCCGAACCCCGCCGACCAGAGGCCGGAGGGCCGGAACGCCTCGCCCGTCGGAAAACTCATCGCCACCGAGACCGTCACCGCGACGACGAAGGTCCAGAACGCCCCGAGCAGCGGACCCGCCACGAAGCTGAACCGCAGGTGCCTCATGGCGCCCCTCCTTCATCTGCTCGGAAATATCCTGGGGGGAGCGCCGCAGGCGCGGGGGGCAACGCCCCCGAAACCGTCTTCATAGCCCTTCCTCCCGCGAAATTATGCCGAAGAAGACGATCGAGAACAGCAGCAGGAAGCCGAAGATCACCACCGCGACCGCCGCCCCCGCGCCGATGTTCGACAGGGCGAAGGCCTGTTCGTAGACGCTCACCGTCAGCACCCGCGTTCCCGCATTCCCGCCCGTCAGCAGGAAGATGTCGTCGAACTTGTTGAAGGTCCAGATGAAGCGCAGCAGGAACAGGACCGACAGGATGCCCAGAAGCTGCGGCATGGAGAGGTAGCGAAACTGCTGGAATGGCGAGGCCCCGTCCATCTCCGCCGCCTCGTACATGTCCGTCGGGATCGACTGCATCCGCGCAAGGATGAAGAGGAAGGACAGCGGGAAATAGCGCCAGATCTCGAACAGCGTCACCATCACGAGCGCGAGCGGACGGGCGCCGAAGAAATTGATCGCCTGATCCGTCACCCCCATCTGCACCAGCAGCGCATTGGCCGAGCCGGAGAAGGGATCGAAGAGGATGATCCAGGTGAAGGCGACCGCGATCACCGGGGCGACATAGGGAAACAGGTAGAGACCGCGCAGTATGCCCTGCCCGCGAAAGGAATGGTTCAGCAGCAAGGCGGCGAACAGCCCCATGACGAGCGCGCCGATCGTGCCGAAGACCGTGTAGAACAGCGTCGCTCCCAGGACCTGCCAGAACTGCCCGCCGTCGAACACCGCGCGGAAATTGGCGAGGGTGAAGGTCGTGTCGGTGAGCACCGAGGAGGCACTCCCGTTCACGGCGACCGGATCCTCGTCGACGTCCCGCTCCGCATCGAGAAAGCCCTGATCCACCGTCACCGGGATCTCGAGCGTCTCGCGATAGCCGCCCTCCCATGTGCCGAGATCGCAGGACAACTCCTCACCCCCGAGGGTGCATCTCGGGTCGAGATCCCCGGCGAGCGTCAGCCCCTCCGGCCACCGGTCGCGCAGGGTGACGCCGGTGATTTCCGACCTAGGCGAGGAATTCCGCAAGCGGTAGCGCAGCACCGCCTCGTCGCCCGCCGCCTCCGGCCGGCCGCGCAGGTCCTCGCGCACCACGGGCTCGGGCGCGCGAAGATCGGCCAGCGACACGGGTTTCACCGAGATCCAGAACACCGCCAGGAGCGGCAGGATCACCACGAGCGAGACCGCGATGAGCGTGGGGGCGAGCAGGCCCCAGGCGAGCCGCGCCTCGGTGCGGGCGAGCGGGCCAGAGCCGCGTGGCGGTCCGATATCCGACATGGACGCTCCCTGTCCGGTGTGAAATGAGAGGGAACGGGGCGGTCCTGCCGCCCCGCGAAATCCCGGCTGGAGTCAGTCGATCGCACCGAGTTCGTCGTTGAGCCGCGTGTAGGCCTCGGCGACGTCGATCCGGCCGTCGATATAGTCCCGCACCACGCGGTTGATCACGCCGGAATTGATCATCCTGGAGGCAAGGGCGAGTTGGCCCTCCTCGACCCCCCAGCGCCGCGCCGCGTCGAGGCCGCCGACGATCTCGTCGATCATCTCCTGCGCGTAGAGATCCCCGAGCGGGGCCTGGCGGTCCACGCCCACCGGCAGTGCGGCCCATTCCTGCGCGAAAATCTCCGGCTCATCCGCCGTCCCGCGCCGCACCGGGAACATGCCCTCGGGTGCGATGGAGAGCGTCTGCATGTAGCCTTCGTCCATCGCATAGAGCACGAAGTCGATCGCTTCGTCGGTGGCGGCGTCCGAGGTGATGCCGAAATAGTGGATTTCGGCCCAGGCCGCGCCTTCAGGGTTGGACGGCCCCGCGAAGGTCGTCACGATGCCGGTCCTCGAGGCAAGCTCGGTCGAGGTCGGGTCGTCGTTGATGGTGGGCGGGTCGCTGTCGCGCAGCCCTGCAAGCTCGTCGAGGATGAAGGGCGACCAGACGATCATCGCGGCATTGCCGGAGAAATAGAGCGTGCGCGACTGGTCCCAGTAAAGATCGCCCGGCGGCGAGGCATCGGCGAGCGTCTTGTAGAATTCAAGAACTTCGGTCGTCTTCGCCTCGTCGAGCGGCTTGAAACCGTTCTCGTCCACCGGGCTCACCCCGTTGGCGAGGAAGATATGTTCGAGCACCTGCGACATGAAGTTCTCGTCCACCCGCGTTGCGGCCACGAAGCCGTACATCTCCGGCGGATTGTGCAGCGCCTCCACCGCCGCCTCCACTGCCGCATAGGTCGTCGGCGGCTCCAGCCCGGCCTCGTCGAACAGGTCCTTGCGATAGAGGATCATCTGCGTCCAGCCGTCCACCGGCACCGAGGCATAGCCGTCGCCCAACGTCGCCATGCCGAGCGCACCGGGGGCGAAGGTGTCCTCGCCCAGCTCCTCGATCACATCGGTCGCGGCATCCGGATCGAGAATGCCCGCCTCCGCCCAGGGCAGGGCATATTGCAGCGTGTGATAGACCACGTCCGGCAGGTCGCCGGCCGCGAAGGCGGCGGTGGCACGGGTGCCGAGTTCGCTCTCCGTCACCGGGATCACCTCGACCGTGTTACCGCTCTGTTCCTCGAAGGCGCGCGCCATCTCCTCCTGTTTCGCCAGCCGGTCCGGCTGCTCCTCGGTGGTCCAGAAGCGCAAGGTCTCGGCGGAAGCGGCGATGCCTGAAAGCGCAACGGCCGCGGCTGCGCCCGTCAAAAGCAATGGGTGTCGAAATCTCATCTCTTTCTCCCTGTGATATGTCAGAACGTCATGCCCTCCCGGCGGCGGGCAAGGTGCTGCGCCAGCTGTTCCGGCGTTCTTGCGGGCTGGCCGATTGAACCGCCGGGGCGGAACTCGGCCGGAAGGATCATCTGCGACGGCGGGTGCTCCGGCTCGGTGATCCGGGCGATCAGCATGCGGCCGAGCGCAGCGCCCGCCGCGCGATTGTCGACGGCGAAGGTCGCGAGCCGTGGCCACATCGCCTGCGCCTCCGGCGCGTTGTCATAGCCGATCACCGACAGATCGGCCCCGATTTCGAGACCGGCCGCCGCCGCGGCATCGTAGACACCGCTCGCCAGCACATCGGTGGCGCAGAGGATGGCGGTGGGCGGGCGTGCCAGTCGCAGAAGCGCCGCCGCCGCCGCGACGCTCTCCTCCCGGCTCACCGCTGCCTCGACGAGCTCCGGCGCCGGATCCATGCCCGCCAGCGCCAGGCCCGCGCGATAGCCGGCGTGCCGGTGATGCGAGAAGGCGTAGCTTTGCGCGCTGCCGATATAGCCGATCCGGCGATGGCCGAGCGCGGCAAGCTTTCCGACCGCCTCACTCATGGCGGCTTCGCTGTCGATATCAAAAAAGGACATCCTTTCGGCGTCCTTCGGCCGTCCATAGCAAATGAACGGCGTGTCCAGCGCCGCCAGAGCCGCGATCCGGGGATCGTCCCGGTGAACGCGCGGCAGGATGAATCCGTCCGCCTTGCGCTCCTGCACGAGGTCGCGCATCAGGCGCAGGCTGTCCGCCTCGGTATCCGCGGTGGCAATGGTGATGGTCCAGCCCTCGGCGGAGGCCGCCTGCGTCAGCCCGGCGAGGAATTCCGCGAGGAAAGGCCGGTAGGCGTCGGGTTCCGCCAGGTGGATGACGAGGGCGAGCGACTGGCTGCGCCCGGTCCGGATCGCCTGAGCATGGCTGAGGGGCCTGTAGCCCATCGCCTGAGCCGCACGGATCACGCGGATACGCGTGGCCTCCGAAATATCGGGATAGCCGTTCAGCGCCCGCGAAATCGTGCCTTTCGTCAGGCTCAGGGCCTGCGACAGATCGCTGATCGTCACCCGCGCATTGTCACGGGACCGACGGACCGTTTCCACTCCTGACCGCAAAATCGTCCTCCTCCGCGGAAGCCTGCGCTTCCGAAACCGGTTTCGGCAAGATTTTTTATCAGTTAGTCCGGTTCCGCGAGACGGCAAACGCCTGCGCAGACCCGGTCGTGAGGACAGCCATGCCAGGAGCGGCGCTCAGGCGATGCGGAAGACGCGTGCCGCCTCCTCCTTCGTGATCTCCGATTTCGCATGGCGCGAGGTCACGCGACCGCGCTCCATGAAGACGAGCTGATCCGCGAGATCGTAGGCGAATTCGAAATACTGTTCCACGAGCACGATCGCCATGTCGCCGCGGTCCCGCAAAAGCGAGATCACGCGCCCGATCTGCTGGATGATATTGGGCTGGATGCCTTCGGTGGGCTCGTCGAGCAGAAGGAGTTTCGGCTTGATGATCAGCGCGCGCGCGATGGCGAGCTGCTGCTGCTGTCCGCCGGACAGATCGCCGCCGCGCCGGTGCATGAACTGCTTGAGGATGGGGAAAAGCTCGAAGATCTCATCGGGAATGACATGCTCCGATTTCGGCAGACAGGCGAAGCCGCTCTCGAGATTCTCCTTCACCGTCAGAAGCGGGAAGATCATCCGCCCCTGCGGCACGACCGCGAGGCCCTTCTTGGCAAGCTCATGGGCCGGCACGCGCCCCACGTCCTCGCCGTCGAGCGTCATCGTCCCGCCCGAGCGCGGATGCGTACCGGAAATCGCCTTCAGAAGGGAGGTCTTGCCCACCCCGTTCGTGCCCATGACACAGGTCACCTCCCCGGCCTTCGCGGAAATGTCCACGTCATAGAGGATTTGCGAGCCGCCGTAGTGAAGGGACAGGTCTTTGACATCCAGCATGGTCTCTTTCCCCTCAGCGCCCGAGATAGACGTCGATCACGTCCTGGTTTTGCGTCACATGGTCGAGGGAGCCCTCCGCCAGAACCGCTCCCTCGTGCAGCACCGTCACCTTGCACTCGAGCCGCCGCACGAATTCCATGTCGTGTTCGACCACCACCACGGCGCGCGTCTTTGCCGCCTCCTTCAGGATATCCGTCGTATGCTCGCGCTCGCCGAGGGTCATCCCCGCGGCCGGCTCATCGACAAGCAACAATTTCGGGTCCTGCGCGAGCAGCATGCCGATCTCCAGCCATTGTTTCTGACCGTGGCTCAACTCGCCCGACTTGCGCGCGAGATGATCCGACAGGCCGATCTCGGCGGCCAGGTCCTCGACCTTCGCGAGATCGGGCGGCTTCGGCTTGAAGAACAGCACGGCGAGAGGATTGCGGTCGTTCTTCACCGCCATCAGAAGGTTCTCGAACACCGTCTGATCCTCGAAGACCGTCGGGCGCTGGAACTTGCGCCCGATGCCGATGCGCGCGATCCTCGCCTCGTTCATGCCGATCAGGTTGCGCGACATCTCGCCCCAGAGCACCGCGCCCTCGTCGGGTTTCGTCTTTCCGGTCACGATGTCCATGAAGGTCGTCTTGCCCGCCCCGTTCGGCCCGATGATCGCACGCAGCTCGGCCTGGCCGATGGAGAAGGACAGGTTGTTGATGGCCTTGAACCCGTCGAAGCTGACGGAAATGCCGGACACCTCGAGAAGCTGACTCATTTCTCCGCCTCCTCTTCGCGCAGGGAACCGGTGTCGGGGCCGAGCGATGCGCCATGCCGGTCGGGCGACATGCGATGGGTCACGAGATCCACGAGCCCGCCGATGCCCTTCGGCGCGAACAGCGTCACGAGGACGAAGGACAGGCCGAGGAGCACGAGCCACCAGTCGACCCATTTGATCGTGTAGAACCCGAGGTTCACATCGGGCGCCTGTCCGCCGGTGAACCAGGTGGAGACGAGGGAGACGAAACCCGCCCCGATCACCGCGCCATAGATCCGCCCGCGCCCGCCGATCGCGACCCAGACCGCGAGGTAGATCGAGGCGATGGGGGCGATTTCGGCCGGGTTGATGATCCCCGCCTGCGGATAATAGAGCGCGCCGCCGATGGCCGCGATCACCGCCGTGAGGGTGAAGACGAAGAGCTTGAACCCCTCGACCGAATAGCCGAGGAACCGCACCCGTGCCTCGTCGTCGCGGATCCCGCGGATGACGGAACCGAATTTGCCGGAGACGACGAAGGCGGCGATGAGATAGGTCACGAGCAGAGCGAAGGCCGACCCCCAGAAGAACCAGATCGAGATGTAATCCTGCGAGATCCCGTCCGCGCCGGGCAGGTTCTGGAGCCCGGAAAGCCCGTTGTTGCCGCGCAACCCGCTGTCGTTCTGGAACAGATAGAGGGACAGGGCCAGGGTCATCGCCTGCGTCAGGATCGAAAGGTACACGCCCGTGACCCGCGAGCGGAAAGCCAGCCAGCCGAAGATCAGCGCAAGCAGGCCGGGCACGATCACGACAAGGGCGATCTGCGCCCAAAAGCTATGCGCGAACATCCAGACCAGCGGGAAATCCGACGAGCCCACGACACCGAAGATCTGTGTTCCGATGGCATCGGAGATTTCCGACGGCGTCGGCGGGATCGCCGCCCCGGCCATGCTCTGCGTCACGATGATCTCCGTGCGCGCATACATGAGCCACATGCCGATCATGTAACCGCCGAGGCCGAAGAACGCGAAATGCCCGAGCGACAGGATGCCCGTATAGCCCCAAACGAGATCCATGGCGATGGCGACCAGGGCAAGGCAGAGCGTCTTGCCCAGAGTCTTGACGAAGGAGGTGGAGATCGCACCGGTGCCATAGGCTTCCGACAGGAAGGTGACGGCGAGGGTGAAGATCACGAGCAGGACGAGAAAGATCTTCACGGAGGGTGTCTTGCGGATGAAATCCATGGCTCAGTCTCCCGCCGCGCGGCCCTTGAGGGCGATGATGCCCTTGGGGCGGAACTGGATGAAGATGATGATGAAGACGATCATGTAGGTCTGCGCCGCGAGCGTGTTCGACGGGTTCATCCATTCGATGCCCTTTTGCAGGAATCCGATCATCGTGGCACCGAGAAGCGTGCCCCAGATATTGCCGACGCCGCCGACGACGACGGTCATGAAGGATTGAACGATGTAATCCTGCCCCAGCTCCGAGGTCACCTTTGCATAGAGGCCGATCGCCACGCCCGCGATCCCGGCAATGCCCGAGCCGAGACCGAAGGTGAGCATGTTCACCTTGTCCGGGTTGATCCCCATGGAGGCCGCCATGCGCGGGTTTTGCGTCACCGCCCGTGTCTCGAGCCCGAGGCGCGTCCTCTTCATGATGAAGAGGAAAATGCCGAGGAAGACGAGCGCGAGCACGAATATCGCGATGCGGATATAGGAGATCCCCACGACATCGTTGAACACGAGCGCGCCGTCGAGCCAGCCCGGAGAGGTGAGCGGACGGGCCTGGGTGCCGAAGATGTTCTTGGCGAGCTGCTGCAAGGCGATAGACACGCCGAAGGTGGCGAGAAGCGTCTCGAGCGGGCGGTTGTAGAGCCAGCGGATGATGAGCCGTTCCATCGCCACACCGGCGGCGAAGGTGACGGCAAAGGCCACCGGGATCGCCAGAAGGATCGAGACCGTGTAATCGGGCACGAGCTGCTGGATGACGTATCCGGTATAGGCGCCCATCATGATGAACTCGCCATGGGCCATGTTGATCACCCCCATCACGCCGAAGGTGATGGCGAGCCCGATGGCAGCCAGGAAATAGATCGAGGCGAGCGACAGCCCGTCGAGCGACAGGTCGAGGAACTGGCTCAGCCCCACCGTGCGGTGGATCGAGGCGAGCGTCGCCTCCGCGGCCTCGGTCACGGCCGCGGAGGGCTCGGAATAGACCACGAAGAACTCCGCATCCCGCACCACTTCCTCCATGGAGAAGGAGGGATCGAAGGGCGGAACGGTCCCCTCCTCCGCGAGCGCCGCATAGGCGCGATCGCGCGCCTCCTCCGTACCGAGCTCGGACAGCGGAACGCCGGCGACCGCGCCGTCGGCGATATGTGCCTGGAGCGCCGCCTTGCGTTCTGCGGGCGTCGGCTGCGCGGTGGCGTCGCCGGCGGCGACCATGCGCGCGAAGGCGTCGGCGACGGACAGCGCCTCCGATCCGGGCCGGACCTCGTTCTTCACATTCGCCCCCTCGGAAAGGTCCGGCCCGTAGATGATGCGTGTCGCCAGAAGCGGATTGAGCGCCGCGCGGGCGTCGAGCGCCAGCGTGCCACGAAAGCTCTCGATCGCCGCGACCCGCTCGGCCTCGCTCTCCCCGAACCGTGCGGTCAGCAGCCGTTCGAGCCGCGCCTTGCGCGCGCGGATCGCCGGATCCTCCTCGGTCTCGATGGAGGCGCGCAGCGGGGCGAGATGGCTCTCGTCGCCGTTGCGTTCGAGCGAGGCAAGCGCCTGGCGCCGGATCCGGGGATCGGGATCATTGAGCTGGAACTGCACCAGCGCCGCGCCGAGCAGAGCACGGATGCCGGAATTCGGCCGGAGCTGGTCGAAATCGTCTTCCGGGAACTCCCCCACGACCTCGCCCGTGTCGAAGTCGTAGATGCGGAGCGTGTCGCGGTCCACCTCCTCGGCATGGAAGAAGAGGCCGTCCTCCTCACGCTGCCACATGTTGCGGTCCTGCCATTCGCGCAGCACGCCGCGCGCGGCGGGAAGGCCTGAATTGGCGATGGCGTCGATGGCGGGTCCGATAGTGCGGCGCGACGACGCCTCGATCGCCTCTCTGTGATCCTGAAGGACGGTCTGGATGGAGCCGTCCTGCGCGGACGCGGCTTGCGAAAGCGCGACCACGAGCAGGACGGCCGCGATCAGAAGACGGCTCATATGCGTTGGCTTTGTCGTTGGGGAAGGAATGAAGGGCGGCGATGCGGCCGCCCTCCGACGCGTGTGGGATCAGTAGTTGGACTTGATCTGAACGCAGGTCTCGGTCTGGGTGTTGTACATTCCGCAGCCGAGATCCTTCCAGTCGGAGTCCAGCACGGCGGATTCCGGCAGATAGTCGGTCCAGGCATCGCCCGGCACGGGATCGGTTTCGGAGACGATGTCGAACTGGCCGTCCTCGAGGATCTCGCCGATCAGCACCGGCTTGGACAGGTGGTGGTTCACGCCCATCACGGCCGTACCGCCGGTGAGGTTCGGGAATTCCTGCCCCCACATGTGCTCGCGCACCGCGTCCACATCGGTGGTGCCCGCCTCGGTCACCGCGTTCACCCACATATTGAAGCCGATGTAATGCGCTTCCATCGGATCGTTCGTCACGCGGCTGTCGTCGCCGATGAATTCGTGCCAGGCAGCGATGAATTCCTCGTTCTCCGGAGTGTCCGCAGACATGAAGTAGTTCCAGGCCGCGAGATGGCCGACGAGGTTGGACGTGTCGAGACCGGAGAGCTCCTCCTCGCCGACCGAGAAGGCGACAACGGGGATGTCATCGGCGGAAATGCCCTGGGCCGCGAGTTCCTTGTAGAAGCCGATATTGGCATCGCCGTTGATCGTGGAAATCACGCCCACCTTCTTGCCGTCCGCACCGAGCGCGACGACGTCGGACACGATCTTCGACCAGTCGGAATGACCGAAGGGCGTGTAGTTGACAAAGATGTCTTCGGGCGCGATGCCCTTGTCCTTCAGGTAGCTTTCGAGGATGTTGTTCGTGGTCCGCGGATACACGTAATCCGTGCCGAGGAGCGCGAATTTCTCCACCCCGAGTTCATCGAGGAAATAGTCGGTCGCCGGGATCGCCTGCTGGTTCGGGGCGGCGCCGGTGTAGAAGACGTTCTTCGAGCTTTCCTCGCCCTCGTATTGCACCGGATAGAACATCAGGCCGTTGAGTTCCTCGAGCACCGGAAGCACGGACTTACGCGACACGGAGGTCCAGGCCCCGAAGAGCACATCCACGTCCTGAACCGTCAGAAGCTCGCGCGCCTTTTCCGCGAAAAGCGGCCAGTCGGAGGCCGGGTCCACCACGACCGCCTCCAGGTCGCAGCCGAGAAGACCGCCCTTCTCGTTCTGCTGCTCGACGAGCATCAGCATCGTGTCCTTCAGCGTCGTCTCCGAGATCGCCATCGTGCCGGAGAGCGAATGGAGAACGCCGATCTTGATCGGACAGCTCACGTCCTGAGCCATCGCGCCGCCGGCCAGAGCGGTGGTCGCGAAAAGAGCCGACACCAGAGTCGCCTTGAGTTTGATTTTCACGTGTTTTCCCCTTGTTGGAAGCTGCGGTCCCGCGGCGTTCATCCTCTGTCGGTGCTCGACTCTGCGTCTGACATGTGTCGGAAAAACGTCGGATTCCCCTTTGCAGCCTTGCTGTGTTGCACCTTCAAGCGCCGCGAAGGTCTCTCGCTCGCACTTGTCCCATGCGGTCCGGCCATCCTGTCTGTAGCAGCACGTATCCCTTCCGCAGCGTCAGGTTTCACCTGCGCGCCGTGGCGCACAAGTTTTATGCTTGTGGGGAAAAGAGGAAGTGAGGGAAAGGCTTGGCGAGGTCAATAAATGGGCAACCATCGGCATGACAGCCAAGAAAAGGGGCAGGCCGTTAATGCCGCCGCTCCGCCCTCCGCGATTCTCAGCCCTCGCTCGCCCGGAGGATGCGTGCGGGACGCACCGCCATCGCGCGCCAGGAAAACAGGAGCGAACTGGCAAGCGTGACGATCACGCCGCCGGCGATCACGAACAGGGCAGAGGGCACTGAGAGCACGAAATCCGCCTCCATCACGAAATGGATCACGGCCCAGGCGGCGGCGGCCCCGGCGACGAAGGCCACGGCCCCCGCCCCCGCGCCGACGATCAGGGACCGCAGCGCGAACCCCGCGAGGATGCGGCCGCGGGAGGCGCCGAGCGTCTTCAGAACCGCGGCCTCGAAGCGCCGCCGTTCCTCTCCCGCCGCCGCCGCGCCGATCAGCACCACCGCCCCGGTCACGAGCGTCGCCACAGCGCCGAGCGTCGTGGCCGCGGCGATGCCCTCAAGGAGGGAAACGACGCGGTCGATCGCGTCGCGCACGCGAATGGTGGTGATATTCGGATAGGTCCTGGCAAGATCGCGGATCAGCGCCGCCTCGGCCTCCGGCGCGATATAGAGCGTCGCGATATGGCTGTGCGGGGCGCCCTCCAGCGCGGCGGGATCCATCGTCAGTATAAAGCCCATGCCCGCGCCGGAAAAATCGACCTCGCGGAAGGAGGTGACCTCCCCCGTGATGTCGCGGCCGAGCACATTGACCGTCATCCGGTCGCCCAGATGCAGGCCCATCTCCTCCGCCTCACCGGCGGAAAAGCTGATCTGCGGGGGTCCGTCGTAATCTTCCGGCCACCACGCGCCCTCGGTCACCGTGGCGTTTTCGGGCCGGGTCGCGGAATAGGTGATCCCGCGATCACCGCGCAGCACCCAATGCGGCCCGGCGACCGACACCGCGTCCTCGCCATTGATCCGGGTGATGTTGCCGCGCAGCATCGGCGCCGTCTCGAACCGGGAGACACCGGGATCGCTGCCCACCCGCGCAAGGAAGCCGTCGATCTGGTCCGGCTGGATGTCCACGACGTAATAGGAGGGCGCCACATCCGGCAGGTCCCGGTCGATGGCGCCACGGAGATTGGCGTCGATCTGCCCGATGGCGGAAAGCACGGTGAGCCCGAGCCCCAGGGACAGCACGGTGGAGACGGTCTCGCCCCCCGGTCCGCCGACCGCGCCGAGCGCGAGACGCAGGGGAAGCAGCCCGCGCACCCAGCCGCGCCGGGAAAGCCAGCGGGCCAGCGCGCCGATACCGCGGCCCGCGAGCACGAGTGCGAGGAAGGAGAGCGCGAGGCCAAGGAATGTCCAGAGCACGAGTTCGCGGCTTTCAGACAGGAGCACCGTCACCCCGACCAGCGCCGCGAGCAGCAGCGCGATCACCACGACATAGGGCCACCGCGGCCGGCCGGAGAGGCCGAAGAACGCATCACGATAGAGCGCGGCGGGCCGGATCTTTTCCACCCGCGCAAGCGGCCAGAGCACGAAGATCGCGCTCGCCAGCACACCATAGATCCCTGCCTCGAGAAGCGGGCGCAGGTGGACGCCGCCTTCGACCGGGACCGGCAGGAGCGTTTCCACGAACGGCAGGGCGATCAGCGGAAGCAGGCCGCCGAGCAGGAGGCCGAGCGCGACCGAGATGAGGGACAGCACACCGACCTGCATGAGGTAAATCATCAGGATCGTCACGCGATCCGCCCCGAGCGTCTTCAGCGTCGCGATCACCGCGATCTTGCGGTCGAGATAGGCGCGCACGGCCGAGGAGACCCCGACACCGCCGACGGCGAGACCGGCGAGACCGACGAGCACGAGAAAGGCGCCGAGACGGTCGACAAAGCGGCTCACGCCGGGCGCGCCGTTGCGTGCATCCCGCCATCGGAACGCACCTTCGGCCACCTCGCGCTCCGCCCGCGCCTTGACCGCATCGAGATCCGCGCCCTCGGGCAGGTCCAGGCGATATGCCGCCTCGAACAGGGTGCCCGGCGCGAGCAGGCCAGTGTCGCGCAGCGTGGCGAGCGAAACGATGGACCGTGGCCCCAGGGTGAAACCGCCCGCCGTCCCGTCCGGTTCACGTGTGAGTTCCGCCATCGCCACGAACCGCTCTCCGCCGAGCGTCACCTCATCCCCGACCGACAGGCCGAGCCGCTCGAACAGCATCGGGTCGAGGACGATCCCCGGCACGCCCGCCCGCCCCGCAAGCGCCTCCGAAAGCGGCATGTCGGGAGACAGGAGCACGGTGCCGACCAGCGGATAGGCCGCGTCCACCGCCTTGACCTGGGTCAGCGCGCGGTCGTCGCCCAGGCTCAGCATCGAGCGGAAATCGGCGACCTCGGACACGCCGCGCGCCGTCTCGTCCATCCAGGCGCGCTCCGCCCCGGTCGCGAACCGGTAGGTGAATTCCATTTCCGCGTCGCCGCCGAGCAGGGCGGCGCCCTCGCGCGACAGCCCCTGCGTGATGGCCTCCCGCACGGAGGTCACCGCGGCGATGGCCGCGACGCCGAGCACGAGACAGATCACGAGGACACGGAACCCCGCGACGCCCGCCCGCAGTTCCCGCCGCGCAAAGCTCCAGGCCAGGCGCGCCCTCACGCGGCGGCCTCGTCGGTGTCGAGCCGGCCGTCGCGCAACCGGATCACCCGGTCGCAGCGCGCAGCAAGCTCCGGCGCATGGGTCACGAGCACGAGCGTCGCGCCGTGACGGTCCCGCAGGGTCATCAGAAGCTCCATGATCGCCGCGCCGTTGACACCGTCGAGGTTGCCCGTCGGCTCATCCGCGAGCAGGAGCTCCGGACGCGGCGCGGCGGCGCGGGCAAGCGCCACGCGCTGCTGCTCGCCGCCCGACATCTGGGCAGGGTAATGATCGAGCCGCGATCCGAGCCCCACCGCCTCGAGCTCCGCGCGGGCGCGTTCGAAGGCGTCCGGCACTCCGGCGAGTTCGAGCGGCACGGCGACGTTTTCGAGTGCGGTCATCGTCGGCAGGAGGTGGAAGGATTGGAAGACCACCCCCATATGATCCCTGCGAAACCGCGCGAGTTCGTCTTCGTCCATCGCGGTCAGATCGCGCCCCAGAACAGAGACGCGGCCGGAACTGGCCGTTTCCAGACCGCCGAGCAGCATGAGGAGCGAAGACTTGCCCGATCCAGAAGGCCCGATGAGCCCCAGCGTTTCCCCCCGCGCCACATCGAGCGTGATCCCGTGGAGGATCTCGACCCGTCCGGCATTGCCCTCGAGGGACAGGCTGACGTCTTTCAGCGATATGATCGGATCGGTCATGGGGCAGGTCCTGAAATCTCTTTCCGTTTCATATGGGTGCGGGGCGAGCCGCTGCAACCTTCTTGCCATGCTGAGTGCTAACGTTTTGTTGATGGCCGCTCCGGCGGCTATGGCAGAGACGATTACGGTCGCGGCGCTGGGCGACAGTCTCACCCAGGGCTACGGGCTGATGCGGGAGGAGGGTTTCACCGCACGGCTCCAGGATTGGCTCGACGCGCATGACGTCGATGCGACGGTTCTGAACGCGGGCGTTTCCGGGGACACGACAGCCGGCGGGCTGTCGCGGGTCGACTGGACGCTCTCTCCCGAGGTCGGTGCGATGATCGTCGCCCTGGGCGGCAACGACGTGCTGCGCGGGATCGCGCCCGAGACCGCGCGCGAGAATCTGACCGGGATTCTTGAGGCCGCCCGCGCAAAGGACGTGCCCGTGCTGCTTGTGGGGATCGCCGCGCCGAACAACTATGGCGCCGCCTATCGCGAGTCGTTCGAGGCGATCTATCCCGACCTGTCGCAAGAGTTCGACACGCTCTATTTTCCGAATTTCCTCGCACCGCTCACCGATCTGGGGGAGATGAGCGAGGTGATGGCCCGCTACGTCCAGGCCGACGGAATCCATCCGAATGCCGAGGGGGTGAAGCTGATCGTGGAAGCCATGGGGCCGAAGGTCGCCGAACTTGTGGAGCGGGCGCGCGACTAATCCTCCTTCGGGTGGTCGTCGTAATCGCCCGTCAGAATGCGGTTCGCATCACCCTCGGGGTCGTCATATTGACGCGACCGGATCGACCAGAAGAACGCGGCCAGACCGAGCCCGCCGAGAAAGACGGAAATCGGGATCAGGTAAACGAGAACGTTCATGATTTTCCCCTCAGGCGCAGCGCGTTGAGCGACACCGTGACCGAACTGGTCGACATCGCGAGCGCCGCGGCAAGCGGGGTGGCGAAGCCCGCCAGCGCGATCGGAATGGCGATCAGGTTGTAAAGCGCGGCGATGCTGAAATTTTCCTTGATCCGGCGCGTGGCGGAAACGGCGACCTGGGTCGCCTCTCCGAGGGGGGCGAGCGATTTGCCCAGAAGCACCATATCGGAGACGACCCGCGTCGCCTCGAGCGCGGAGGCGGGCGAGATCGACACATGTGCGGCGGCGAGCGCGGCGGTGTCGTTGAGCCCGTCCCCGACCATCAACACCTTGCGCCCCGACCGCGTCAGCTCGGCCACGCGCAGCGCCTTCGCCTCCGGCAGGCACTCGGCCGCCCAGGCGGAGATGCCGATCCGCCGGGCGATATCGGCCACGGCGGCGGGTGTGTCCCCGGACAGAAGCACGACATCCTTGCCCTGCCGCTGGAGCGCGGCGACGGCCTCGGCCGCACCCTCCCGCAGGTGATCGGCGAAGGTGAAGGCGACCGGCGCCGCATCGCCGATCTTCAGATAGGTCGCAGTCTGGGCGAGCGGCTCCGCCCCGAGCCAGCCGGCGCGGCCGAGCCGCACGGGCTGGTCGTCCCAGACACCCTCGATCCCCTGCCCAGGCACTTCGCGTATCCCGGAAAGCCTCGCGGGCACGACATCGGCGGCACGCGCGGCCTCGTGGAGCGCGGCGGAAAGCGGATGCGCAGATCCGGCGGCGAGGGCCATGGCGATGCCTCGGGCGCGCGGCGGAATTTCCGCTAGGTTCGACAGCTCCGGCTTGCCCTCGGTGAGGGTGCCGGTCTTGTCGAAGACGACGGTATCGACCTCCGCCAGGCGTTCGAGGGCGGTGGCGGATTTGATCAGCATCCCCGCACGGAACAGGCGCCCGGAGGCGGAGGTGGTCACGGCAGGCACGGCGAGACCGAGCGCACAGGGACAGGTGATGATCAGAACGGCAACGGCGATGTTGAGCGACAGCCGGATATCGCCCGAGTAGATCACCCAGCCGGCGAAGGCCACGAGCGCCAGGAGGTGCACCGCGGGGGCGTAGATCCCCGCCGCACGGTCGGCCAGCGAGGTGTAGCGGTTGCGCGAGGTCTCGGCCATGGCGACGAGATCGGCCATGCGGTGCAGCGAGCTCTCCTCGCCCGCCGCCGTCACCCTGATGATGAGCGGGCCGGTCAGGTTCACCTCGCCCGCGGACACGACGGTCTCCACCCCCGCCGCCACCGGCAGGCTCTCTCCGGTCAGAAGCGAGCGGTCGAGCTCGGACGCGCCGTCGACCACGATACCGTCCACCGGCACGCGGGCCCCCGGCACGACGCGCACCAGCGCGCCCCGGACCACCTCCCTGATCGGCACGACCGTGCCGTCGGCGAGCGTGGCGCGAGGCACTTCGAGCGCGGCGAGCTCCTCGGCGGCGGAGCGGGCCACCGAGCGCGTGCGGTAGTCGAGATAGCGTCCGGCCAGCAGGAAGAAGGTCAGCGAGAGCGCCGCATCGAAATAGGCATGCCGGCCCGATTCCATCGTCTCGAACAGGGACATGCCCCCCGCGAGCAGGATCGCGAGCGAGATCGGGACGTCCATGTTGAGCCGTCTTGCCCGCAGCGCCGTCCAGGCGGATACGAAGAACGGTTGCGCGGCATAGGCGATGGCCGGGAGCGCGATGGCCGCCGAGATCCAGTGGAACATGTCCCGCGTCGCATCCGCCGCGCCGGACCACACCGCGACCGACAGGAGCATCACGTTCATCATCGCGAAACCCGACACGGCGATGCGGGTCAGAATCGCCCGGCCCTTCCGGTCCGTCTCCGTCGCGGAGATCGCGCTCGCGTCGAGCTCGTAAGCCTCATAGCCCGCCTTCGTCAGCGCGGCGATCAGATCGTCGACGGACACGGCCGGATCCGCCTCGACCTGCGCGCGCTTGAGCGTCAGGTTGACCCGCGCCGCGCGCACGCCCGGCTGCCGCATCAGTTCGCGTTCGACGCCGGAGATGCAGGCCGCGCAATAGATCGCGGGCAGGGAGAGGACGAAGCGGATGTCCTGCACGTCCCGCGCATGCGCGGCCTCTTCGGCGGCGGGAGCGGCCACACAGGCCGGACAGGCGGAAATCTGGACCTCGGACATGGCCTCTGCCTACCGTTTGACGTGGATGACGATGCGTTGGGTGAAGGCCGTGCCGTCAAGCGCCGTTGCCGTCATCCGATAGTTCCAGTTGCCCTCATCAAGCACCCCGGTCTGCGCCACATAGGCCTCGCCGTCGAAGCGGAATTCAGGCTGCTGGTCCTGCGCGACCGTCGTGGCCCGGCCGAGCGTGCCGCCGATCTCCGCGACCTCGACCGGCCGTCCGGCATCGTCGCGGATATAGACATAGAGGTTTTCCTGATCGTCCACCGCCTCGACCGTCCAGCGCAGGGCTTCCTGCGCCTCCTTGTCGCGATTGAAGGTCTGGGACACGCCGTAGGAATTCGCCGTCTCGAGGCCGGGGAAGGTCTTCACCGCCTGAACGGCCATGAAGACATTCACCCCGATGATGATCCCGAAGGTCCCCACCATGCCGATCAGAACGTGCTTTCCGGTAATCTCGCGCATCATGTCACTGTCCTCTTCCGTTGAACACCGTCTCGACACCGACGCGGGAACTGCCCGCCAGATCCTCGGCCCAGAAGGTGAAGTCCGTGCGATCCGACATCGCGGCCTCCGAGCCGACCGGAGCTTCGACATAGGCGCGCACGATGCGCATTTCGTCCGCCCGCACCGCGATCGTGTCGCCGGCCGGGCTGTCCGAATCCTGCAACGTGACCGAGAGGGTCTCGTCACCTGTCACATTTACACGGAACTCCCGTTCCTCGCCATGCTTGTTGCGGATGCGCAGGTCATAGATATTGCGGATCGCACCGTCCGATTGCACGACGAAGGTCGGGTTGCGCACCGGGGCCACCGTCATGTCGATATCCGAGCGGATGAACAGTGCGAACAGCAGGCCGATGCCCACCGCCGCCCAGAGCCCGGTGTAGAGGATGGTGCGCGGGCGAAAGACGTGTTTCCACACCGGCCTCGGCGGCTGGCCGGAGATCTCGCGCGGCTCGTCCGTCAGCGCCATGTAGTCGATCAGGCCGCGCGGCTTGCCGACCTTGGCCATCATCTCGTCGCAGGCGTCGATGCAGAGCGCGCAAGTGATGCATTCGAGCTGCTGTCCGTCGCGGATGTCGATCCCCATCGGACAGACATTGACGCAGGCCATGCAGTCGATGCAGTCGCCGAGTTCCGCCGCGCCTTCGCTCTTGCGATGCTTGCCGCGCGGTTCCCCGCGCCAGTGGCGATAACCGACGACCAGCGTATCCTCGTCCATCATCGCTGCCTGGATGCGCGGCCAGGGGCAGGCGTAGATACAGATCTGTTCGCGCGCGAAGCCGCCGAAGAAGAAGGTGGTCGCGGTCAGGCAGGCCATGGTGATATAGGCCGCCGGATGCGCCTGCCCGGTCACGAGATCGACGAGCAGGGTCGGCGCATCGGTGAAGTAGAAGATCCACGCCCCGCCCGTCGCGAGCCCGATCAGCAGCCAGGCGAGGTATTTCATCGTGCGCAGGCGGAATTTCCTGAAATCGGTCTTCTTCTGGCGATGCAGGCGCAGGCGGGCGTTACGATCGCCCTCGATCCAGCGTTCGACCAGGATGAAGAGATCGGTCCAGACCGTCTGCGGACAGGCATAACCGCACCACACCCGTCCGGCCGCCGAGGTGAACAGGAAGAGCCCGAGTCCCGCCATGATGAGCAGGCCCGCAATGAAGTAGAATTCATGCGGCCAGATCTCGATCCAGAAGAAAAAGAAGCGGCGGTTGGCGAGGTCCACGAGAATTGCCTGATCGGGAAGCTCCGGTCCGCGGTCGAACCGGATCCAGGGCGCAAGATAATAGAGCCCCAGGGTGACGATCATGATCACCCACTTCAGGTTGCGAAACCGCCCCCTCACGCGGCGCGGAAAGATCGGCTCGCGCGCGGCATAGAGTTTCTGTTCGGGGGAGTTGTCGGTAGAGCTCATGGAGCGTTGCCTTTTCGTGCACGGTTCGCCTGTGCCCCTTATCGGTCTCGCGACCTGCCGGGAGCATTGATGTGAATCAAGGTTTTTCGACTCACGGCGGAAACATGCATCAAATAGGTTCCTTTTTCCTGCGACACACCGCCCCGATCCTGCGACAGACTGCCTCGGCGGCCCTCCTGCGGCGATTGGGTCCCCTCCGCAAAGCGACTCGTGGGCGGCCGAAGGCGGCCCCGCGCGAGAGGAAGACACCGCATCGGCGGAGCACGCGGTGTCTCGCGATGATGTAGGCACCGGCCCCGAAGAAACGCGCGAACAGGATCAGGGGCCGGCGCCGCAACCCGGACGTTTCCGTCCGGATCCCGTGATGCTTACTGACCGCCGCCCAACTGGTGAACATATATTGCGGCGGCGTTCACCTCCGCCTGGCTCAGACGCTGACCCCAGGCAGGCATCACCCCGAAGCGGGCGTAATGGACTGTCTCGTGCACCGTCTCGCGGTCGCCGCCGTAGAGCCAGATCGCATCGGTCAGGTTCGGCGCGCCCTGATAGATGTCGCCGGTGCCGTCCTCGAGATGGCAGGACGCGCAGTTGAACTCGAAGACTTCGGCCCCCGCCGCGGCCAGTTCCGCATCGTAGCTGTGGCCCGTCACATTCGTGCCGTCGCCATCCGGATCGGAGAGCGACAGGACGTATTCGACGACCTGGTCGATTTCTTCGGGCAGAAGCAGCTCGTCCGCGCCGAAACGCGGCATCTCGGAATAGCGCGCGTCGTCGTCGGTGTCGTTGCGCACCCCGTGCTGGACGGTATAGACGATCTCGTCGATCGTGCCGCCCCAGAGCCAGTCGTTGTCGAGCAGGGTGGGATAGCCCACGTTGCCCTGCGCACCCGAACCGTGGCATTGCGAGCAATTCGCGCGGAACACAGCCGCGCCCATGTTGACGCCGTAGTTGTAGACGTCGGAGCCCACGCTGACCTCTGTCACGTCGGCCGCGGCGAGTTCGGCTTCCACGGCGGCATTCATGCGCTCGAATGCCGAGATCCTTTCGGCGACCTCGTGCCGCGTGGACCAGCCGAGCAGGCCGCCCGTCGCCCGCTCGACCATCGGCCAGGCCGGAAAGGCGATCGTATAGCCGATGCCCCAGATGATCGTCAGGTAGAAGGTCCAGAGCCACCATTTCGGAAGCGGATTGTTGTATTCCTCGATCCCGTCCCAGGAATGGCCCGTCGTTTCCACGTCGTTCTTCTTGCTCATGTCCTCGCCTCCTTTTCGGCGGGTTTGTCTTCATTCCGGAAGATGATCTCCGCCGTGTCGCGATGCTCCTTGCGCGAGCCGGGGCGGAACACCCAGACCACCACGCCGACGAAGAACACGAACATGGCAAGCAGCACCCAGCTGTCGGCGAATTCGCGGAGGATGTGATAGTCCATCTCTCCGCCTCCTCAGCGCGACGCGTCCGGCGTGAAGGTCGAGAAATCGACCAGCGTACCGAGCATCTGCATGTAGGCGATCAGGGCATCCATTTCGGTGATCCCGTCCTGCCCGTCGAAATTGCGCACCTGTGCGCCGGGATAGCGCTCCACGACACCGTCGGCGTCATAGTCACCGTCGGGATCGGCCTGGGCCATGAAATCCTCCCGCGCGACTTCGATCTGTTCGTCGGTATAGGGCACACCGACGATGCGATGCGTTCTCATCAGGTCCTGGATATATTCGGGCTCGATGTAGCGATCCGCGAGGAAGCCGTATTTCGGCATCACGGATTCCGGCACCACGGATTGCGGGTTGGTGAGGTGGTCGACATGCCATTCGTCGGAATAGCGGCCGCCCACGCGGGCGAGGTCTGGCCCCGTCCGCTTCGAGCCCCACTGGAACGGGTGGTCGTACTTGCTTTCCGCCGCCAGCGAGTAATGTCCGTACCGCTCCACCTCGTCACGCATCGGCCGGATCATCTGCGAATGGCAGACATAGCAGCCCTCGCGGATGTAGATCTCGCGGCCGGTGAGTTCGAGCGGCGAATAGGGGCGCACGCCCTCGACATCCTCGATCGTGTTCTCGAGGTAGAAGAGCGGCGCGATCTCCACGATACCCCCGACGGTGACGACCAGAAGGGCCGAGACCATCAGCAGGGTGCCGTTGGTTTCAAGGATCTTGTGCCTGTCGATGAGAGCCATTGTCAGACCCCTCCCTTATTCGGCCGGAGCCATGATCGTCTCGTCGGCCCGAACGGGGCTGCGGCGGACGGTCATGATGAGGTTGTAGCACATGATGAGTGCACCAGCGAGGTAGAGCGCCCCGCCGAGGCCCCGCACCACATACATCGGGTGCTTGGCGGCCACGGTGTCGGCGAAGGCGTTCACGAGGAAGCCCTGGCTGTCGACTTCGCGCCACATCAGGCCTTCCATGATGCCCGTGACCCACATCGAGGCGGCGTAGAGCACAATCCCGATGGTCGCGAGCCAGAAGTGCCAGGACACAAGACCCAGCGAATAGAGCCGTTCGCGGTTCCACAGGCGCGGCACGAGGAAGTAGAGCGCGCCGAAGGTGATCATGCCGTTCCAGCCCAGCGCGCCGGAATGGACGTGGCCGATGGTCCAGTCGGTGTAGTGGGACAGCGAGTTCACCGCGCGGATCGACATCATCGGCCCTTCGAAGGTGGACATGCCGTAGAAGCCGACGGCGATCACCATCATCCGGATCACCGGGTCGGTGCGCAGCTTGTCCCAGGCGCCCGAGAGCGTCATCAGGCCGTTGATCATCCCGCCCCAGGACGGCATCCAGAGGATCACGGAAAAGACCATGCCGAGCGTCGACGCCCAGTCCGGCAGCGCCGTGTAGTGCAGGTGGTGCGGACCGGCCCAGATGTAGAGGAAGATCAGCGCCCAGAAGTGGATGATGGACAGCTTGTAGGAGAAGACCGGGCGTTCGGCCTGTTTCGGGATGAAGTAGTACATCATCCCGAGGAAGCCCGCGGTCAGGAAGAAGCCCACCGCATTGTGGCCGTACCACCATTGCGTCATCGCATCCTGCACGCCGGACATGACCATCACCGAGCGCGAGCCGAGAATGGAGACCGGCACCACGAGGTTGTTCACGATGTGGAGCATCGCGATGGTGATGATGAAGGACAGGTAGAACCAGTTGGCGACGTAGATGTGTTTTTCCTTGCGGGTGAAGATCGTGCCCATGAAGACCACGAGATAGGCCACCCAGACGATCGTCAGCCAGAGGTCGATATACCATTCCGGCTCGGCATATTCCTTCGACTGGGTCACGCCCAGCAGATAGCCGGTCGCCGCGAGGATGATGAAGAGGTTGTAGCCCCAGAACACGAACCAGCCGAGGCCGCCGCCCCAGAGGCGCGCCGCCGAGGTGCGTTGCACCACATAGAAGGACGTCGCGATCAGCGCGTTGCCGCCAAAGGCGAAGATCACCGCGGAGGTGTGCAGCGGACGCAGACGTCCGAAATTGCCGTGTCCTTGCAGAAACTCGAAGTTCAGTTCCGGAAAGGCGAGCTGGAAGGCGATGAAGGTCCCGACGAGAAAGCCGACCACACCCCAGAAGGCCGTTGCAACGACGCCGTACCGCACGACGCCGTCGAAATAGCCGGACGGCGCGGGTCTGACATCGCCGGTCGTGCGCAGCGCGTAGATGAAAGCGATGGCCGCAGCGGCCATGAAGATGAGGGCGTGCACCTGGTAGGCAAAGTCACGCCCGTAGTTGGCGGCAAGGCCAAGGAGGACGACGGCGACCCCCAGCACTGCCAGCTTGATGTAATTCCACATGTTGCGTCCCTTCGTTCTGCTGCCCGTGGCAAAAGGCATCGTCGCCCCGTGCTTGGACACGAGTTCCGACAGCGTGCGGTTTGGACGACATCCTGTCGATCCTCCTTGATCTGAGTCAAAATGCCCTGAAATCGGATGATTTCCCGGCATCTGCTCAAGATGGACGGAGCGGCCGGATGGAACCGTCACAAGCCCGTTCGCGCCATAATTGTGCGACGATCACCTCAGAATATAAAGGAAATTTGTACGAACGGACTGGCGCAAAACGCCGCGCCCGTTAATTTGTTGATCTCAATCAAAGCCGCTATCATCACCACGGCGCATCCTTCAGCGCGAAACGACATCTCATCCGAAGGGGAGGCCAGCATGCCTTTCAAGTCCATCACGACCATCATCTGCGACATGCAGGCCGACCGCCACGCGCTCGATGCCGCAGTGTCGCTCGCCCGCCACGACGAGGGACATCTCGACGTGATCTGCCTCGGCCTCGACCGCACGCAGCCGGGATTCTATTACGCCGGCACCAACGCCATGGCGCTTCAGGACAACCTGCAACAGGCCCAGGCGGAAAGCCGCGAGATCGACGACCAGGTGAGCGCGTATCTCAAGGCGGAGGACATTCCCTGGGTCACCAATCCGCTGACGGCCCAGATGGCCGGTCTCACGCCGCAGCTTGCGCATTTCCTGCGCTTCTCCGACGTCGTCGTCCTGCCCCGCCCCTACGGCGAGGGACGGGGCCACGAGCATGAGGAAATCCTCGAAGCCGCGCTCTTTTCCGGGCATGTGCCGGTCCTCGTGGTCCCTGACGGCACCAGCGTTCCCGAAAAGATCGAGCGCGTCGTCGTCGCCTGGAACGAAAGCGCCGAGGCGCTCGGCGCGGTACGTGCCGCCCTGCCGATTCTCCAGAAGGCGGATCTCGTCGACGTCACGATCATCGACCCGCCGCAGCACGGGCCCGACCGCTCGGATCCGGGTGGTTCGCTGTGCCAGATGCTCGTCCGTCACGGCGTGCGCGCCGAAGTGTCGGTGCTGGCAAAGACCATGCCGCGCGTCTCCGACGTGCTCTGCCGCCAGATCCGCGACAAGGATGCCGATCTTCTGGTGATGGGCGCCTACGGCCATTCGCGGTTCCGCGAATCGATCCTCGGCGGCGCGACGCGTCACATGCTCGAACTGGCGGAAATCCCGGTGCTCATGTCGCATTGAGCGCCGCCCGCCGGAAAAACGGAAAGCGCGCCTCAGGGCGCGCTTTTCTTGGTTCGTGTGTCGAAAACATCCGCCGGACCTGTGGCCGAGCCGCGGAACGGCGCCGCCCGCTCAGGCCATCAGGCCGCCGTCGGCGTCGTCGCCGGTCTCGATCTGAAGCCGGTCGAAATCGGGAATGACCACCCGGCGCTTGCCCTCGAGCACGATCACGCCGTCGCGCTTGAGCGCCGAGATCTGCCGCGACACCGTCTCCAGCGTCAGCCCGAGGTAATCCGCCATCGCCTCCCGCGTCAGCGGCAGTTCAAAGCTCATCCCGTCGCCCGTCGTCTCGAGCGCGAGCGACGCCTCGCGCCGCGCGATGATCGCGATCAGCGAGGCGATCTTCTCCCGCGCGGTCTTGCGTCCGAGAATCAGCATCCATTCCCGTGCGGCATCCAGCTCGTCGAGCGTCATCTCCAGAAGCCGCTGTCCGACGTGGGGCGTGCGCACCATCATCGCCTCGAAGGGTTTGCGGCGAAAACAACAAAGCGTGAGGTTGGACACCGCCACCACGTCGTAAAGCGCAGTTTCCCGCCCCGGCCGACCGAGGAAATCGGAGGGCAGGAGCAGGCCGACCATCTGCGTCCGCCCGTCCTCCATCGCCTGGCTGAGAGAGGCGACGCCCGTCACCACGGAGGCGACGAAATCCATGCGATCTCCGGACCATACGATAGGTTGGCCGGCCTCGTAGGAGCGATAATACTTGATCGCGTCCAGCTCCTCGAGCTCGTCGGCATCGCAGCGGGCGCACACCGCTCTGTGGCGGATCGGGCAGGCTCCGCATTCCTTGTGGTCGAATATGATATCGTTCATCGTGCGCTCTTGCATTCTTGATCTGCGTCAAGGCGTCAGATCCTCGTTCGTCTAGAGCGTATATCCATGAACACACACGCGCAACTCCGTAAGCTGGGCCTTTTTGACGCTCGCGTGCCCCGGTACACGAGCTATCCGACCGCCCCCCACTTCTCCGACCTCACGCAGCCGGAGGATGTCGAAGGCTGGCTCGCAGCCCTGGACCCGTCCCAACCGATTTCCCTCTACGTCCATGTGCCCTTCTGCCGGCGGCTGTGCTGGTTCTGCGCCTGCCGCACGCAGGGCACCAGCACCCTCGGCCCGGTCGCGACCTACGTGGAAACGCTGAAAGCCGAGCTGGCGCTTCTGAAGGCGCGGCTTCCCGAGGGCATCGAGATCGGCCATCTGCACTGGGGCGGTGGCACGCCCACGCTGCTCGATGCCGGGCTGATCGCGGATCTTTCCGCCGCCATCCGCGAGGTCGCCCCCTTCGCGCCCGAATATGAATTTTCCGTGGAGGTCGATCCGAACGAGATCGACGATCCGCGGCTCGACGCACTCGCGGCGGCAGGAATGAACCGGGCCTCCATCGGCGTGCAGGATTTCGATCCCGCAATCCAGGAGACGATCGGGCGCATCCAGTCCTACGAGACCACGAAACAGGCCGTCGAGGGGCTGCGCGCGCGCGGCATCCGCTCGCTCAACGCCGACATCCTCTACGGGCTGCCGGGACAGACCCCCGAGAAGATCGCCCAGAGCGTCCAGAAGCTGCTCTCGCTCACGCCCGACCGCGTGGCGCTGTTCGGATATGCCCATGTGCCCTGGATGGCGCGGCGTCAGAACATGATCCCGACCGATGCCCTGCCGACGCCCGAGGAACGTCTCGAACTGTTCAACATCGCCCGTGACCTCTTCGTCTGGGACGATTATGCCGAAATCGGCATCGACCATTTCGCACGGAAGGGCGACGGGCTCGAAGTCGCGCTGCGTACCGGCAAGCTGCGGCGCAATTTCCAGGGTTATACCGACGACAAATGCCCCACCATGGTCGGCGTCGGCGCGTCGTCCATCGCGAAATATCCGCAGGGCTACGCCCAGAATCAGCCCTCCACCTCGAAATACCAGGCGGAGGTGCGCGCCGGTCGCCTGCCGATCGCGAAAGGGCACAGCTTCACCCCCGAGGATCGCCTGCGCGGACGCATCATCGAGGCGCTGATGTGCGATTTCCGTGTCGACGCCGCCGAGCTCGAGCGCGACCACGGGATCACCCAGGCGCAATTCGACGCCTTCGCCGCAGATGTGGCGGCGGCCTTTCCACAGATGCTCGACATCACGCCCGAGGCCATCGTCATCCGCGAAGAGGCGCGCCCGCTCACCCGGATGATCGCGCGCCATTTCGATGCCTACGAGATGACCCAGGCGAAACATTCCGCCGCGATCTGAACGGCGCCTGTTTCCCGGCGCCGCCCCCGTCCCGCGCACGGAGGCGGCTTTTCGTCCCTTGCCTTCGCCGTCGTTTTGGCCGACATCCGAAGCCCGACCGAGGGAGCGCATCATGGATATCATCGCCCGGCTGAAGGCCGTTTCGCCAAACCTGCTGACTGGCGCGGAGACGCTGGCCTACGGGCGCGACTGGATCGGGAAACACGTCACCACGCCGCTGGCCGTCCTCCGCCCCGCCACGACTGCCGAGGTCGCGGCGATCCTTGCCCTCTGCAACGAGACCGGCACGCCCGTCGTGCCGATGGGCGGCAATACCGGCCTCACCGGCGCGACCGCGGCCGAAGGCGCGGTGATCCTCTCGCTCGAGCGCATGAACCGCATCCGTGACATCCGGCCAGAGGCACGGCTGGCCGTGGTCGAGGCCGGCGTGATCCTTCAGGATCTGCATGAGGCCAGCGCCCGACACGGGCTCCGCTACCCGATGAGCTTCGGCGCGCAGGGCTCCGCGCGGATCGGCGGGACGCTTGCCACCAACGCCGGCGGCTCAAATGTGCTGCGCTACGGCAACACGCGCGACCTTTGCCTCGGGCTCGAGGTCGTGCTTGCCGACGGGCGTGTGCTCGATCTCATGAGCGCGCTGCACAAGGACAATTCGGGCTATGACCTGCGCGACCTGATGATCGGATCGGAGGGCACGCTGGGCGTGATCACCGCCGCCGTCCTGAAACTCGTGCCCGCCCCGCGCGCCCATGCCACGGCAATGGTCACCGTGCCCGGTCTCTCCGCGGCTCTGCGGCTTCTGAACGCCCTCCAGGAACGCACCGGCGGCATGGTGGAAGCGTTCGAATACATGCCGCGCGACTATATGGCGCGCCTCGCCCGCGTCCGCCCCGACCTCACCCCACCGCTCGGCCACGATCACGACCACACGATCTTCCTCGAGATCGCCTCGAGCGTGCCGCGCGATTGCAAGGCGGACGAAGATGGCCGCGTGCCGCTCGCACACCACCTCGAGGACACGCTCGGCGCGCTGTTCGAGGAGGGGCTGGTGTCCGACGCGGCCCTCGCACAGAGCGAGGCGCAGCGCGCGCAGATGTGGGCGATCCGGGAGGCGGCGGCGGAAATCTCCACCGCGGAAACTCCCGTCGTCATCAACGACCTCTGCCTGCCGCTCGACCGGGTGGAGGACTTCCTCGACCGCGCGGCAACCGCGCTGCGCCGCCTCGATCCGGGCTTCTCGACCTGCGTCGTCGCCCATCTCGGGGACGGAAATATCCACTACACGGTGACGCCCAGCGACGCCGCGCTTTGCGATGCGGTGATGGATACGGTGGAGGATATCGTGGCGGACATGGGCGGCAGTTTCTCCGCCGAGCATGGCATCGGCCTCGCGAAACTGCCCTCCATGCGGCGGCGAAAGGATCCCGTGGCGCTCGAAATGATGCGCGCGGTCAAGGCCGCCTTTGATCCGAAGGGCGTCCTCAATCCGGGCAAGACGCTGCCCTGAGGGTCATTTCCAGTCGAAAAAGCCCGGACCGGCGCGTTCGAGAAGCTTCGCCGCCATCTCGATCCCCATCTTCGCCCCATCCTCGACGGGTGCGGTCATGTCGTCGGCAAGGCTTTCCGATCCGTCCGTGCGCAGGATCTCCCCCCGCAGGCGGATCTGTCCGTCGACGATCTCCGCAAGCCCGGCGATCGGCGTCTGACACGAGCCGTCGAGCCTTGCGAGAAAGGCGCGCTCGCAGGCCATGAGAACGCCGGTTTCCTCGTGATGGATTGCGGCGAGCATCTCGGCCACCACGGTGTCGGCAGCCCGGTGCTCGATGGAGATCGCGCCCTGCGCGATGGCGGGCAGCATCTCCTCCGCCGTCACCGCCCGGCGCGGCACATCGTCCCTTCCGAGCCGGTTGAGCCCCGCCATGGCGAGGAAGGTCGCCTCGGCCACCCCGTCCTCGAGCTTCTGGAGCCGGGTCTGCACCGAACCGCGAAATTCCACCACCGTCAGGTCCGGTCGCCTGTTGAGAAGCTGCGCCTTGCGACGGAGCGAGGAGGAACCGACGACAGCCCCCTGGGGCAGATCGGCAAGCGCCTTGCCGTCGAGCGTGATGAATGCGTCGAACGGGTTCTCGCGCGGCAGAAAGGTCGAGAGCACCAGTCCCTCGGGCTGTTCCACCGACATGTCCTTTGTCGAATGCACGGCGATATCGACCTCGCCGGACAGGAGCCGCTCCTCGATCTCCTTGGAGAACAGACCCTTGCCCCCGAGTTCACGCAGGGAACGGTCCTGCACCCGGTCGCCGCGCGTCGAGATCGTGACGATCCGGAACGCCTCGAGCGGAAGGTCGAAGGCCGCCATCAGCCGTGCGCGCGCCTCCTCGGCCTGCGCGAGCGCGAGCGGAGAGCCACGGGTGCCGATCTTCAGCGGGTTGGCGGGGGTCGGGAGCGGTCTGGTCATGACGCCAAGGCTTACCTGCGGCGAATGGGCCTGACAAGCCGGGATCGGCCGCGCGCCGCTTGACAAAAGCGCGCAGGACAGAGACCAGTGCGGAAAGTCTGAACGGGAGGCCCGCATGAGCGACAAGACGATCCTGAAAGCCCTCAGAGGCGAGGTACAGAAGGTTCCGCCGATCTGGATGATGCGGCAGGCGGGGCGCTACCTTCCCGAATATCGCGCGACGCGGGCGGAGGCAGGCGATTTCCTGTCCCTGTGCTACAATTCCGACCTGGCGGCGGAAGTCACGCTCCAGCCGATCCGCCGCTTCGGCTTCGACGCGGCGATCCTGTTTGCCGACATCCTGCTGCTGCCGCAGGCGCTTGGCGCCGACCTGTGGTTCGTGACCGGCGAGGGCCCGCGCCTTTCCACGATCACGTCGGCGGACGACTTCTCCGGGCTCGCGACGAAAGACGACATCCACGACACGCTTGCGCCGGTCTACGAAACCGTCCGCATCCTGTCCCGCGAATTGCCGCGGGAGACGACGCTGATCGGCTTCGCCGGCGCGCCCTGGACGGTGGCGACCTACATGATCGCCGGCCGCGGAACGAAGGATCAGGGTCCGGCACATGCGTTGCGCGAAGGCAATGTGGCGCTGTTCGAGAAGATCATCGACCTGCTGACCGAAGCGACCATCGAATATCTCGACCAGCAGATCCGCGCCGGCGCCGAGGTCGTGAAGATCTTCGACAGCTGGGCCGGATCGCTCAAGGGCGAGGCTTTCGGGAAATACGCCGTGGAGCCCGCCCGTCGGATCACGTCAGAGCTCAAGACGCGCCATCCCGGCATTCCCGTGATTGGCTTCCCGCGCGAGGCGGGGGAAGGCTATATCGGCTTTCATGCAAAGACCGGCGTCGATTGCGTGGCCCTCGACGACAGCGTGACCCCCGAATGGGGCGCCGCGAATGTGCAGAAGGACGGCTGCGTGCAGGGCAACATGGCCTCGCGCCACATGGTCACGGGCGGACAGGCGCTGATCGACGAAGTCCGGCATATCCGGCAGGCCTTCTCGAAGGGGCCGCATATCTTCAACCTCGGCCATGGCATCACGCCGGACGCGGATCCCGACAATGTCAGCCTGATGATCGAGACGCTGCGCGAAACCGTCTGAACGACCTGCCCGCTGGCTCAGGCCCCGCGCCTTCCCGTCGTGTAGACCTGCCATTGGGCCGGACAATGCTCCCGCGCCCAATCGGCGATGCCATGCAGGATCTCGTATTTGCGGATCAGCGCGGGAAACGATCCGTCCCGCAGGCTGTCCCAGTCGAATTGCCCGATGAGCAGCACGCGCTTTTCCAGATCCGTCAGGTCGGCACGCAGAATGCGGGCATAGCGCCGCGTCAGGCGCTCCGCCTCATCGGCCTCGGAGGCTGGTGCCGCCTCGAGTTCATCGAGACAGTAGCGCAGAAAGTTGAAATAGGCGCCGGGCACCACCCGCTGCGCCGCCTCGCGGGTCTCCGCGGCGGCCAGCGCCTCCCGGCGGGTATCATCGGCAAGTATCTCCTGATGTGCCGCGAACCATCGCTGATGCCAGAACAGGAACTGGTCGTGGAACCGGCTGCGCAGGTGCAGTTCCTGCTGCGCGTGGAACTGCCGGACCTGCTGATTATGGGATCCGCCGCACGGGACAGCTCGCGTGTCTGCTCCTCGACACTGCGGCGCGTGAGAGCGAGCTCCTGGCGCTGCCATGCCAGAGAGACCAGAAATCCGACAAAGGCCAGTCCGCTGAACAGCGTGTTGAGCGTTCCCATGGCCTCGCCGAGACCGTTCCAGCCCAATTCCGCCGGCCCGTTCAGCGTGACGACCACATAGGCATTTACTGCGATCAGGACGACGACGGCGACCATCGCGAGCCAGACAAATCCCTTCATGACAAATCCGCCAACCCCTTGTTGAAACAGCGCCGCGCTCACACCCATTTCGCGAGCGGTGGCAGGCTCATCAGCACGGCATTCGCGTCATGGCCGGTTTCCAGCCCGAATTTCGTGCCGCGATCGTAGACGAGGTTGTATTCGGCATAAAGGCCGCGGTGGATGAGCTGCACATCCTTGTCCGCCTCGGTCCACGGCATGTCACGGCGCTTTTCCGTGACGCCGAGGAAGGCCGGAAGGAAGGCCCGTCCGACATCCTGGGTAAAGGCGAAATCGGCCTCCCAGTCGCCGCGGCTGTGATCGTCGAAGAAGATGCCGCCCACCCCGCGCGCACGGCCGCGGTGCGGGATGTAGAAATATTCGTCCGCCCAGGCCTTGAACCGGGGGTAATAGGTCGGGTCGTGGCGGTCGCAATGGGCCTTCTGCACGGCATGGAACGCCGCGGTGTCCTCGTCATATTCGATGCAGGGATTGAGGTCGGAACCGCCCCCGAACCACCAGGCATGCGGCGTCCAGAACATGCGGGTGTTCATGTGGACGGCGGGGGTATGCGGGTTCTGCATATGCGCGACGAGCGAGATGCCCGAAGCCCAGAAACGCGGATCCTCCGCCATGCCGGGAATGCCCTTGCGCGCCGCCATCGCCGCCTGCGCCCGCGCGCCAAGCGTTCCGTAGACGGTGGACACATTGACGCCGACCTTCTCGAACACCCGCCCGCCCCGCATGACCGACATGAGACCACCGCCGGCGTCGGAGCCGTCTTCGGATCTGCGCCGCGTCTCCGTCACCTCGAAACGGCCAGCGGGGGCGCCCGCGAAGGGGCCGGTCGCCTGGCTGTCCTCGAGCGCCTCGAAGGCGGCCACGATCTCGTCACGCAACGCGCGAAACCACGCCGCGGCGCGGGCTTTCTCGGCGTCCATCTCCTCGGTCGTCACGGGCTCTCCCTCCTCTATCGACGGCGCGCTCATGGGTATCAGCAATGCCTCCCTGCCCGCAAGAACCCTTCCCTCCCGACGGAAACACGCTATCGTCGCATATAAGACGAAAAGGAGACTCCCGATGCGCTGGCTCATCCCCCTCGCCCTGCTGCCGCTGCTTGCCGCCTGTTCGGAACGACAGATGTGCATTTCCCGCGCGACCAAGGATCTCCGCCAGGTGCAGAGGTTCGCCGAGGAGGCCGAAGGCAACCTGCGCCGCGGCTATGCGATCGAGGAGCGGCAGTATGTCGATTACGACTATCGTCCCTGCGGCAGGGACAAGGACGGCGACATCATCATGTGCCGCGAACGCGATGTGGAGACGCGGCGCGTACCGAAGTCGATCGACCTCGATGGCGAAGCCGCCAAGCTGCGGGCGCTGAGGAAGAAGGAAGCCCAGCTTCAGACCCAGGCGAATGCCGCCGTCGCCGCCTGTGTCCGGCAATATCCGGAATGACCGCCCGCCTCAGTGGCTGGGCACATGCACCGGATCCACCAGCGTGCGCCCGCCATCGACGGTCAGGATCTGTCCCGTCATGAAACCGGAGCAGTCCGAAACCAGGTATTGCACCGTCTCCGCGATGTCGGCCGCCGGGGCGACGCGGCCAAGCGGCGTTTTCGCGACGATGTTCTCGCGCAGGTCCGGGTTCTCGTTCAGCAGATCCCTCAGGCTCGCGCTCATCACCGAGCCGAAGGCGACCGCGTTCACACGGATCCGGTGCGGGGCGAGCGCGACGGCCATCGACCGCGTCATCTGATCGACCGCGGCGGAGGAAATCGAGAAGGCGAGGAGCTCCGGCTGGCAGCGCCGCGCGGCGATGGACGAGAGGTTGACGATCGAGCCGAGCACGCCCTCTTCCTCGCCCTCCACCTTTTCCGCGCGCTTGATCATCCATTTCGCGACCTGCTGGGTCAGGCGCAGCGACGTCATCAGGTTCTGGTCGAGCAGTTGGGCGACATTGTCCTCCTCGACGTTCAGCGGATCGCTCATCGCCACCTGGCGGGAGGCATTCACGAGAATGTCCACCCCATCGAAATTGTCGATGGTCGCGGAAAGGAGATTGGCGATGGTGAGCTTCTCGCGCAGGTCGCCGGCGAAATAGGCGACGGTGCGGTCTTCCGCCTCCGCCGCATCGCCGTACTGCGCAACGAGCCCCGCCTCGTCGATATCCGCGCACATGACATTCGCGCCCTGGGCCTCGAAATGACGCGCGATGGCGAGACCGACGCCGTTGGCCGCTCCGGTCACGATCGCGGTCTTGCCTGTAATGGAAAAGCTCATGGTGAGGGTCCTCGATGCTTTGACGCCCAGACTAGGCGCCCGTTGCGGTCCTGCGAAGGGGTTTCGTGGCGTGAAGCACCTTGAAGCCCGACGTGCCGCCGATCTCGGCAACCGTGCCGAAATGCGTGGCAAGCGTGGCCTCGTAGGGCAGGTGCCGGTTCGCGACCATCCAGAGCATGCCGTTCGGCGCCAACATGGTCGCGGCGGCCGCGATGAAGGCCTGCCCGAGCGCCGGGTCGGCGGCGCGCGAGCTGTGGAAGGGCGGGTTCATCACGACGGCGTCGAGCGGACGGGGCGGCGTGAAGCGGGTGGCGTCCTCCCAGTGGAAGACGGCGCGCGGATCTCCGATATTCTCCCGCGCACAGGCAAGGGCGGCGGCCTCCGCCTCCACCACATGCAGCACCTCCACGCCGTCGTGCGCGAGGATGTGGCGCGACAGATATCCCCAGCCCGCCCCGAGGTCCGCGACCGTGGGCGGCAGGCGTTCGGGCAGCGCCGCGACGAGCGCTTCGGACGCCTTGTCGATCCGGTCCGCCGAAAACACGCCGAACCGCGTGACGAACCCGTCGACAAGGTGAAGGGGGCCGGGGTCGGCCCAATCGGAAAAATCCCCGCCGCAAAAGGCGAAGGCCTTGCCATGGGCCTTGGACACCACCTGTTCCACAGGCACGCGCTTGCGAATGTCCTTGAGAAGGCTGTCGATGCCGTCGGTCTTCTGTCCGTCGACGATCACCCTCTCCCCGCGCCGGACCGCATCCGCGATCAGCGCGCGGGCCTCCGCCTTCGCGCGCGGCACCGCGACGAGTACGAGATCGAACTGTCCCTCCGGCGCGATCCGCGTGTCGTAGCCCTCTTTCGCGAAACTGTCGAAATCGGGTTTGAAGCCCTGCACGATCTGCACCTCCGCACCCTTGAGCACGCGTAGATCCGTACCCGCGCGCGGGCGGAAGACCACCACGCGACGGACCGGCGGCAGCGCGCCGAGGAGGAGGGGAAGCCTGTCGGAAAGCATGGCGAAAAGGCGCGCAGCCTATTCCTTTTCCATGGTGCATTGCAGCGGATGCTGATGCCGGCGGGAGAAGTCCATCACCTGCTGCACCTTCGTTTCCGCAATCTCGTAGGAAAACACCCCGACGACGGCGAGGCCCTTCTTGTGCACCGTCAGCATGATCTCGGTCGCGTGGGAATGCGAAATGCCGAAAAAGCGTTCGAGCACGAGCACCACGAATTCCATCGGCGTATAATCGTCGTTGAGCAGCAGGACCTTGTAGAGGGGCGGGCGCTTCGTCTTCGGACGTGTCTTGAGCGCGAGGCCGACGTCGCCGTCGTCATCGCTGTTGTCCTTGTCGGCCATCATGAGAGGCGAGAGTAACACGCTGTCGTCTCCGGTTCCTGCACTACGCGAAAAGCGGTGTCGCTTCGGCTCGTTATATAGAACCTTTCGCCGCCGAATAAAGAGGGTTATGCCCGAAGCGGCAAAGGAGACCTTACCACATGCCGGGAAAGATTTCGACGATCGCCTTCGATGCCGACGATACCCTGTGGGAAAACGAACAATTTTTCCGCATGACCCAGGCCCGGTTTGCCGATCTCCTTTCCGATTATTCCGAGCGCGCGCATCTTGCCGAACGGCTTCTCGCCGCCGAGCGCCGCAACCTCGGGCAATACGGATTCGGCATCAAGGGCTTTGTCCTGTCGATGATCGAGACCGCAATCGAGGTGACGGAGGAAAAGGTTCCCGCCGCGGTGATCCGCGAACTGATCGGCGCCGGGCAGGAAATGTTGCGCCATCCGATCCACCTGCTCGACGGTGTGGAGGAGACCGTGCGGATGCTGGCGGAGGATCACGACATCCTCCTCGTGACCAAGGGCGACCTGCTCGACCAGGAGCGCAAGCTCGCCCAGTCCGGCCTTGGCGATCTGTTCGACGGGGTGGAGATCGTCTCTGCGAAGACGCCCGCGGTCTATGCCGGGATCTTCTCGAGGCGCGGGCTCGCGCCCGCCGCCGCGGTGATGGTCGGCAATTCGATGAAGTCGGACGTCATCCCGCCAATCGAGGCCGGCGCCTGGGGCGTCCATGTCCCGCACGGTCTCACCTGGGAGATCGAACATGCCGAACCGCCCCTCGATCACCCGCGGTTTCGGCAGATCGAATCTCTCGCCCGCCTTCCAGATCTGGTCTCCGTGCTTGAAATGTAGGCACAGGGAAAAATTCTTTTCGGGCGCTTTTCAGCATGTGGTAGTAAGATGTTGCATCCCCACCAGATATGGGTTTTGCATTTTGGCAAGACCGAGATGCCCAAAAATTTCACGGTTTTCTCACTCCAAGTGCCGTGCTAGGCTCAAATAAACAAGTCGGGCATCCACGATCCGACCAGACGAGGCAGAGTTATGATGATGAGCGACGTGCAAGCGCGACGGTTTCCGCGTGCCGTTACGGGACGTGTTTTTCCCCTTCTTCTGATCACCTTCGCGATGGTCCTTGCGATGTCCGTTCGGGCAATCGCGGCAGAGTATGCGGCCTTAGTGATGGATGCGCGCAACGGGGAGGTGCTGCATGCGACCAATGCCGATACCCGCCTCCATCCCGCCTCCCTGACCAAGATGATGACGCTCTACATCGCCTTCGAGGCGATAGAGCACGGTGAGATCTCGCTCGACACGATGGTGACCGTTTCCGCCAAGGCCGCAAGCGAACCGCCCTCGAAACTCGGGCTGAAGGCCGGCCAGAAGATCAAGCTGCGCTATCTCATCCGCGCGGCGGCGGTGAAGTCCGCCAACGATGCGGCGACCGCCATCGGCGAGGCGATCGAAGGCTCCGAAGCGGCCTTCGCGCGGCGCATGAACCGCACGGCAAACGCGCTCGGAATGTCGCGCACGACCTTCAAGAACGCGCATGGCCTCACCGAATCCGGCCACCTCTCGACCGCCCGCGACATGAGCGTCCTCGGGCGGCACCTGTTCTACGACTTTCCGGAATATTACAACCTCTTCTCCCGGCAGAGCGCGGATGCCGGCGTGCGCACGGTGCATCACACCAACACGCGCTTCCTCCAGACCTATCAGGGCGCGGACGGGATCAAGACCGGCTACACCTCCGCGGCGGGCTTCAACCTCGTCGCCTCGGCGCATCGCGGCAACGAACGTGTCATCGCCACCGTCTTTGGCGGCCGTTCGACCGCGTCGCGCAATGCGAAGGTGGCGGAGCTGATGGACCTCGGCTTCAAGCGCGCGCAGACCAATGTCGCCGTCGCGAAACCCGCACGCCCGCCCTATCTCGGCAAGATGGGCGGCGGCACGATCACGGTGGCCGAAGGCGAGAAGGCGCCCAGCGTCGCCTCGAAAATCATTCGCGTGAACGTCACCGTGGCCAAGAGCCCCTGGCCGAAATACCGGCCGCTGCCGGAACTCGCGCCGGAGAGCGAGGAAATGCTGCTCGCGGCGTCCGACGACGTGCTGAACGCGCTGACCGAGGCCGAACAGGAGGCCGTGGTGCTCGCGGCGGCGACCGAAGCCACGGCGGCGGCGGCGGCGGAGGTTACGGCGGCGGTGGAGGAAGGGGACAGGGCGGAGACGGCGCGGGCGCAGATTGCGCCGATCCCGGCCATTGCCCCGACGTTGCGTCCGGAGACGGTGCAGCTCGCCTCCGTCGAGCCGACTGCGGCCGTCGTGTCGGCCGATCCGGTGCCGTCGACCGCGCCAGAGATCGTCACCCGGCTCTCCACCTCGGGCGACCGGCACTGGGGGATCAATATCGGCACCTATGGCACCGAGTACGAGGCCCGAAAAGAGCTTTTGAAAACAGCGCTTTCCGAGATCGAAATGCTCGATGGCGCGCTGCGCAAGGTGGTTCGCACCCCGCGCGGGTTCGATGCCAATTTCCTTGGCCTGACCGAAGATCTCGCGGCGATGACCTGCCGCCGGCTCGAGGCGCGGGGGGCGGAATGCGCGACGGTCGGGCCGTCCTGAACCGGGCGCAGGGCCGAAACGAGATGAGGCGCGGGGGCCGTCCCGCGCCTTTTTCGTGGTCAGACTTCTGTCGGACTTCCGTCCGACTTGCGTCGGGCACCGGGCTCAGACGCCCGCTCCCTCCTCGACCTTGAGATCGAAGGCCGCCGCGACGAGCGCGCGCGTGTAGGGATCCTTCGGCGCGTCGAAGATCTGGTCCGCCGTGCCGCTTTCCACCACGTCGCCCCGCTTCATCACCAGCACGCGATGCGACAGCGCGCGCACGACGCGCAGGTCGTGGGAGATGAAGAGATAGGCGAGACGGTGCGTGACCTGGAGCCTGCGCAGCAGATCGACGATCTGCACCTGCACCGTCATGTCGAGGGCGGAGGTCGGCTCGTCGAGCACCACGAGACGCGGCCGGAGGATCATCGCGCGGGCGATGGCGATGCGCTGGCGCTGGCCGCCGGAGAATTCGTGCGGATAGCGGTGGCGCGTCTCCGGGTCGAGCCCGACCTCGCGCATGATGTCGATCACCGCCTGCCCCTTCGAGGAGATGCCGGCAATCTTGTGCACGCCGAGCCCTTCCGCGATGATCTGTTCGACGGTCATGCGCGGGGAAAGCGAGCCGTAGGGATCCTGGAACACGATCTGCATGTCCGCGCGCAGCGGTTGCAGCTTGCGGTTGGACCAGCCCTGAACGTCGCGGCCCAGCACGACCACCGGCCCCTCCGACGAGATCAGGCGCATCATCGCGAGCGCGAGGGTGGTCTTGCCGGAGCCGGATTCGCCGACGATGCCGACGGTCTCCCCCTCGCGCACGGCGAAGCTCGCGGCGTTCACCGCCCTCACATAACCGGCAGTCCGGCGCAGGAGCCCGCGCTGGATCGGGAACCAGACGCGCAGGTCGGTGGTCTCCGCCACCACCTCCGCGCCCTCCGGCACCGGCTCAGGCCGGCCCGTCGCCTCGGCGGCCAAAAGCATCTGCGTATAGGGATGTTGCGGCGCGTCGAAGATCTCCGCGGTGGGGCCGCTTTCCACGATCTCTCCGTCCTTCATCACGCAGACGCGATCCGCAAACCTGCGCACGATGTTGAGGTCATGGGTGATGAAGAGCATCGCCATGCCCTCGTCGCGCTTGATGTCGGCGAGCAGGTCGAGGATCTGCGCCTGGATCGTCACGTCGAGCGCGGTGGTGGGTTCGTCCGCGATCAGGAGCTTGGGATTGTTGGCCAGCGCCATTGCGATCATCACGCGCTGGCGCTGTCCCCCGGACAACTGGTGCGGATAGGAGCCGAGCCGCTCCTCGGGCTGGAAGATCCCCACCCGATCGAGCAGTTCGAGGATGCGCGCACGCGCCGCCTTCCCGGTCATGCCCTGATGCAGCAGGAGCACTTCGGAGAGCTGCTTCTCGATCGTGTGGAGCGGGTTGAGCGAGGTCATCGGCTCCTGAAAGATGAAGCTGATGTCGTTGCCGCGCAGGTCGCGCAGCCGCTTCTCCGGCGTGCCGACGAGTTCCTCGCCGTCATAGGTGACCGATCCCGAGAGCACGGCGGTATCGGGCAGGAGATTGACCGAGGAGAGTGCGGTCACGGATTTGCCCGACCCGGATTCGCCCACGAGCGCGACCACCTCACCGCGTTCGACGGTGAAGGAGACGCCCCGCACGGCCTCGACGATCGCGCCGTCCTGGCGAAAGCCGACGCGCAGATCCCTGTATTCCAGAAGGCTCATCGAAAGGTCTTTCTCGGGTCGAAGGCATCGCGCACGCCCTCGAAGACGAAGACGAGCAGCGACAGCATGATCGCGTAGGTGAAGAAGGCGGTGAAGCCGAGCCACGGCGCCTGAAGGTTCTGTTTCGCCTGAAGCGTCAGTTCCCCGAGCGACGGGTAGGACGACGGAAGTCCGAAGCCGAGGAAGTCGAGCGAGGCCAGCACGCCGATATTTCCCGTCACGATGAAGGGCAGCATGGTCAGGGTCGCGACCATCGCGTTCGGGAGCATGTGGCGGAACATGATCGTCCAGTTGCCGACGCCGAGCGCGCGTGCGGCGCGGATGTATTCGAAATTGCGCGCGCGCAGGAATTCGGCGCGCACCACGCCCACGAGGGCCGTCCAGCCGAAGAGGATGGTAACGAAGACGAGGAGCCAGAAACTTCGCCCGAGGATCGCGAACAGGATGATGATGACGTAGAGCGAGGGCATTGCGCCCCAGATCTCCAGCACCCGCTGGAAGATGAGGTCGGTGCGCCCACCGAAATAGCCCTGGATCGCGCCGGCGACGATGCCGACGAGGGAGGAGACGACGGAGACGACGAGGGTGAACAGCACCGAGAGGCGGAAGCCGTAGATCACCCGCGCGACCACGTCGCGTTTCGTGTCGTCCGTGCCGAGCCAGTTCTGCGACGTGGGCGGCGAGGGGGCGGCGCCCGGCCCCTCCACCTGGGTGTTGAAGGAATAGGGGATGAGCGGCCATAGGAGCCAGCCCTTCTCCACCGGCTCTCCGGCGAAGTCCCCGTCCGCCGCATCGGCCATCACGCCCTCCGGGTCGTCGAAACAGTCGACGAGCCCGCCGGTCCGGATGAGGCATTCCACTTCGGCATAGCGATAGACGGCCTCGGTGCGGAAATCGCCGCCGAAGGTCGTCTCCGGGTAGAAGTTGAAGATCGGCGTGTAGAACTCGCCGCGATATTTCACGAGGATCGGCTTGTCGTTGGCGATGAATTCGGCAAAGAGCGACAGGCCGAACAGGATGCAGAAGACGATGAGAGACCAGAAGGCCCGGCGATTGGCGCGGAAGTTACGCCAGCGGCGCTGGTTGAGCGGCGACAGTCTCATGTGTCCCTCTTCTCGAAGTCGATGCGCGGATCGACGAAGACATACATGAGATCCGAGAGGATCCCGACCAGAAGGCCGATGAGGCCGAAGAAGAAGAGTGTGCCGAAGATCACCGGATAGTCGCGTTGCAGCGCCGCCTGATAGCCGAGGCGCCCGAGCCCGTCGAGGGAGAAGAGCGTCTCGATGATCACCGAGCCGCCGAAGAAGACGGCGAGGAAGAGGCCCGGAAAGCCCGCGATCACGATGAGCATGGCGTTACGGAAGACATGGCCGTAGAGCACCCGGCGTTCCGACAGGCCCTTGGCCTTGGCGGTGACGACATATTGCTTGCGGATCTCGTCGAGGAAGGAATTCTTCGTCAGCAGCGTGAGGGTCGCGAAGGAGGAGATCACCGAGGCCGTCACCGGCAGGGCAATGTGCCAGAGGTAGTCGAGGATCTTGCCCAGGAGCGACATCTGGTGCCAGTCGGGCGAGGTCAGGCCGCGCAGCGGGAAGATCTGCCAGTAGGAGCCGCCGGCGAAGAGCACGAGCAGCATGATCGCAAAGAGGAAGCCGGGGATCGCATAGGCGGCGATGATGATGCCCGAGGTCCAGCTGTCGAAGGAGGAGCCGTCGCGGACCGCCTTGCGGATGCCGAGGGGGATCGAGACGAGATAGGAGATCAGCGTCGACCAGAGGCCGAGGCTGATGGACACGGGCAGCTTGTCCCAGACGAGATCGAGCACGCCCTCGGAGCGGAAATAGCTCTGTCCGAAATCGAAGCGCATGTAGTTCCACATCATCGTGAGGAAGCGTTCGAGCGGCGGCTTGTCGAGGCCGAACTGGCGTTCGAGATCGGCGATGAATTCGGGCGGGAGGCCGCGCGAGCCCACGTATTTTCCCTCGTAGCCGTTCGGGGAGGACTGTGTCTGCGGGGCACGGCCGGCATCGCCCGAGCCGCCGGAGAGGGTTGAGAACACGTCGCCCTCGCCCTGGATGTTGGCGAGCACCTGCTCGACGGGGCCGCCGGGCACGAATTGGGTCAGCACGAAATTGATGATCATGATCCCGAGCAGGGTCGGGATGATCAGCAACAGGCGCCGCAGGATATAGGCTCCCATAGGGGCGTCGTCCTCTCGGGTCTATTTCAGCGCGCCGGCCGCGCGCAGCTCCGCCGCCTTGTCCGCGTTATACCACCAGAAGTCCAGATAGCCGAGATCGTAGGCGGGCATCTGCTCGAGCGGGGGATGGTCGTACATGTCGTAATAGGCGACCCAGTAGCTGTCGTTGTAGTAGGTCGGAACCATGAAATAGTCGTAGCGCATGACCCGATCGATGGCGCGCACGGCGGCGGTCATGTCGTCGTAGGTCTCCGCCCGGATCACCTCCTCGATCAGCCTGTCCACGGCCTCGCGGCTGTAGCCCGCCGGGTTGAAGATGTCGTTGACCTCCTTGGAGCCGTATTTCTGCTGCATCCCCGCGCCCTCCTCGAGGCCGCTCTGGTAGCCGTCGTAGATCATGTCGTAATCGAAGGCCTGGCGTCGGGCCTGGTACTGGCTGGGGTCCACGCGGTTATAGCGCGCCTCGACGCCCAGCGCCTGAAGGTTCTCGACATAGGGGATGAAGATGCGGTCGAAGCTGGGGTTGGCGCTGAGGAATTCGAGGGTGAAGGGCCGCCCCTCGGCGTCGCGCAGCTTGCCGCCGCTGCCGGGAGTGTAGCCCGCTTCCTCCATCAGAGCGAGTGCCTGGCGCAGGTTGCGCCGGTCGAGGGACCGGTCGCCCGAGCTGTGCGGCATCTGCGCCTCCTCGGTGAAGATCTCCTCGGGCAGGAGGTCGCGCACGCCTTCGAGATAGTCGAGCTCGCGCCCGTCGGGCAGGCCCTCGGCCATCAGCGGCGAGTTCTGCCAGAAGCTCTCCCGCTGCGCAAAGAGCCCGTATTGCAGCGCATCGTTGGTCCAGGTGAAGTTATACATCAGCCCGAGCGCGAGGCGCAGGTTCCGGTCGGCGAACTTCTCGCGGCGCATGTTGAACACGAAACCCAACGCGTTCGGCACATTGCCGTCGGGCAGCTCGGCTTTCACCACGGAGCCGTTGTGGACCGCCGGAAAATCGTAGCTCGTCGCCCAGTTGATCGAAGAATTCTCGAGCCGGAAGGTGATCTCCCCCGCGGCGAAGGCCTCGAGGGCGAGATTGGTATCGCCGAAATAGACGATGCGGATGCGGTCGTAATTCTGCCTGCCCCGCTTCAGCGGATGGTCCAGGCCCCAGTAGTCGGGGTTGCGCCGATAGGCGACCCATTGGCCGGCATCGTAGCCGTCGAGCATGTAGGCCCCGGTGCCGGGGGAGACCTGGTAACGCTTTTCATCGAGCCGCGCGCCGGTCTCGTCGAACCATTTCTTCTGCATCACGATCGTCGCACCGGCCTGACCGATCAGCCCGTTGCGCGGGATGTCCGGGGCGAAGGTGAATTTCACCGTATGCGCGTCGAGCGCCTCGACATCGGTGATCATCGCGCTGACGCCGCTGCGCCAGGAGGGCGTGCCCTCCGCGATGAACTTCTTGTGGGTGAAGACCACGTCTTCGGCGGTCATCGGCGTGCCGTCCGAAAAGGTCACGTCGTCGCGCAGGTGGAAGATCACCCATTCCTGGCTCTCGGGATATTCGATGGTCTCGCAGAGCAGGCAGTAGGAGGCCGCCTTGGCCTCGTCCGCCACGCTTTCCATCAGCCGCTCGTAGGGCATGGAGGACAGCATGGCAGGCGAGCCGGTCAGGGTCGCGAAGGGGTTCATGCTGTCGAAGGAGCCGACCGTGCTCAGCACGATCTCCCCGCCCTTCGGCGCGTCGGGATTGACATAGTCGAGATGGTCGAAGGGCTCTTCGTATTTCGCCTCGCCCCAGTCGGAGAACCAGGTGGCCGTGATGGTCGTCTCGTCCTCCTGCGCTCTTGCCGCGGCGGAACTCAGGGCGAGAACGGCGGCGACGGATGCCAGAGCGCGCAGGGCGGGGCGGGTGTTCATGAAAGGACCTCCGGATGTCGTTCTGAAAACGCCTTGGCGGGACGACGTTGCGCCCGCACCTCGCGGATGACGGTAAAGCGCGCGGGTCGCGATTTGCAAGTTACATGAGGTCGAAATTGCGTGAGCCGGCGTCGCCTATCGCCCCCCGGCGCAAAAAGAAACCCCGCCGGCGCGCTCCGGCGGGGTTTTCGTTCTCCGGCGGGAGAGGGCTCAGCCGCCGAGGGACTGGAGATAGGCGACGACATCGGCACGATCCTCGATCTTGTTCAGACCGGCGAAGGACATCTTCGTGCCCGGCACGATGCCTTTCGGGTCGGCGAGGAATTCGTTGAGCGCATCCGGCGTCCAGTCGCCGCCATGCGACACCATGCCGTCGGAATAGGCGAAGCCGTCGACCGAGGCGACAGCGCGCATGACCACGCCGTCGAGATGCGGGCCGGTGCCGTTGCTGCCGTCGAGCTTGTGACACGCCCTGCACTTGTTGAACACCTTTTCGCCGGCGGAGGCGTCGGCGGAGGCGAGCAGTTCCTCGAAGGACACCTCGGCCTCTTCCTCGGCCGGCGCTTCCTCCCCCTCCTCGGTCGGGATCACGTAGGCCTGAACCGTCTCGCCGTCATGACCGGTCGCGTCCATCGCGTAGATGGAGTCGGCGGCCCAGTTGCCAAGAAGGAAGATCAGAAGGGTGCCGCAGACGCCACCCACGGTCTTGGTAAGGGTCATAGTGTCGAACATGTCGCGTTCCGTTCATATAGGTTCGTCGCGCGCTATGTATCCGCTTCCCCTCCTTCATTTCAAGGTATAAGACCCTTTCCCGCGCAGTTTCGCGCAAATTGTCATGGGCAGGGAGGGGCCGTCATGCGCCAGTTCATCGCATTTCAGGGCGAACCGGGATCCTATTCCCATCAGGCCTGCGTCGAAGCCCGGCCCGACCACGACCCGCTGCCCTGCCCCACCTTCGAGGATGCGCTGGAGGCGGTCCGTTCGGGCAAGGCCGCGCTCGGCATGATCGCGGTCGAGAATTCGACCTACGGCCGGGTTCAGGACGTCTACCACCTCCTGCCGGAGTCGGGGCTGCATATCATCGGCGAGACCTTCGTGCGGGTGCATGTGAACCTGCTTGGGCTTCCGGGCACGACCCTGCCGGAGATCCGGGAGGTGCGTGCGATGTCCGTGCTGCTCGGCCAGGCGCGCGGCTTCGTGCGCGAGCACGGGCTGGCGACGGTCAACTGGTCCGACAACGCCGCCGCGGCGCGGTCGGTGACGGAAGAGGGCCGGCCCGAAATCGGCGCCTTCGCCTCCGAGCTCGCGGCGGAGATCTTCGGCCTCGACGTGCTGGCGCGGCATGTCGAGGATCACGAGCTCAACACCACGCGCTTTCTCATCATGGCGCGCGAGCCCGATTACACGCGCCGCGCGGACAAGATGGTCACCGCCTTCATGTTCCGGGTGCGCAACATTCCCGCCGCGCTCTACAAGGCGCTCGGCGGCTTCGCGACCAACGGCGTCAACATGACCAAGCTCGAAAGCTACATGGTCGACGGCGCTTTTACCGCAACGCAGTTCTATGCCGATATCGAGGGCCATCCCGAAGACGAGAACGTGAGCCTCGCGCTCGACGAGCTGCGCTTCTTCACGGAGATGGTGGAGATCCTCGGCGTCTATCCCGCCGATCCGCGCCGCATCTGAGATCAGGGGCGGGGCGCCCCGGCATAGTCCTCCGCCACCGCCTCGCAGAACCTCGTGACGCGCCGTTCGAAGCGTTTCTGGAACGTATTCTTGGCGAATTTGACCGATTGCACGAGGATGCGCGCCGACAGCGTCCGTGGCCGCACGTCATAGCCGAAGGTGAGCCGCGTGCGCCGGGGCGAGAGGGCGAGCAGCTCGGCGCTGAGCAGCATGTCGAGCCCGCCGGACTGCGCCCGCGCGGCGATCGCGTTCGGCACGTCGAATTCGCTTACCTGCGCCTCGACATCGCGCAGCTTGCCGCGGAACGGCACCCTGATCCGCCAGCCCGCGCCGAGGCCGCGCCCCTGCTGCGGCGCCTTGCGCGCGACCTCGATCCCGTGACGCATGGCCTGGCGTTCCATGCCCTCGAAGTCGCTCAGGCGCTCGAAGACATATGCGGCGGGGGCGTCGATATCCTGACGGGTGGAGAATTTCATCCATGCCTACCTGTGGTTCAGCCCCGCAATGGTATCCCGCCGGCTCAGCGGTCCGCAAGCCATGCGTTCATGAGAAATTGAGCCAAAGCGCCGCGGCGCGGGGGCGCAATCTCGGGGTGGCGCCCGGCCATCGCACGGGCGAGATCCTCGCGCCGGACCCAGCGCGCATCTTCGATTTCCGTCCTGTCGATCGCGATCTCCGTGCCGAGCGCCTCGGCCCGGCAGCCGAGCATGAGCGAGGCGGGGAAGGGCCAGGGCTGGCTCGCGACGTAGGACACGGCACCGATGCGCACGCCCGCCTCCTCGAACACCTCGCGGCGCACCGCGGCCTCGACCGGCTCTCCCGGCTCGACGAATCCCGCGAGCAGCGAATACATCCGCTCCGGCCAGGTCTCGTTGCGGCCGAGCAGCACGGAATTGCCATGCGTCACAAGCATGATGACGACGGGATCGGTGCGGGGAAAATGCGGCGCGGCGCAAGCCGGGCAATCCCGCCGCCATCCGCCCTCGACCCGCAGGCTGCGCGTCCCGCATGTGGCGCAAAAGCCGTGCCGGGCGTGCCATTCGAGGATGCCGCGGCCGGTGGCCGCCACCTCCGCCTCCCAGGGATCGAGAAGGGCCATCACGCTGCGCAATTCGCGGAAGGCGGCGTCCGGCACCCTGTCGCAGCGCATCTCCGCGGCCGTCCAGGGTGTCGCCTCCGCCGCGGCCGGCGCTGCGGCGGCGGGCCAGTGGCTCACATCGACGGCGAAGACGGGCGCGCCGGCCGTGGCGAGGCCGAGGAAGACCCGTTCCTCCGTGCCGTCGAAGAGCGGGCCCTGCGCGGCGTGGAGCGCGAGGCCGCCGCCGTCGCGCAGCAGGGGCAACATGCGCCAGAACGGGAGCGCGCGCGCCTCTGCCGCCTCCCAGAGGAGGGGCGCGCGGGCGCGCAGATGCGCGGCACGATCAAGGGTTCCGGCCGCGAAGGTCACCGGATCGGGGAGTCGGCTGATCATGCTCCTGCATAGGCCGGGCGGGCGCGGCTCGCCAAGCGGGCGCCTGGGTCCGGACGACGCTTTGCCGGCGCGGCTGTTGCCGTCCTGCGACATGGCGGACAGGCGGCGGAGGGGCCGAAACCGTTTGCGCGACGCCGGGACCTGGGTCATCCTGTGCCTGTCATGGGGATGTCTTGTGACCGGATGAGAGTTGCGCCACCGCCACGAGACGGGCGGGCGCGACAGGAAAGGACGTGCAGGATGGACGACATGACCCGAGGAATGAACCGCCGGAACTTTCTTTCCGGTACGATCGCAGGAACTGCCTTGATTGCCCTTCACCCCTTTTCCGCGCGCGCGGCCGCCAACCAGGCCCATCTGCGGATCATGGAAACGACGGATCTGCATGTCCATGTCTTTCCCTACGATTACTACGCCGACAGGCCGGTGGACACGGTCGGCTTGGCCCGCACGACGGCACATATCGAAGCCGTGCGCGCGGAGGCGACGAACGCGCTGCTCGTCGACAACGGCGATTTCCTCCAGGGCAATCCGATGGGCGACTATATCGCCTATGAGCGGGGCATGAGGGAGGGCGACATGCACCCGGTCATCGCCGCGATGAACACCGTGGGCTTCGACGCCTCGACGCTCGGCAATCACGAATTCAACTACGGGCTTGATTTCCTGGTGAAGTCGCTCGCCGGCGCGGAGTATCCTGTCGTTTCCGCCAATGTCGTCAGGAAGAGGGGCGCGAGCCCGCGCGAGGACGAGACCCTCGTGCCGCCCTATGTCATCCTCGACCGCGAGATCACCGATGGCGCGGGCGACACCCATCCGATCAGGATCGGCCTCATCGGCTTCGTGCCGCCGCAGATCATGCTGTGGGACCGCAAGAACCTCGAAGGCAACGTGGAGGCGCGCGACATCGTCGAGACCGCCCGCGCCTATCTGCCCCAGATGAAGGAGGAGGGCGCCGATATCGTGATCGCGCTGAACCATTCGGGCATCGGCGCGGCCGAACACCGCGAGGGGATGGAGAACGCCTCCGTCCCGCTCGCCGCGGTGGCGGGCATCGACGGGCTGATGACGGGGCATTCGCATCTCGTCTTTCCCTCTCCCGATTTCGACGGCATGGCGGCGGTGGACGCGGCCAAGGGCACGATCCACGGCAAGCCCGCGGTGATGGGCGGCTACTGGGGGTCGCATCTGGGCGTGCTCGACCTGCTGCTCGAATACGAGGGCGGGACGTGGCGCGTGGTCACCAGCGCGGTGGAGACGCGCCCGATCTACGACCGCGGCGAGGACCGCTCCGTCACGCCGCTGGTGGAGAGCGTCGCGCCGGTTCTCGCCTCGGTGCAGGACGTGCACGAGGAGACCCTCGCCTATGTCCGCCGCGCGGTGGGGAAGACGGCGGCACCGCTGCATTCCTATTTCGCGCTGGTGGCCGACGATCCTTCGGTCCAGATCGTGTCGAACGCGCAATCGTGGTATATCGCCGAGATGATGGCGGGGACGGAGCACGAGGGCCTTCCGATCCTTTCCGCGGCGGCGCCGTTCAAGGCGGGCGGACGCGGCGGGCCGGATTATTACACCGACGTGCCGGTGGGCGATGTGGCGATCAAGAATGTCGCCGACCTCTACCTCTATCCGAACACGATCCGCGCCGTGCGCATCACCGGCACGCAGCTCAGGGGGTGGCTCGAACGGTCGGCGGGCATGTTCAACCAGGTCGCGCCCGGCGCGACCGACGCGCCGCTGCTGAACCCGGACTTCGCCTCCTACAATTTCGACGTGATGGACGGCGTGACCTATCGCATCGACATCAGCCAGCCCGCCCGGTTCGACCGGGACGGCAACGTGGTGAACGCGGAGGCGGCGCGGATCGTCGATCTCGCCCATGAGGGAGTGCCGGTGACCGACGGGATGGAATTCATCGTCGCGACGAACAATTATCGCGCGGGCGGCGGCGGCAGCTTTCCCGGCGCGGACGGCTCCACCATCGTCTTTGAAGGGCCGGACACGAACCGCGACATCATCGTGCGGTACATCGTCGAGATGGGCACCATCGACCCCAAGGCGGACAACAACTGGTCGCTCGCCCCGCTCGGCGGAGCCACGGTGCTGTTCGAGACGGGGCCGGCGGCGCGACCCCATCTCGCCACTCTCGACGGCCTCACCATCGAGGATGCCGGGGAAGGGGCGAACGGCTTCGCGCAGTTCCGCATCGCCCTCTGATCCGCCGGGCAGGTTTCCCCGGCGTGTTGGAGACGCGGCGCCGGGCCTCCAACATGCGGGGAACCCGCCATCGGACGGCGCCTTGGCCCGTTCCTGTCGCGGCGGGAGCGGCCCCCTTTCCGTCTCAAGGCCATGATCCACGCGCCCTGTGGCACCGGGCGTGACGGCGCCGGTCCCGGACCTGCCCCGCCGTCCCGGCGGGTGGCCGCCTTTCGTTTACCAAATGGGCAAATCTTGACTCTTCTGCAAGTTTTTTGATCAGCGCGCGGGATCGGATCGGGAAGTTCCCGCGCCGATCTCGCCGCCGTCCCGGCGAGCGGTCAGAGTGGAGCCGAACAATCCAGGGGAGCCAAATGTTCACGAAACCCATTCCGATCCTCGCCACCCTCGTCCTCGGCGCGACGGCGGCCCATGCCGAAACCGCGATGTCCTTCGCCCTCGACTGGAAATTCGAGGGCCCGGCGGCGCCCTATTTCGCGGCGCTCGAACAGGGATATTTCGCCGACAAGGATCTGACGGTGGAGATCTCTGCCGGCCAGGGCTCGCTCGACGCGATCCCGAAAGTGGCCACCGGCGCCTTTCCCGTGGGCTTTGCCGACATCAACTCCCTCATCAAGTTCCTCGACCAGAATCCCGGCGCGCCGGTGACCATGGCGATGATGATCTACGACGCCCCGCCCTTTGCCATCGTCGGGCGCAAGTCGCTGGGCGTCGAGGAGCCGAAGGATCTCGAGGGACGGGTGCTCGGCGCGCCGCCGCCCGATGGCGCCTGGGCGCAGTTCCCGATCTTCGCCGCCGCCAACGACCTCGACATGGAGGCGATCACGGTGGAGCCGGTGGGCTTCCCGACGCGCGAGCCGATGCTCGCGGAGGGCAAGGTCGATTCGGTCACGGGCTACAACTTCTCCTCCTACCTGAACCTCGCCCGGCTCGGCGTGCCGGAGGAGGACATCTCCACGATCATGATGAGCGATTACGGTGTCGACCTCTACGGCAACGGCATCATCGTGAACACCGACTTCGCCGCGGAGAACCCGGAGGCGGTCCGCGGCTTTCTCGAAGCCGTCGCGATGGGCTGGAAGGATGCGGTGGCCGATCCGGTGGCCGCGGTCGAATACATGGTGAAATACAACCCCGCCTCGGATGTCGAGCTGGAGACCCGGCGCCTCGAACTGGCGCTCGAGGGCAATGTGCTGACCGATTACGTGCTCGAGAACGGGCTGGGCGCGGTCGACACGGAGCGGCTCGCGGGATCGCTCGAACAGCTCAAGATGGTCTACGAGTTCAATGCCGAGCCGGATCCGGCCCTGTATTTCACCGACGAGTACCTGCCTTCCGCGGATGTCCGGATGCTCAAGTGAGGCCATGTGCCGGGCGGGGATCTCCCGCCCGTCCTCCATCAGGCAAGGTAGAATGACGAACCTCATAGACATCCGCGGCGTGACCCACGCCTACAAGACCGACAAGGGCCCCCTGCCCGTTCTCGACGATCTCAACATTTCGGTGCCAGAAGGCGATTTCTGCGCCGTGGTCGGCCCCTCGGGCTGCGGCAAATCCACGCTCACGCGGCTCGTCGCAGGGCTGATGAAGCCCGACACGGGCGAGGTCTGGCTCCATGGCGAGCGCGTGGTCTCGCCGCGGTCGACGGTCGGCATGGCGTTCCAGAACCCGGTGATGCTCGAATGGCGCACGATCCTGCAAAACGTGCTCCTGCCGCTCGAGATCGTGCCGAACAAGATGAGCCGGAAACAGAAGGAGGACCGCGGGCGGGAGCTTCTGGCGCTCGTCGGGCTCGAGGGATTCGAGGACAAGCGGCCCTCGGAGCTTTCGGGCGGGATGCGCCAGCGCGCCTCGCTGTGCCGCGCGATCGTCCACAAGCCCGACGTCCTGATCATGGACGAACCCTTCGGCGCGCTCGACGCCTTCACCCGCGAGGACCTGTGGCAGACCATGCATGCGCTCAGGGCCGAGGAGCCCTTTACCGGCGTGCTCATCACCCATGACCTGCGCGAGAGCGTCTATCTCGCCGACGAGGTGATCGTGCTTTCGGGACGGCCGGCGACGGCGCAGCATGTGGAGAACGTGAAGCTCGGGGGTCGTACCGATCTCGAGGTGCTCTACACCCAGGAGGCAACCGAGATCCTGCATCGGCTGCGCCACCAGATCGAGATCGCCCAGGGCCGGGCGACGGACGAGAAAGCCGCATGATGAAGACCTTTCGCCGGATCGCCACCCCGACCATCGCCATCCTGATCTTTCTCGTGCTCTGGGAATTCGTCGTCTGGGTGAACCAGTGGCCGAATTACAAGATGGCATCGCCCTCCGACCTCCTGCCGGCCTACACGAAATACTGGAACCTGTTCCTGATCTACGGCTGGCAGACCCTCTGGCGCACCGTCATCGGCCTGCTGCTCGCGGTGGTCGTGGGCACGCTGATCGGCATGGTGATGGGATTTTCGCGCACGATGCGGGACGCGATCTATCCGTTGCTCGTGGGGTTCAACGCCATTCCGAAGGCGACCGTCGTGCCGGTCATCGCGCTGATCCTGATCGGCCAGCACGACCTGAACACGGTGCTGATCGCCTTCATGATCTCGTTCTTCCCGATCTCCGTCGCGGTCGCCATCGGGCTGTCGACGCTGGAGCCGGAATATCGCGATATCCTGCGTTCCCTCGGCGCGTCGAAATGGACGATCTTCTGGAAGATCGCCCTGCCGAAGACGCTGCCGGAATTCTTCGGGGCGCTGAAAGTGTCGGTGACGCTCGCCTTCATCGGCACGAACCTCATGGAGATCGTGGAGCCGCACGGGCGCGGACTCGGCCATCTGTTCGATTCGGGGAAGATCAACGCCGACTACCCGCTGATGTTCGCGGTGCTGATCGCCCTCGCCTTCCTCGGGATCGTGCTCTACTACATCGTGGTCGGGCTCGAGAAGATCTTCGCGGGCTGGGCGGAGCGTCCCCAGGGCTGAGCGCAGACCAGCGCGGGCCGGGACTTGCGTTCCCGGTCCGTCGCGACTATGTAACCCCTCGAGAGGTTGGCGCGGGCGAGCACCTCGCCAACCCGGTCAGGTCCGGAAGGAAGCAGCCGTAACGAGTCCCGCTTGGGTCGTTGTCCAGCCTCTCACCCTTCCCCTTCGTGCCACTGTTCCGCGCTGCGCCGCCGTTCGGGTCTTGTTCTTATGCCCGCAGGCGGCAATATAGGCCAACCCTTCTGACAGCGGGACATGAATGACGACCGATCTCACCGATCTGGGCTGGTCCCAGTTCTTCAACGGCCAGCTCGACCTCGAAGAGATCGGGACGCTGACCCCCGTGCGCCTGTCCGAAGTGCGCCGCCGCTCCGTCGTCGCCCTCACCCCTGCGCTCGAGCGCGTGGAAATCGCGCTGACCGGCGATCATGTCGCCACGGACATGGCCGTGGGCGATTTCGCCCTCACCGACGGCACCCGGCTCATCCGCCTTCTGGAGCGCAAGACGCTCATCTCGCGCAAGGCCGCGGGGATCGCGGCGCAGGCACAGCTCATCGCGGCCAATATCGATACGCTGTTCATCACCACCTCCTGCAACCAGGATTTCAACGAGGCCCGGCTCGAACGCTATCTCGCCATCGCCCTCGACGCGGAGGCGGTGCCGGTCATCGTCATCACCAGGAAGGACAGGCCGGAGGAGATGCCGGCCGAAGATTACGAGACGCGGGCGAAATCCATCTATGAAGGTGCCGAGGTGATGCTGGTGAACGCGAAGGACGCCGAGGACATCGCCCGGCTCGAACGCTATTGCGGCAGGGGGCAGACCATCGCGCTCGTCGGCTCCTCGGGCGTCGGCAAGTCGACGCTGGCGCGCGGGCTGACGGGCGAGGAGATCGAGGTGGGGGAGATCCGCGAGGACGACGCCAAGGGCCGGCACACCACCACCGCGCGCTCGATGCACCGGATGCACGCGGGCGGCTGGCTGATCGACACGCCGGGGATGCGCGAGCTTGCGCTGCACGATGCCTCCGAAGGCATTGCGACACTGTTCGAGGACATCACCGAGCTGGCCGCGATGTGCAAATTCTCCGACTGCCGGCATCGCGGGGAGCCCGGTTGCGCGGTGCGCGCCGCCGTGGAGGCGGGCGAGCTGGACCCCGAGCGGGTCGAACGCTGGCGCAAACTCCTCGAGGAAGACGCCCGCAACACGGAGACCATTGCCGAGGCGCGCGACCGCGGACGCAAGTTCTCCAAGACGGTGAAATCCGCGAAGAAGGCAAAGAGCGCAAGACGCGGCGAATGAGGTTGCGGGGGGGCCTCCCCGCCCTTACCTTACAGCGCGAACGAAGGAGGCCACCGCATGTCCGACACGAACACCGGCTACAAGGTTCTGGCGCGCAAGTATCGCCCGGAAATCTTTGCCGACCTGATCGGTCAGGACGCGATGGTGCGGACGCTGAAGAACGCCTTTGCCGCCGACCGGATCGCGCAGGCCTTCATCATGACCGGCATCCGCGGCACCGGAAAGACCACCACCGCGCGGATCATCGCCAAGGGCATGAACTGCGTCGGACCGGATGGAACGGGCGGACCGACCACGGAACCCTGCGGCCAGTGCGAGCACTGCGTCGCGATCACCGAGGGTCGTCATGTCGACGTGATGGAAATGGACGCCGCCTCGCGCACCGGGGTGGGCGACATACGCGAGATTATCGACTCGGTGCATTACCGCGCTGCCTCCGCGCGGTACAAGATCTACATCATCGACGAGGTGCACATGCTCTCGACGAGCGCGTTCAACGCGCTTCTCAAGACGCTCGAAGAGCCGCCGGCGCATGTAAAGTTCATCTTTGCCACGACCGAGATCCGCAAGGTTCCGGTCACGGTGCTGTCGCGCTGCCAGAGGTTCGACCTGCGCCGGATCGAACCCGAGGTGATGATGAACCACCTCTCCACGATCGCCGCGAAGGAAGGCAGTGCCGTGGCCCAGGACGCGCTCGCGCTCATCACCCGCGCCGCCGAGGGCTCGGTCCGGGACGCGCTTTCGCTGCTCGACCAGGCGATTTCGCACGGTGCGGGCGAGACAACGGTCGATCAGGTCCGCGCGATGCTGGGCCTTGCCGACCGGGGCCGCGTGCTCGATCTCTTCGACATGATCATGGCGGGCGATGCCGCGGGCGCGCTCGGGGAACTGGGCGGGCAATATGCCGATGGCGCCGATCCGCTTGCAGTGCTGCGCGATCTCGCGGAGATCACGCATTGGGTTTCGGTCATCAAGATCACGCCCAATGCCGCCGAGGATCCGACCATCGGCCCGGACGAGCGCGCACGCGGGCTCGCGATGGGGGAAAAGCTGCCGATGCGGGTGCTGTCGCGGATGTGGCAAATGCTGCTGAAGGCGCTCGAGGAGGTGGCCGCCGCGCCGAACGCGATGATGGCCGCCGAGATGGCGATCATCCGGCTCACCCATGTGGCCGAGCTGCCGATGCCCGAGGATCTGGTGCGCCGCCTCAACGAGCAGAACCCGCCGCCCCGCCCGCCCTCCGGCCCCGCCGGCGGCGGCGCGCCGCGGAGCGGCGGATCGGTGAGTGCGCAGGGCGCCCCGGCCGGAGGCGGGCCAGTGACCCACGGGCCGGTGATGACGAGCGGCGCAGCGACAGCGCCGGCGCAGGCCCCCGACGTGGCGCTGGCGCGCTACACCTCCTTCGAGGCGGTCGTCGCGCTGCTGGAGGAAAGCCGCGCAGGCACCCTGCTCATCGAGGCGAAGAGAAACATGCGGATCGCGCGCTACAGCCCCGGCCGGATCGAGTTCCAGCCCTGGGGGGATGCGGCCGCGGACCTGGCCCCCCGCCTCTCCCAGCGGCTCCACGCCCTGACCGGCGTGCGGTGGATCGTGACTATCGCCGAAGCTCCTGAGGAGGCGCGGACCATCTACGAGGTGGAGGATGCCGCGCGTCTCGCGCTCGAGGCCGAGGCGCGGGAGCACCCGATCGTCGCTAAGGTGTTCGAGCTCTTCCCCGACGCGAAGATCAGCGACATCCGCACCCCCGACGCGCTGGCCGCCAGCGCGGCGAGCGAGGCGCTCGAGGAGGTCGAGGACGAATGGGATCCGTTCGAGGAATGACGGCTCCCCACAGGAAAGGATGACGGAATGTTCAAAGGATTGGGCGGTCTCGGCGACATGGCCGGAATGATGAAGAAAGCACAGCAGATGCAGAAGGACATGGCCGAGTTGCAGGAGCAGCTCGACACCATGACCGTGACCGGCGAAAGCGGCGCGGGGCTCGTGAAGGCCACGGCGACCGCGAAGGGCAACCTTACCGGGCTCGACATCGACGCGTCGATCTTTCAGCCGTCGGAAAAGGAGGTGGTCGAGGACCTGATCCTCGCCGCGATCAAGGATGCACAGGCGAAGGCGCAGGAAAAGGCGCAGTCCGAGATGCAGAAGCTGACCGAAGGCCTCGGCCTCCCGGCCGACTTCAAGATGCCGTTCTGAGACCGACGTGAGCGGACGCCAGGACATCGAAGACCTGATCGACATGATGGCGCGGCTGCCCGGCCTCGGGCCGCGCTCGGCACGGCGCGCCGTCCTCCACCTCATCCAGAAGCGCGGACGCCTGATGGCGCCGCTTGCCCAGGCGATGCAGAATGTCGCGGACAGTGCGCGCGAATGCGTCCGCTGCGGCAATATCGGCACGGCGGATCTCTGCGACATCTGTGCGGACGAACGCCGCGCGACTGGCGAGATCTGTGTGGTCGAGGACGTATCCGACCTCTGGGCGATGGAGCGGTCGGGGGTGTTCAGGGGACGCTATCACGTCCTCGGCGGCACGCTGTCCGCACTCGACGCCGTCGGGCCGGAAGAGCTCCGCATCCCCGCCCTCGTGCAGCGCGTGGGAGACGAGCAGATCGGGGAGGTGGTCCTCGCCCTCGGCGCCACGGTGGATGGCCAGACCACGGCGCATTACATCGCCGACGAACTTTCCGGCCGGTGCAAGGTGACATCGCTGGCGCAGGGCGTGCCGGTCGGCGGCGAGCTCGACTATCTCGACGACGGCACCATCGCCGCCGCGCTCACCGCCCGCAAGTCCCTCTGATCCCGTCGCGCAGATGCGAAAAGCCCGGACGTTTCCATCCGGGCTTTCTCATGTCGCGGGCGATGGGCGGGCTCAGCGGTGGTCGTCCTCATCCTCGTCGTCGTCATTGTCCGGCAGGTTGAAGAAGCTGTCCGCATCCGGCACCGTGTCGTCCTTGTCGTCGTCGTCATCTCCCGAGAGCGAGAAGGTCTCCAGACCCGCGATGGCGGTGGGGATCTTCGGCTCCGTGTCCATGCCCAGCGATTCCTCGGTGGACAGCAGCTTGCGCCGCTCGTCATCCGTCATGCCCGCCTCGCGGTTCTTCGCGGCCTTCTGCACGGCGGCGTCGAGTTCGGACTGCTTGCACAGGCCGAGCGCGACCGGGTCGATCGGCTGCATGTTCGCGATGTTCCAGTGGGTCCGTTCGCGGATCGACTGGATCGTCGGCTTCGTCGTGCCCACGAGCTTGGCGATCTGGCCGTCCGACAGCTCCGGGTGGAACTTCACGAGCCAGAGGATCGAGTTCGGGCGGTCCTGCCGTTTCGACAGCGGCGTGTAGCGCGGGCCGCGGCGCTTTTCCTCGCCCACGGCGGCGGCGTTGTATTTGAGCTGGAGCCGGTGAAGGGGGTTCTCCTCCCCCTTCCTGATCTCCTCGGCGGTGAGCTGGTTGTTGGCGATGGGGTCGAAACCGCGCACACCGCCCGCAACATCGCCATCCGCGATGCCCTGCACCTCGAGCTCGTGCAGCCCGCAGAAATCCGCGATCTGCCTGAAACTCAGGGTCGTGTTGTCGACGAGCCAGACGGCGGTGGCCTTTGCCATGATCGGTTTTGCCATAGGACGCACTCCTTAGAATGTCTTGCCCCCGGATACATCTTTCCCGTCGCCTGAAAGGGCTTTCCCCGGTGGGGAGGGTTCTCGTTGTCGGGGAACACGGGCGCTGTATAGTGCCGAAAACCGCCGGAGGAAAGAGAAAATGCGTCAACGGATCGTGACCGCCCTCGTCGCCGCGGCCCTGCTCTGGAGCGGCGCGGCCCGCGCGGAGGGAGAGCAGGCGGGCGATTTCGACTATTACGTGCTCGCGCTCTCATGGTCCCCGACCTGGTGCGCACTCGAGGGCGCAGCGCGCGGCTCGCCGCAATGCGACCGCCCGCTCGGCTGGGTGCTGCACGGGCTCTGGCCGCAATACGAGACCGGCTGGCCCTCCTATTGCCACGGCGCCGAACGCGACCCCTCGCGCAGTCGCACGGCGGCGATGGCCGATATCATGGGCACGGACGGCGCGGCCTGGTATCAGTGGAAGAAGCACGGGCGCTGCTCCGGCCTTTCGGCGGAGCGCTACTTCGACACCGCCCGCGCCGCTTATGCCCGCATCGCCCGTCCCGAGGTATTCCGCAGACTCGACCGCGACGTGAAGCTCCCCGCCGCGGTGGTGGAGGAAGCCTTCCTGAAGGCCAATCCCGGTCTGGAGGCCGATGAAATCACCGTGACCTGCAAGGCCGCGCGCATCGAGGAGGTGCGCATCTGCCTTACCCGCGACCTCGCGCCGCGCCGGTGCGGCGCGGACGTGATCCGGGACTGCACGCTCGACGCCGCACTCTTCGAGGCGATCGACTGACGCGCTCAGCGGCCGCGCGACGACGAGAGCGCGCGCCCGTCTCCTTTGCTGTTCAAATACTCAGACTTCGAGCACGATCTTGCCGATATGCGCGCTCGTCTCGATCCGCGCATGGGCCTGCGCCGCGTCGTCGAGCGCGAAGGTGCTGTCCATCACCGGGCGCACCTGTCCCGACGCGATCTTCGGCCAGACATTGCCATAGAGCGCCGTTGCGATCGCTGCCTTCGCCGCGTCCGATTGCGGGCGCAGCGTCGAGCCGGTGAGCGTCAGCCGCCGCAGCATGACCTGCGCGAAATTCACCTCCGCCCTGGAGCCTTGCAGGAAAGCGATGTTCACGAGCCGCCCCTCCGTGGCCAGAGACCTGATGTTGCGGGCGATGTAATCGCCGCCGACCATGTCGAGAATGAGGTTCATGCCGCCCTCGGCCTTCGCCACCTCGACGAAATCCTCCTCGCGGTAATTGATCGCCCGCTCCGCGCCAAGTGCCTCGCAGGCCTCGCACTTCTCCGGCGATCCGGCGGTGGCAAAGACCCGCGCACCAAAGGCATTGGCGAGCTGGATCGCGGTCGTGCCGATGCCCGAGGAGCCGCCATGGACGAGGAACCGCTCCCCGGCCCGAAGCCCGCCGCGGTCGAAGACATTGGTCCAGACGGTGAAGAAGGTCTCCGGCAGGCAGGCGGCCTCCTTCAGCGACAGCCCCTCGGGCACGGGCAGCGCATGTGCGGCGGGCGTCGCAACATATTCCGCATAGCCGCCGCCGGGCAGGAGCGCGCAGACCTGCTCCCCGACCTTCCGGTCGGAGACCGCCGCGCCGACGGCCACGATCTCGCCGGAGGCTTCGAGCCCCGGCAGGTCGGACGCGCCCGGCGGCGGATCGTAGAGTCCCGCGCGTTGCAGCGCATCCGGCCTGTTCACACCGGCGAAGGCCACCCGGATCACTATCTCGTCCGCCTTCGGCACCGGCACCGGGCGGGTGCAGGGTTTCAGCACCTCCGGGCCGCCCGGTGCGGAGATCTCGACCGCGCGCATCGTCTCGGGCAGGCTCATTGCGCACCTCCCGGCGGGGTGGATCGCGTGCCGGGCACATCCGTGCGTCCGGCCCCGGCGGGCGCGCGGATCATGCCGATGAGCGCGTTGGGCAGGGCGAAGGCCGCAGAGAAGACCTTGTTCCCGCGCAGGCCCGCCTTCGCCTTCTCGATCTGCATCACGTCGTCGATCCGGCGCTCGAGAAAGGCGCGCGTCTCCATGAAGCCTTCGCTGTCGTCGCCGAGCCAGAACAGCACCGTGGAGGCGAAGACGCCCGCGAGCGTCGCGCGTTTCGTGTACCAGTTCACGTCCCGCGACGTGTCGTCCAGCGCGGTCCAGATCGCATCCGCCGTTTCCCAGAGGAGCCGCGTGCCCTCCGGTGCGTTGTGCGGCAGGGAAAAGAGCGACATGCCGCGCCGCACCACCTCCCGGTCGACGCTTTGCAGGCGCAGCCAGACGGCATGGGCGATTCGGTCGCGAAACCGCAGGGCGGAGAGATCCGTCTCCCCGAGCGCCGCGATCATCGCCCGGTCGCCGCGCTTGTGATAGGCGGCGGCCAGATCGACGGAACCGCGCGGGGCGGCGACCCGTGCCAGGGCCGGCGACACCCCCGAATCACTCACCGCGGCCCTGAAGGTTTCGGGCCCCCAGCCGTCGAAGACCACATGCGGGAGCGCCGCATCCAGCAGGTTTTCGCGGGTCGGATCGGGATAGGCGGTGCTCTGCATCGGTTTCGTTCTCCTGAATTCGGCACGATGCTAGACAAACTAGCCTCGCTTTGCTATACGGCCACTTCCTGCAATTCATGCAAATCTAACTTAGGAAGGTGGTGACACCACATGCAGGTTAGCGTTCGTGACAACAACGTCGATCAGGCCCTCCGGGCTCTGAAGAAAAAACTTCAACGCGAAGGCGTTTTCCGCGAAATGAAGCTCAAGCAGCATTTCGAGAAACCCTCCGTGAAGAAAGCGCGCGAGAAGGCCGAGGCCGTCCGCCGTGCCCGCAAGCTCGCTCGTAAGAAAGCGCAGCGCGAGGGTCTTCTCTGAGATCTCCTGATCGGTGAACGAACGGTCCTTCGGGACGAAGTTCCATACGACCCCCGGATGCGAAAGCCTCCGGGGGTTTGCCTTTTCCCGCCTCAGCCCTTGCGCGGTGGCTTGCCCTTGCCGCCCTTGCGGTGCGGTTTCGGCGCGGTGCCGCGCGGTTTGAACCCGCCGCCTTTCGGCCCCAGCGGTTTCTCGCCCGCCGGTTTCTGGCGCGGCTTGCGCGGTTTCGCCTCGCCATGCACCGCCGCGTCGCGCGCCTTGCGCGCTGGTTTCTCGAATTTCGGGCGGCGGGGTTTTTCCGACGCCTCGCTCAGATATTCCTCGGCCGATCCATTGCCGCGCGGCTTGTCGTAGCGCGGCTTGCCCTTCGGCTTCTCGAACCGGCCGGCCGGGCTGCGGCGCGGGGCTGAGGTGTCGGGCGCCTCTTCGAGTGGCGTCACCGTGACCCCGTCCTCAAGCACGCCGTCGGCGCCGAGCCGGTCGAGGAAACCGGGCAGCGCATCCTGCCGCAATTCGACGAAGGTTTCCTCGTCCTGCATGCGGATCTTGCCGATCTGGCTCTTTTCGAGATTGCCCGCCCGGCACAGCAGCGGCAGCAGCCAGCGCGGCTCCGCCCCCTTGCTGCGCCCGACGGAGAGAGACACCCAGGCGGCAGGTCCGAAGGCCGCACGCGCATCCTGCGGGCGGGCCGCCGTGTGCACGTTCAACTCCTCAGGCGCGGAGAGCCCGGCACGGTAGAGGCGCAGGCAGGCGGCGGCGATCTGTTCGGCGCTGAATTTCTCCAGCAGCTTTTCGGCGAAGGCGCGGTCATCGTCGCGCAGCTCCGCCTCCCATGCGGGATCCTCCATGAGCCGCGCCTCGTCGAGCGCGAGGATGTCCTCCGCCGTCGGCGCATGGGTCCATTCCGCCTCGATCTTCGCCCATTTCAAAAGCCGCGCCGCCTTTTTGGAAATGTTATCGGGCGCAATGAGAGCGGAAATCCCTTTCCGCCCCGCCCGGCCCGTGCGGCCCGAGCGGTGCAAAAGCCCCTCGGTATTGGTTGGCAGATCGGCATGGATCACCAGTTCGAGATTGGGAAGGTCGATGCCGCGCGCCGCCACGTCGGTTGCCACGCAGACCCGCGCGCGTCCGTCGCGAAGTGCCTGGAGCGCATGGGACCGCTCGTCCTGCGACAGCTCGCCCGACAGGCTCACGACCGAGAAGCCGCGATTGGCGAAACGGGCCGTGAGGCGTGCGACCGTGGCGCGCGTGTTGGCAAAGACGATGGCCGTCTGTGCGTCGTGGAAGCGCAGCAGGTTGATGATCGCGTGTTCGGCGTCGCGCGGCGCGCACTGGATCACCTGATAGGAGATATCGCTGTGCTGCTCGCGGTCGGAGAGCGTCGTCACGCGCCGGGCGTCACGCTGATAGGTCTTGGCGATCTCGACGATGGATTTCGACACCGTGGCCGAGAACAGCAGGGTGCGCCGCGTCTCCGGCGCCTCGCCCAACATGAATTCGAGATCCTCGCGGAACCCGAGATCGAGCATCTCGTCGGCCTCGTCGAGCACGATGGCGCGAATGTCCGAGAGATCGAGCGATCCGCGCGTGATGTGATCGCGCAGCCGTCCCGGCGTACCGACGACGATATGCGCCCCGCGTTCGAGCGCGCGGCGTTCGTCGCGCGCATCCATGCCGCCGATGCAGGTCACGACACGCGCGCCGGTCTTGCCGTAGAGCCAGGTCAGTTCGCGGGCGACCTGCATCGCCAGTTCGCGGGTGGGCGCGACGACGAGGGCGAGCGGGCTGCCCGCCGGACCGAACCGCTCCGCCTCTCCCAAGAGCGTCGGCGCGATGGCGAGACCGAACCCCACGGTCTTTCCCGAGCCGGTCTGCGCGGAGACGAGCAGATCCGCCTCGGCAAGCTCGGGGGCGGTGACGGCGGTCTGCACGTCGGTCAGGGTATCGAAGCCGCGCTCGGCGAGCGCGTCGGAGAGGGGCGTCAGCATCGGGGGAAATCCAAGTGTATCGCGCAGTCCCTCTGCGCAGGATGGGGCCGTTTAGCGGGTTTCGCGCAGGATGTCCACCGAAAGCACATAAGGCGCGTGCGCCGCCTGAAGGCGCATCGCGCAGGACCGGTGCGGGACGCGGGGCCGCCTCTCTCCCGATGTCTGCGAGGATCAGGGGAGGCGGCGCGTGCGCAAGAGGGTCGCACGGCGCCCGCCCCGGAAGGAGGCGCCGTGCGATGGCGCCCGGATCAGAAGAAACCGAGCTTGTTCGGGTTGTAGCTCATCAGGATGTTCTTGGTCTGCTGGTAGTGGTCCAGCATCATCTTGTGGGTCTCGCGACCGATCCCAGACTGCTTGTAACCGCCAAAGGCCGCATGCGCCGGATAGGCGTGGTAGTTGTTGACCCAGACGCGGCCCGCCTCGATCGCGCGGCCGAAGCGGTAGCAGCGGTTCGCATCGCGCGACCAGACACCCGCGCCGAGGCCGTACATCGTGTCATTGGCGATGTGGAGCGCCTCCTCCTCGTCCTTGAAGGTCGTGACGGAGACGACCGGGCCGAAGATTTCCTCCTGGAAGACGCGCATCTTGTTGTGACCCTTCAGGATGGTCGGCTGGATGTAGAAGCCGTTGGCAAGTGCGCCCTCCATCTTCTCCGCCTCGCCGCCGACGAGCACCTCGGCGCCTTCCTCGCGGCCGATGGTCAGGTAGGAGAGGATCTTTTCCTGCTGTTCCTGGCTTGCCTGTGCACCGACCATGGTTTCCGGGTCTCGGGGGTCGCCGCGCCTGATGGCCTTCACGCGGGCGATGGCCCGTTCGACGAAGGCGTCGTAGATGTCCTCCTGGATGAGGGCACGGGACGGGCAGGTGCAGACCTCCCCCTGGTTGAAGGCGAAGAGGACGAAGCCCTCCACCGCCTTGTCGAGATAGGCGTCATCCTCGGCCATCACGTCGGAGAAGAAGATGTTCGGGGATTTTCCGCCAAGTTCGAGCGTCACGGGGATCAGGTTCTCGGTGGCGTATTGCATGATCATGCGGCCGGTCTGGGTCGATCCGGTGAAGGCGATCTTCGCGATGCGCGGGGACCGCGCGAGCGGTGCGCCGACCTCGGCGCCATAGCCGTTCACGATGTTCAGCACGCCCTCGGGCAGAAGATCCGCGATGCACTCGACGAGCACCATGATCGCGGCGGGGGTCTGTTCGGCCGGTTTCAGCACCACGCAGTTCCCGGCGGCCAGCGCCGGCGCAAGTTTCCACGCGGCCATGAGCACCGAGAAGTTCCAGGGGATGATCTGTCCCACGACACCCAGAGGCTCGTGATAGTGATAGGCCACGGTATCCGCGTCGATCTCGGACATGGTGCCCTCCTGACCGCGCAGCACGCCCGCGAAATAGCGGAAATGGTCGGAGGAGAGCGGAATGTCGGCGGCCATCGTCTCCCGGATCGGCTTGCCGTTGTCCCAGGTCTCCGCCGTCGCGATCAGCTTCAGGTTCTCGTCGATGCGGTCCGCGATCTTCAGAAGGATATTCGAGCGCTCCGCCGCGGGCGTCCTGCCCCAGGCGACCTTCGCGGCATGTGCGGCGTCGAGTGCGAGCTCGATATCGGCCGCATCGGAGCGGGCCACCTCGCAGACCGTCTCCCCGGTGATCGGGGTGATGTTGTCGAAATACTTGCCGTTCACAGGCGGGGTGAACCTGCCCCCGATGAAGTTGTCGTAGCGCTGTTTGAAGGGCGAGGCGTAGGTCGCGCTCGTCTCGGACTGGACGTTCATGTGTTCCTCCTCTGAACCGCGGATGACGCCTCCTCGCGTCATCCTCCGGGAGGAACTGTGGCGCTCCGTGACGGTGGCGGTCACCCCCGCCGCGCCACGCCGCGGCGCGGCAATGTCTCAGGGCTGAGACAGGTGGGCTCAGGTTTCGCCGATTCCCAGCCGCTTCATCCGGCGATAGAGCGTGGCCCGCCCGATCCCGAGTTCCCGCGCGGCCGCGGAGACATTCCCGCCCGTCCGCGCGATGGCCCGGCGGAGCGCCGCCCGTTCGGCGCGTTCGAGCGCGGACGCGGTGGTGTCCCGCCCGAGGATGTCGGAGGCGGGACGTGGGTCGAACGCGCCGGGCCCGAGTCCGAAGGCCCTGCGCGCCGCCCGCGTCGCCCCGATGACAAGGTCGTCCTGATCGACCGCGAGAAGCAGCGCGCCCTCCGGACGCTCCTCCTGCGGCGAAAGGATCCGCGCGCCCGCGAAGGCCGCGCGGAAGGCGTCCGTTTCGATCTGTCTGGCAGTCTGGGCGACCACGCCCGCGATGAGGCGTGCATAGGCCTCCGTCTGATCGGCACGACAGGACGAAACGTCGAGCGCGGCGATGAGCCGCCCGTCGGGACCGAAGATCGGCGCATCCATGCAGGACATGGCGGTGTTGCGGGACAGGAAATGTTCGTCGCGATGGATCGTGACCTGGCGTTCCTCCGCCAGGCACGTGCCGATCCCGTTCGTGCCCTCCGCCGCCTCCGACCAGTCGCAGCCTGTCCAGAGGCCCCAGGCCTGGAACGTACCGGCATCCCCGTCCTTCGAGCGCTGGTCGAGAATGATGCCGTCGCGGTCGGTCATCAGCACGGAACATCCGGTATTTCCGACCATCTGGAAGAGCTGGTCGAGCTTCGGCGAGGCGAGATCGCGGAAGGCGCCGAGCCTTTCGCGCCGTTCTGCGATTTCGCGCCCCGAAAAGCGGCGTGGCCCGCGCCCGTGGCCGGGATGGAGCCCGTGCTTCATCAGCGAGCGGCGCCAGCTTGCGGTGAGGCGCGTGCCGACGGCCGCCGATTCGATGGTGGAAATCACGTAATCTGCGTGGCTTGAATGGTCCATTGCCGCTGTCCTCCCAGTTGCGACACGCGGAACGGTACCACGGTTACGGCGCGCGGCACAAAGACCCTTCGCGCGGTCACACCGGCAGGGCCGTCGTCTTGAACACCGTCCGCATGGCGAAGGAGGATTGCATCGTCTGCACGCCGGGCAGACGCACGAGCTGGCGATGCACCTCCGCGAAATGCTCGGTATCGGCGGCCACGACCTTCAGGATGTAATCCGCCTTCCCCGCCATCAGGTGACATTCGAGCACATCCGGCAGCTTGCGCACCGCCTTCTCGAAGGCCGCGAGGATGTCGTCGGCCTGGCTCGCCAGCGTCACCTCGACGAAGACCGTCGCGCGCCGGTCGAGATGGCGCGGATCGAGCAGGGCGACATAGTCGCGGATGATCCCCTCGGCCTCCAGCCGCTGCACCCGGCGATGGCAGGCCGAGCTCGACACATTGGCTTCCTGCGCGAGATCCGCGTTCGAAATCCTTCCCCTGCGCTGCAATATCCGCAGAATCCGGCGATCTGTCTCGTCGATTTTGCCCATATGCGTCTTTTGTCCTGCCCTTGTCCGGTTCCACGAGACAGTCTCCCACAGCCGCCCGGTTCCGACAAGCGGCAACGAAAAAAGCCCGCCGGTGTGGTCCGACGGGCCTTTCATGGCGGTTCCGGCGTTGGCTGTAGCCGTCAGGCGCGCCTGAGCTGGTCCCGGATCTCGATCAGCACGTCGAGTTCGGACGGGCCGGTCGGCACTTCGGGCACCACTTCCTCCGGCTTTTCGGCGAGCGATTTCACCCTGTTGACGTAACGCACCAGCATGAACACCACGAAGGCGATGATCAGGAAATTGATCACGGCCATGGCGAAGGCGCCATAGGCGAAGACCGAGGCCCCGGCCTCCCGCGCCGCCTCGAGCGAAGCACCCTCGGGTACGCTGCCGGAGAGCACGACATAGTTGTTGGTGAAATCGAAACCGCCGAGGAACAGTCCGACGATCGGGTTGATCAGGTCGGTCACGACGGAATTGACGATCGCGGTGAAGGCCGCGCCGACGATGATGCCCACGGCCATGTCCATGACATTGCCCTTGGCGATAAAGGCCTTGAATTCCTTGAACATGAGAGATTTTCCCGCTCTTTGTCCCACAAGCGTCTTGCGGAATTCTCCGTCGAAGACGCACATTGCATAACATATTGCCGCACAGCGGACAGTATTTATTTTGAAATTCAGAGCATTAACTAGAAACGCACCATCCGAAGAGAAAGGTCTCACCGAATGCCCAACGCCGTGTCCCACCCGATCACCGCCCGCTGGCCCGCCGCATATCCCGAGAAGCTCCAGCTCTATTCCTTTCCGACGCCCAACGGCGTCAAGGCGTCGATCGCGCTCGAGGAGATGGGGCTCGACTACGAGCCGCACCTCGTCACCCTGTCCGACAGCGATGTGAAAAGCCCGGAATTCCTGTCGCTGAACCCCAACAACAAGATCCCCGCCATCATCGACCCGAACGGGCCGGGCGGGCAGCAGATCGAGCTGTTCGAGAGCGGCGCGATCCTGATCTATCTCGCCGAGAAGACCGGCAAGTTCCTGTCGCAGGATCCGAAGACCCGCTACCAGACGATCCAGTGGCTGATGTTCCAGATGGGCGGCGTCGGCCCGATGTTCGGCCAGCTCGGCTTCTTCTACAGGTACGCGGGCGCGAAGATGGAAGATCCGACCGCGCGCGACCGCTACATCGCCGAGGCGAAGCGCCTTCTCGCCGTGGTCGAGAATCGGCTCGAGGGCCGCGAGTGGATCATGGACGACTATTCCATCGCCGATATCGCGCTCGCTCCCTGGCTCAACGCGCTCGACTTCTACGGCGCGAAGGAGGTGACAGGCTACAACGACCTGAAGAACGTGCCGGCATATGTGGAACGCTTCTACGCCCGACCGGCGGTCCAGCGCGCGAAGAACATTCCGCCGCGCCCGGAATGAAGCGATAGACCCCTTCGCAGCCAAGGGATAGGGTGCGCGAAACCACCGAAAGGCGAATGGCGCATCCGATGATCCCCGACATGTTTCAGACGGCAGAGAGCCCTGAGGACAGGCGCGCGGCGCGCCTGTTTCTCATCGCGATCACGCTCTATTTCGCGGCACAGATCGTGCTGCGCGTCACGCTCGGCGGAGCGCTCGAGACCGACGAGGCGGAGATGATGCTGATGACGCCGGGGCTGCGCTGGGGCTACGGGCCGCAGCTCCCGCTCTACAACTGGCTTCAGATCGGGTTGTTCGCGCTCTTCGGGAAAACCCTTTTCGCGCTCTCGCTGCTCAAGAACGCCCTGCTCTGGGGCACCTATGCGCTGCTTTTCACCGGGCTGCGCGCAGCCGTCCCCGCGCGCACGGCCACGCTCGCGACGCTGTCGCTCTTTCTCATCCCGGACATCGCATGGGAGGCGGAACGCGCCACGACCCATTCGAACATGCTCCTCTTCGCGATCTCCGCAACGATCTGCGCCTTCCTCTGGGCGCTGCGGACCGGCGCACTCCGGCACTGGGCGCTCCTGGGCGTCGCCCTCGGGATCGGAGGGATCGCGAAATATAATTACTGGGCGGTGCCGGCCGGCCTTCTGCTCGCCCTCCTGACGATGCCGGACCTGCGCCGCCGGCTTCTGACCGCGCGCGCGCTTCCCGCGCTGGTCATCGCGGCGGCGATCGTCGCCGGACCCTACGCGTGGATGGCGGCGAACCGGGATCTCGCCCTCTCCTCCGTCGGCAAGATCGCGCTCGAGAACAGCGCCCGCGCATGGCTGCCGGAGGGCGTTCCGCTCTACCTCAAGGGGCTCGCGACACTGATCGTCCTTCCGGCGCTGGTCACGGGCGCGCTCTGGCTGGCCACACGCCGTGGCACCGCTCCGGCACGGGTTTCCCCGCTCTCCACGCTCTTTCTGCGCATGGGCGGGCTCCTTGCCCTCGGCGGTCTCGCGGCGGTGTGGCTTTCGGAGGCCGGGCATATCGCGTCGCGCTGGCTCCTGCCGATCGTGATCCCGCTCGTGATCGGGATCTTCCTGCGCCTTGCGCCCCGGCTCGGGCGCGGTGCCTTGCGCGGTTATCTCGCCATTCTCGGCGTCGTGGCGGCGCTCGTCTTTGCCGGGCTCACCTATGACCGGTACAAGGATGGCGCGCGCCGTGATGTGGAATTCGCTCCGCTCGTGAGCGTCATTGAAGACATGCACCTTCCCGAAGACACGGTAATCGTGGCCGACTTCTACGTCGGCGGAAACCTCGCCCGCCTGCGCCCCGACTGGCCGGTGCGCTCCGACCTTCCGGCCTCGGCCCGAGAGGTGGAGACGCGCAACCTCCTCCTTCTGACACGCGAAAAGAACGCGGAGGTACTGCGCCGGGTCACCGCGCGCGTGGACTGGCGCCATGCCCAGGGCGCGGCGTTCGGAGAGCCCACTGACTTCTCCCTTCCCTCCCGCCATGGCGCGCGCCCGCTGAACATCCTTCTTCAACACGCCCGCGCGGAGTAGCCCGAGATGCAACGCGACATGGCGCAGGAAGCGCTCTTTCTCCGGATCCTGTTCGCCTATTTCGCGATCCAGACCGTCCTGCGGACGCTGCTCGGCGGGACGTTCGAGTACGACGAAGCGGAAATGTTCGTCCTCGCACAGGACTACCGGTTCGGCTACGGCCCCCAGACGCCGCTCTACAACTGGTGGCAGGCGACGGTTTTCCATGTCTTCGGACCGACGACATTCTCCATCGCCCTCGCAAAGAACGCCCTTCTCTTCGCCGCCTACGCGCTTACCTTCGATGCGCTGCGCCGGCTCGTGCCGACCCGCGTGGCCATTCTCGGCACGCTCGCGCTCCTGCTCCTGCCGAACGTTTCGTGGGAAGGACAGCGCGCCGGGTCGCACAGCATCGCCATGCTCGCGCTGATCGGCGCGACGCTCAACGTCATGGCCCGCCGGATCGCGGAGGCGCAGAGCGGCGAGAGCCATCTGTCTCATGCCGTCGCCCTCGGCGTGGCGATCGGTCTCGGCGGGCTCACGAAATACAACTACTGGCTCTTCCCGCTGCCGCTTCTCCTCATGGCCGGGGTGTTTCCGGACATAAGGCGCGCGCTCTGGCGGCGCGACCTGCTGCTCACGGCGTTGATCGCCCTGGCCATCCTCGCCGGGCCCTATGCCTGGATCTTGTCGAATCGCGCGGCGGCCATGGCGCAGAGCCAGACACTCTATCACGGCCCGGCGATCGAGGGGTTGCCGCGTCCGCTGCTCGGCGTGGTGACGATGCTGATTGAGGCCCTCACCGCGCTGGCGCTGCTGCTTCTGACGCTCGTCGTCGCACGCCTTCCGTTCGGGCGCCGCGCCCTTTCGCTCGAGCCGGCCTCATCGCTTGCCAAATGGTTGATGAGCGGCCCGGCGCTCGGCTTTGCGGTCATCGCCCTGCCCGTGATCGCCTTCGGCGTGACGGATGTCCAGGCGCGCTGGCTCCTGCCCCTGCTCGTGCCGATGGCGCTCGGCCTGATGCTCCGGGTGGCGCCCACGTTCACACCGCGCATCACGCGCAACCTGTTGCGCTTCTGCGCCTTCCTCGCGCTCCTGATCGTGGTGGCGATGGCCGACACGCGGCTGCGCGGGGCGGGCAGCGACTCGCTTGACATCGAAGTGCTGGCGCAGGCCATAGAGGCCGACCTGCCCGAAGGGGCCGAGCCGCCCGCCGTCGTCAGCTTCAACTTCTACTTCACCGGCAACCTGAAATACCTGCGCCCCGACTGGATCGCGCTGGCCAACCATCCCTCGGGACATGTCCCGGCGGGCCTGTCGCGCCTCGTCGTCGTCGGCATTGCCGAGCCGGAACGGATCCGCGCCGCGCTCGCCGCGCATGAACTGGTGCCGGCGGAGGAAACGCTTCCGCCCGTCAGGACAGCCACCCTGCCCTATCGCTTCGAGGCGGCGGATGTGACGCGCGACGTGCCCTATGTGATCGTGGATCTGAAAAACGGCGCCGAATAGGCGCCGCTTCCCCTGTCGAAATGCTCTGGTCTCAGCCGCGCAGCGTGCCGCCCGTGGCCTTCCCGACCTTCGCGACGATCTGCGCGGTCAGCTCCTCGAGATCCTTTTCCTTGAGTGTGCCCTCGGTGGGCTGAATTCGCACGGTAATCGCAAGGGATTTCTTGCCCTCGCCAAGACTGCCGCCGACGAACTCGTCGAAGAGGCGCACCTCCTCGATCAGCGCCTTGTCCGCGCCGCCCGCCGCATTCATCACGTCGAGTGCACGCACGTCGCGATCCACGACGAAGGCGAAATCGCGCTCCACCGCCTGCAAGTCGTTGGTGAAGAAGGCCTGGCGCGCGATCTTTCCGCCCTTCGGCATCGGCACCTCCTCGAGATAGACGGTGAAGGCGACAGCGGTCCCTTTCACTCCCATCTCCTTGAGCACCTTCGGATGCAGCTCCCCGAATTCCGCCAGCACCTTTTTCGGGCCGAGGCAGATCCGTCCCGAGCGGCCCGGATGGAACCAGCCGGACGCGCCATGCAGCACCTGCGCCTTCGCGGGTGCACCGATGGCGGCGAGCACGGCCTCCGCATCCGCCTTTGCGTCGAAAGTGTCGACCGCGCGGCGTTCGCCATGCACGTCCTTCGGCCCAGTCGCGCCCACGCGCAGGCCGGAAACCTGCACCCGCTGCTCCCCCGGCTCCCCGCCGAAGAAGGCCGGGCCGCATTCGAAGAGCGCCAGATCCGCGAAGCCGCGCGCCTGGTTGCGCGCCGCCGCGGCGAGCAGGCCGGGCAGGAGGTCGGGGCGCATGTGGCTCATTTCCGAACTGATCGGGTTCTCGAGCCGCACCGCATCCGTGCCGCCGCCGAACAGCGCCGCCGATGTCCCGTCGATGAAGCTGTAGGTCACGCATTCGTTGAAGCCGAGCGCGGCCGCCTGATGCCGCGCCGCGCTCTCGCGCACCTGCATCGGCGTCAGGATCTGTTTCGCCACGCCGCTCGGACGGCTCATCGGCTTCGGCTCGAGCTTCGTCAGGCTCTCGACGCGCGCGACCTCCTCCACGAGATCGGCCTCGCCAAGGATGTCGGGACGCCAGGACGGCACCTTCGCCATCTCGCCCTCCATCTCGAAACCGAGGCTTTCGAGGATCGCGACCTGACGTTCCGGCGCGATCTCCATTCCGACAAGCGACTGCACGCGGTCGGTGTCGAGCCGATAGGCACGCACCACGTCCGGCTCGGCACCCGCGACCCTGACCTCGGAGGCCTCCCCGCCGCAGAGAGCGAGGATCATCGCCGTCGCGTCCTCCATCGCCTGACGGTTATAGGCGGGGTCGATGCCGCGTTCGTTGCGGTAGCGCGCGTCCGAATTGATCCGCAGGGCGCGGCCCGCCTTCGCGATGTCGAGCGTGTTCCACACCGCCGCCTCGAGGAAGACATCCACCGTCTCCCCGCTCACCCCGGTCTCCTCACCGCCCATGATGCCGCCGATGCTTTCGACCTTGCCGCCGGCAAAGATGCACAGCGCGCCCTCGGGCATGGCATAGGTCTTCTCATCGAGCGCCAGAAGCGCCTCGCCGCCTTTGGCGCGGTCGATCACCAGACCGCCCTCGACCTTGTCCGCATCGAAGACGTGCAGCGGGCGGTTGCGGTCATAGGTGAAGAAATTGGTGATATCGACCAGCGCGGAGATCGGGCGCAGACCGATAGCCGTCAGCCGGTCCTGAAGCCATGCCGGGCTGGGCCCGTTCTTCACCCCACGGATCAGGCGTCCGGCAAACACATGACAGCCGTCTTTCGCGGCCTCGGTGATCTCCACCGAAATCGGGTTCGGAAAAGTGCCCGCGACCTTCTCCGTCGTGAGCGGTTTCAGCGTCCCAAGCCCCCGCGCCGCGAGATCGCGGGCGATGCCATGGACGCCCAGCGCGTCGGGGCGGTTCGGCGTGATCGCGATCTCGATCACCGGGTCGACCTTCGCCGGGTCGTGTTCGGCCAGCCAGTCGGCAAATTCCATGCCGATCTCGCCGCCCTCGAGCTCGATGATGCCGCTGTGTTCGTCCGACAACTCCAGCTCGCGCTCGGACGCCATCATGCCATGGGATTCGACGCCGCGGATCTTGCCCACGGAAATGGTGATGTCGAGGCCGGGGATATACATGCCGGGCTTGGCGAGCACGGCGGTGATCCCCGCGCGGGCATTCGGTGCGCCGCAGACGATCTGGGTCATGCCCTCGTCCGTCTCGACCTGACAGACCCGAAGCTTGTCGGCGTCGGGGTGCTGCACGGCCTCTTTGACCTTGACCAGCTTGAAGCCGCGGAGCCGGTCGCGCGGGTTCTCGACACCCTCGACCTCGAGCCCGAGATCGGTCAGCGCGTAGAGGATGTCATCGAGGGAAGCCTCGGTTTCCAGATGCTCCTTGAGCCAGGAGAGTGTGAATTTCATTTTTGTGCACTCCGACGCTTACTTAGGACTAAAGCGGCTATCCCTACGATCACGCAAACAACCAAGATAAAGATAGTTATCGGGGCCAGTAATACTGCCACAATCGCAGCAACCCCATAAGTGCCCGCGATATACCCTCCGGCACCCGTGAGAATTGCAGCTCCCGAACTATGCGTAACAGCCGACAGACCTAGCATTGACAACATCTGCGCTGCACCTAATCCGGCAACACCCACTCCAGTAGCAGTGCCCGCGACCCATTCGCCATCCTTAGCGCCCCGACGAAAACGACCAAGCAACAAGGTGGACTGTAAATATCTTTTGAAAAGTTTCACCCGTGAATACCCCCCGCCAGCGTCGGCGTCCCCAGCGCGCTAAACCCATAGTGACGCAGCCAGCGCAGGTCAGAATCAAAGAACGCGCGCAAATCCGGGATGCCGTATTTCAGCATCGCCAGACGGTCGATCCCCATGCCGAAAGCAAAGCCTTGCCATTCTTTCGGGTCGATGCCGCCGGCGGTCAGGACTTTGGGGTGCATCATGCCGGATCCGAGGACCTCGAGCCAGTCGTCGCCCTCGCCCACGGTGACGGTGCCGTTTTCCCATTTGCACTGAACATCCACCTCGGCGGAGGGTTCGGTGAAGGGGAAGTGCGAGGCGCGGAAGCGGGTTTTGACCTTGGTGCCGAAGAAGGCGGTGTAGAACTCTTCGAGCACCCATTTCAGGTTCGCCATGGAGATGTCGCGATCGATGGCCATGCCCTCGACCTGGTGGAACATCGGCGTGTGAGTCTGGTCGTAGTCCGACCGATACACCCGGCCCGGCGCGATGATGCGGATCGGCGCGCCTTGTTTGAGCATGGCGCGGATCTGCACCGGCGAGGTATGGGTGCGCAGCACGTCGGGGGAGCGCTCGTCCCCCTCGGCGCGGTGCATGTAGAACGTGTCATGCTCCTGCCGCGCGGGGTGATGGGCGGGAATGTTCAGCGCGTCGAAATTGTGCCAGTCGTCCTCGATCTGCGGACCTTCGGCGACGGCGAAACCGAGATCGGCGAAAATCGCGTAGATCTCCTCGGACACGCGGGAGATGGGGTGGATGGTCCCCTGCGGGCGCTGCCGGGCGGGCAGGGTCACGTCGAGCCATTCGGAGGCCAGGCGGGCATCGAGAGCGGCATCCTCGAGCGCGACCTTCTTTGCGGCCAGGGCGGCGTTGATCTCGTCCTTCAGCGCGTTGAGCTTCGGTCCCATCTCCTGCCGCTCTTCCGGGCTCATCTTGCCCAGTTCGCGCATCTTGAGCGCCACTTCGCCCTTCTTGCCGACCGCCTGAAGCCGGATGTCCTCGAGCGTCGTCTCGTCCCCCGCCTCGAGAATGGCGGTGAGATACTTGTTCTTCAGATCGTCCATCCCGAACCCTCTGTTTTCCGTCCCCCGCTTCGTATCACGGGAGGTCCAAAAGACAAGAAGCCGCGAGACCCGTCAGGTCCGCGGCTTCCAGAATGCTTGATCCCCTTGGGGGAGCTTACGCGAGCGCGGCCTTCGCCTTGTCGACGATGGCGCCAAACGCTTCGGGCTCGTGGATCGCGAGATCGGCGAGAACCTTGCGGTCCACCTCGATACCGGCGAGCGACAGGCCGTTGATGAAGCGCGAATAGGTCAGCGCCTCGTCATGGCTGCGCACGGCGGCGTTGATGCGCTGGATCCAGAGCGCGCGGAAATTGCGCTTGCGCGCCTTGCGGTCGCGGGTCGCGTACTGGTTGGCCTTGTCGACGGCCTGGGTCGCGGTGCGGAAGTTGCGCGAGCGCGAACCATAGTACCCCTTGGCAGCCTTCAGGACCTTCTTGTGACGGGCGTGGGTGACGGTACCACCTTTAACACGGGACATTCTTCGTTCCTCCTATCAGCGGTCGTAGGGCATGTAGCCCTTGACGATCTTCGCGTCGGGCGCAGAGAGCGTCGTGGTGCCACGGGCGTCACGGATGAATTTCTTGGTGCGTTTGATCATGCCGTGGCGCTTGCCGGCCTGACCCGCGATGACCTTGCCGGTGGCGGTCACCTTGAAGCGCTTCTTGGCGCTCGACTTCGTCTTCATCTTAGGCATTTCCATCTCCTTGTTCGCATGAGGTCGGATGGTTTATCGCGCGACTCGGCATGCCATATCGCCGGACGCGCACCATGAGGGCGTGCAACTACAGCCCGGCGGGGCGTTTGGCAAGCCATAAACAAGGGATTTCTCAGAAATAACGCCCGATCACACGGGTCAGCGCCTCGGGGATGTCACTGACCGCATAGCCGCCGGGATGGCGGCTCACGGCAAGGATCAGGAGGATCCCGCCGATCATCACCATGACCCCCGCCGCACGCGGCGGGCGCCCGTCGGAATAGGCGCTTGCCAAGGTGGGGAGGGCGAGCACGCAGATCGCCGTTCCGAGCACGAGGAAAAGATCCGTATCCATGGCACCGCCTCCTGAAATCAGCGGAGTAGCAGCGCCATTATTCGGGATCGGTGTTGAAAATCAAGCGTTCCTCGCAGGGCGCGACGCGCAGGATGTTGGTCGAGCCCGGCTGGTTGAAGGGAATGCCGGCGGTGACGACGATCCTGTCCGCCTCCGTCGCGAACCCGGACGTGCGCGCCGCGCGGGCGGCGTTCACCACGGCCATCTTGAAGCGTTCCACCTCGCCCGTCATGATGCAGTGCATCCCCCAGTAGAGGCAGAGCTTGCGCGCCGTCTTGCGCCGAGAGGTCATCGCGATGATCGGCACATGCGGACGCTCGCGCGCAGTGAGGGCCGCGGTCGTGCCGCTCTCGGAATAGCAGACGATGGCCTTCACATCCGTGGTCTCCGCGATCTCGCGGGCGGCCGAGACGATGGCGTCGGCCACGGTTTCCTTGTTCAGCCGCGAGCGCGAGGCATCCATGACCTCGCGATAGGTCGGATCGCTTTCCACCTCGATGGCGACGTTGTTCATCGTCGACACCGCGTCAATCGGGTAGTTGCCCGCCGCGGATTCCGCCGAGAGCATGATCGCATCGGCGCCCTCGTAGATCGCTGTCGCCACGTCGGAGACCTCGGCACGGGTGGGCATCGGGCTTTCGATCATGCTCTCGAGCATCTGGGTCGCCACGATCACCGGCTTCGCCGCCGCACGGCACTTGCGCGTCAGGCGTTTCTGGATCGGCGGGACCGCCTGAACCGGAAGCTCGACGCCGAGATCGCCGCGGGCGACCATGATCCCGTCGGACACCGCGAGAATATCCTCGAAGGCCTGGACCGCCGCGGGCTTCTCGATCTTGGCGAGGATGGCGGCGCGCCCCTTGGCAAGCTCGCGCGCCTCCTCCACGTCGGCGGGCCGCTGCACGAAGGACAGCGCGAGCCAGTCCACGCCGAGGTCGCAGACAAACTCCAGATCCTTGCGGTCCTTCGGCGACAGGGCGGCGAGCGGCAGCACCACGTCGGGCACGTTCACGCCCTTGCGGTCGGAGATCGTGCCGCCGACAAGCACCACGCAATCGGCATGGTCCTTGCCGCAGGCTTCGACCCTGAGCCGGATCTTCCCGTCATTGACCAGCAGGGTCGCGCCCGGTTCGAGCGCGGCGAAGATCTCCGGATGCGGGAGCTGCACACGCTCGCCATTGCCCGGCGCATCGTCGAGATCGAGGCGGAACCGGTCGCCCTCCTCGAGATCATGCGCGCCCGAGCCGAACTTGCCGACGCGCAGCTTCGGCCCCTGAAGATCGGCGAGGATGGCGATCGGCCGACCGAGATCGGTCTCCACCTTGCGGATGATCGCATGACGGGCGCGGATCTCCTCGTGATCGCCGTGGCTCATGTTGAGCCGGAAGACGTCGGCCCCGGCCTCGGAGAGGGCGCGGATCGTGTCGTAATCATTGGAAGCAGGCCCCAGCGTGGCCACGATCTTCACATTCCGAAGGCGTCTCATAACTGCCTTTGTCCTTTCGGTTATGGGTCGTTTCGCGGTGGGCCGCCCCCTCTATGCCGCAATATGGCACGAGGCACAACTGGCCCTTTCTCCAGAAAGCGCGTATTGGAAAAAAGTCAGAACAAGGTGACGTGAATATGACCAATCCCGCAGCGTTCCACATCGGGGGCGAGGACCGTCCGGGGCGCTGGCTCGTGACCTGCGACCACGCCACGAACCGTGTTCCGGAGGAGGTCGGCGGCGATCTCGGCATCGCGCCGTCGGACATGGCTCGCCACATCGCCTATGACGTCGGCGCGCGGGGCGTCGCTCGGGAACTTGCCAGGCTTCTCGACAGCCCCTGCATCGAGACGGATTTCTCCCGCCTCGTGATCGACCCCAACCGCGGCGAGGACGATCCGACCCTTCTGATGAAGCTCTACGACGGCACGCTCATCCCGCGCAACCGGCACGCGGATGCGACCGAGATCGAGCGCCGGCTCACGTTGTTCCATCGCCCTTATCACGCCGCACTGGAACGCCTCGCGGCACGGCGCGGGGATGTGGTGATCTGTGCAGTCCATTCCTTCACCCCGCAGTTGCGCAACAGGCCGCGACGCCCCTGGCAGGTCGGCGTCCTCTCCGCCTGGGACAAGCGCGTCACCGCGCCGTTCATCGCCGCGCTGGAAGCTTCGGAAACGCTGCGTGCAGAGGTCGAGGCCATGGGCGAGCGGCTGGTGATCGGGGACAACGAGCCATATGACGGCCATCTTCCGGGAGATTCCGTCGACGTGCACGCGCTGCGCCACGGGCGGCTCAACCTCCTGATCGAGCTGCGCTCCGATCTCATCGCCACCGAGGCGGGACAGGCCCGCTGGGCCGCGCTGCTCGCCCCGATCCTCGCAAGAACCCTCACAGAGACAGGACTCTGACCATGCCCCATGTAGTCATCGACTTTTCCGACGGCCTCGAGACCGCTCACGACATGACCCGGCTCTGTTCCGACGTGTTCGAGGCGCTGATCCTCGATGCGGAGATCAGCGCCCCGGCGCTCAAGGTCCGCGCCCGGCCGCAGCCGTTTTTCCGCATCGGCACCGAACCGGCTACCTTCGCGCATGCGACGCTCTACCTTCTGGAGGGACGCGACGACGATACGAAGGCGCGGCTGTCCGACATCGTCCTGCGGGCGATGGACGGGGTGATGCCCACGGTCGGAAGCCTGTCCGTGGACGTGCGCGACATGAACAGGGCCGCCTATGCCAAACGCCTGAAAGGATGAGACGATGGACCGGATCGACGAGAAGACCATGACCGAGCTGGAGGCCGCAGCCTTCCGCACGCTGCGCACGCATCTGATGGAAAAGCGCCCCGACGTGCAGAACATCGACCTGATGAACCTCGCGGGCTTCTGCCGCAACTGCCTGTCGCGCTGGGTGCAGGAGGCAGCGAACGCGCGCGGCATCGACATGTCGAAGGAGGAGGCGCGCGAGCTTTACTACGGCATACCCTACGAGGCATGGAAGGCGCAGAACCAGACCGACGCGGACGCGGCGAAGCAGGACGAATTCACGAAGGCGTTTGCGGAGAACGTCGGCAAGGACGGCGCCTGAGGGGCGGGAAAAAGAAACAGTCTCCACCTTTGCACGGTATTGTCCGCGGAGCGGAGCAACAGGTTAACAAAACGTTGACAGGACAGTCCGCGGCACGTCTAGTGCCGTGGAACACTCATCGAAACCAATCATTTTTCGAATTCATTCCTGCGGAGGCGGATCCCGATGTGGCTACTCCTGGCATTGCCGGCACTTCTCGGGGCGGCTTTTCTTCTCGACTCCGACGATGACGACGATCACCACGCCGAGAGGTCGGAGGATACCGACCCGCCCCCTGAGGACGATAGCACGGGCGGGGCCACACCGGAGGAAGAGCCTTCGGACGTTCTCCGGCTAACGGGAACCGAAGGGGACAATAACTTTCGCATCCTCGGAGACAAACCCTACCGGATCGACGGACGCGGCGGCGACGACAAGGTACGCGCCGGGCCGGGGGACAACACCGTCTTCGGCGGCGCGGGCACCGACATCCTCCTTGGCGAGGGCGGGGACGACAGGCTCTTCGGCAATGCCGATCCCGACCTGGTCGAAGGCGGACCGGGGAATGACGCCATCTTTCTGGGCGACGGCAACGACGAGAGCGGCACCTCGATACTCTACGCAAGTACGGTCGGGGAGTTGACGATGGCGCTGGAGATGCAGACCGGCGACGATCTGATCCGCGGCGGCGACGGGGACGACCTGATCATAGACATCCGCGGCAGCAACACGATCTACGGGGATCTGGGCGACGACGTCCTGCTCGCCTATGATCACGAGGACGAACACAGTCCCGATATCGTCCATGGCGGATATGGCGACGACCGCCTGGCCGGCGATGACGGCGACACGCTTACCGGCGGCGCTGGTGCGGACGAGATCTATGTCGCGAGTTCGATCGACATGGTCAAGGAGATCGTGACTGTCACCGATTTCGACCCCGCAGAGGACAATCTCGTGATCGACGTGCTCGGTGACGATCTCTCCGGCGTGAACGAGGACGAAGAGATCGTCATACGCGAGACGGAAGACGGGCTGATCCTCGAGCTTTTCGAGCAGCAGGTCGCCCTTCTGCAAGGGCTGAGGCTCGCCGATCTGCCCGCGGACACATCGGCCATGTTCACCATCTCCGTGTGATCGCGTCGGGGACCGAATGAGAAAGCCCGTCGGATCGGCGGGCTTTCTTCCTGTCCGACATCGCGCTCAGAGCGCTGTTTTCGGCATCTCTTCCATATAGATCTCGCGCAGGCGCCTGGACACCGGACCCGGCTTGCCGTCGCCGATCCGGACCCCGTCGATTTCCACCACCGGCTGCGAGAACCCCGTCGCGGAGGTCGCGAAGGCCTCGTCGGCCTGCTGCGCCTCCTCGATGGTGAAGGGGCGTTCCTCAACCTTCATCTGCGCCTCGGCAGCGAATTTCAGGATCGAGGCGCGGGTGATGCCGTGCAGGATGTCGGTCGACAACTGACGGGTGATGATGACGCCGTCCTTCACGATATAGGCATTGTTGGAGGAACCCTCGGTCACGAAGCCATCCTCGACGAGCCAGGCGTCGGCCGCGCCCTTCTTCTTCGCCTGCATCTTGGCAAAGGAAGGGTAGAGGAGTTGCGTCGTCTTGATGTCGCGGCGGCCCCAGCGGATGTCCTCCATCGACACGACCTTGATGCCCTCGTCGAGCGATTTACCCGCGGTGAGCTTCTTGGCGAAGGTGAAGAGTACGATGCCGCCCTTCACCTCCTCGGGGTCGGGCCAGACGAAATCCCGGTCGGGACCGGCGCCGCGGGTGATCTGGAGATAGATCCCGCCCTCGTCGAGATCGTTCCGCGCGATCAGCTGGTGATGGATCTCCAGAAGCTCGTCCATCGTCACCGGCGAAATCATCTCCAGTTCGCCCAGGGAGCGTTGAAGGCGGGCGGCATGGCCCTGAAAGTCGATGAGCTTGCCGCCGAGAACGGAAGTCACCTCATAGACCGCGTCCGCCATCAGGAAGCCGCGGTCGAAGATCGACACTTTCGCTTCGGTTTCCGGCAGGTAGTCGCCATTGACATAGACGGTACGGGTCATCGTGGTCTCCTCAGGTCGCGGGATAGGATCGCGGGGTCAGCCCCAGAGCGCACGCGAAGGCGGGTGCACCCCCTGGGCATCGTATTGCAGGGGTTCGGAACGGTCTTCCGCCAAAAGCAGGGGGCCGTCAAGGTCCACCACGCGCGCGCCCTGGGCGATGATCGTGGCGGGCGCCATGGCAAGCGAGGTGCCGACCATGCAGCCGACCATGATGCCATAGCCTTCCGCCCGCGCCGCCCGGCGCAGTGCGAGCGCCTCGGTGAGTCCGCCGGTCTTGTCGAGCTTGATGTTGATCACGTCGTACTTGCCCTTCAGATCCGGCAGGCTTGCACGATCGTGACAGGATTCGTCGGCACAGACCGGCAGGGGACGCGCGATTTCCGCAAGCATGTCGTCCTGTCCCGCGGGCAGGGGCTGCTCCACGAGCGTCACGCCAAGACGCACGAGATGGGGCGCGAGATCGGCATAGACCTCGGCCGTCCAGCCCTCGTTCGCGTCCACGATGATCTCCGGCTTCGGTGCGCCGCGCCGCACGGCCTCGAGCCGGGCCATGTCGTCGGGCGTGCCGAGCTTGATCTTCAAAAGCGGGCGATGCGCGTGTTTCGCCGCCGCGCGCTCCATCTCCTCGGGTGCCGCGAGCGAGAGCGTGTAGGCGGTGATCATCGGGATCGGCGCGGGCAGGTCGAGCAGATCCCAGACCCGTTTGCCCGAGCGCTTCGCCTCGAGATCCCAGAGCGCGCAATCGACGGCATTCCGTGCTGCGCCGGGACCCAGCACCTCCTGCAAACTCGCGCGTGTGATCCCCTCGGGCAGATCCCCGATCTCCGCCGCCACGCCTTCGAGGCTTTCGCCATAGCGCGCATAGGGCACGCATTCGCCCCATCCTGCCGCCTCGCCCTGCGTCGCGCGGACGGTGAGCACCCTGGCCTCGGTACGCGAACCGCGGGAAATGGTGAAGACTTCGGCAAGGCGGAACGCCTCGGCGGTGACGTCGAGCTTCATGGGGTCTCCTGTCCTTCGTTTCGCGCCCTTTACCGACCTTGCGACCTAGGCCGCAAGGTCAGAGCGCTTTCCCACGAGCGCATCCACGAGCCGTCCGGCTCCCTGGCGGAAGGGATCGACGGCGGGCAGACCCATCTCCTCCTCGACGCGGGCGAGGTAGGCCACCGCCTCCTCATCGTCCAGATGCTGTGTGTTCACCGAGATGCCGATCACCTCGCAGGCGGGATTCGCCACCCGCGCAAGCTCCAGCGCCAGATCGCGCAGCGCGGGGAGCGAGGGAAGGTTATATCCCGGCAGCCCGCGCATATGCGCCCGCGTCGGCTCGTGGCAGAGGACCAGCGCGTCCGGCTGGCCGCCATGCACGAGCGCCATGGTGACACCGGAATAAGAGACGTGGAACAGGCTCCCTTGCCCCTCTATCAGGTCCCAGTGGTCCTCGTCATTGTCGGGCGTCAGCCATTCGATCGACCCGGCCATGAAATCCGCGATCACCGCGTCGAGGGGCACGCCATCGCCGGTGATGAGGATGCCGGTCTGGCCGGTGGCGCGGAACGTGGACTTGAGGCCTCGGTCGCGCATCTCCCGGTCCATGGCAAGTGCCGTATACATCTTGCCCACGGAACAGTCCGTGCCGACGGCGAGGCAACGCTTGCCGCGCCGCTTCTCGCCGTTGGCGATGGGATATTTCACCGAGGGCACCCGCACGTCATGGAGCGTCCGTCCGCAAGCCTTCGCCACCGCCGCGAGGTCTTCCTCGTCGCGGAGCAGGTTGTGCAGGCCGGAGGCAAGATCGAACCCCTCCTCGAGCGCCTCGATCAGCACCTTTTTCCACGCCGGCGAGATCACCCCGCCGCGGTTCGCCACGCCGATCACCAGCGTCTTCGCCCCCGCCGCCTTCGCCTCCGCGAGGCTCATGTCGGGCAGCTTCATGTCGGCCTTGCAGCCCTCCATGCGGAATTGCCCGACGGCAAATTCCGGGCGCCAGTCCCTGATCCCCTGCGCGACCTTGGCGGCGAGGGGGTCCGGGGCGTCTCCGAGGAACAGCAGATAAGGCGTCTGGATCATGGCGTCTCTCCATTTGTGCTTCAGATAGGATGAGGGGGAATCGCCGCAAGGTGTTCTCTATTTCGGGCCGGAGGCCGAACGGTTCGGGAGCCTGTCCCGGAAAATCTCCTAAATCCGGCGGAATTCTTCACATGATCAACAAACAGGCAGAAAATAAATCTCTCTGCGCCCCGAGGCCGGGATTTGCCGCAGTCGCAAAATGGGTGTTGCGAGACATAGAGCAACATAATACCAATACAAACTACAAATCGGAAACATCGTTACTCAGGGAATTTGAAATGTCCTTCCGCCTGCAACCGACGCCCCCCGCCCGCCCGAATCGCTGTCAGCTTTTCGGACCCGGCTCGAACACGAAGCTGTTCGCGAAGATGGCGGCGTCGGAGGCGGATGTGATCAACCTCGACCTCGAGGATTCCGTCGCGCCCGGTGACAAGGATGCGGCCCGCGCCAATGTCGTCGCGGCGATCGACGGCGTGGACTGGGGAAAAAAGACGCTCTCGGTGCGGATCAACTCGCTCGATACGCCCTATTGGTATCGCGATGTGGTGGACCTTCTGGAACAGGCGGGCGAGCGGCTCGACCAGATCATGATCCCGAAAGTGGGATGTGCCGAAGATGTCTATGCGGTGGACGCGCTGGTGACCGCGGTCGAGCGGGCGAAGGGACGGGCGAAGAAGGTCGCCTTCGAGGTGATCATCGAATCCGCCGCCGGCATCGCCCATGTCGAGGAGATCGCGAAAAGCTCGCCCCGGCTCGAGGCGATGAGCCTCGGCGCGGCGGATTTCGCGGCCTCCATGGGGATGCAGACCACAGGGATCGGCGGCACGCAGGAAAATTACTACATGCTCCACGGCGACGCCCGGCATTATTCCGATCCGTGGCACTGGGCGCAGGCCGCCATCGTCGCCGCCTGCCGCGCCCATGGCATCCTTCCGGTGGACGGGCCGTTCGGGGACTTCTCCGACGACGAGGGCTACCGCGCCCAGGCGCGCCGCTCCGCGACCCTCGGCATGGTCGGCAAATGGGCGATCCATCCGAAACAGATCGCGCTCGCCAACGAGGTCTTCACCCCCTCGGAAGAAGCCGTCTCGGAGGCGCGCGAGATCCTCGCCGCCATGGAACAGGCCAAGGCCGCGGGCAGCGGCGCGACGGTCTACAAGGGGCGCCTCGTCGATATCGCCTCGATCAAGCAGGCCGAGGTGATCGTCGCGCAGGCCGAGCTGATCGCGGGCAACTGACCCCACTCGCAGGTCGGGGGGAGAAAGCAAGACCTGCCGCGACAGGGCACGCGCCTCGAGGCGCCGGACCAGGATGCTCGTCACCTCCTCCGCGGACCGGCCCGGCTCGCGAGTTGCACCCTGCCGCGAAAATCGCCATATACGGGGACAGCACGTCGCCCGGAGGTCCCCATGACTCACTATCTCGAATTCGAAAAGCCGCTCGCGGAGATCGAAGGCAAGGCCGAAGAACTGCGCGCCCTGGCACGGGCGAACGAGGAGATGGATGTCGAGAAGGAAGCCGCCGCCCTGGACAAGAAGGCCGGCGACATGCTCAAGGATCTCTACAAGAACCTGTCGCCCTGGCGGAAATGCCAGGTCGCGCGCCATCCCGACCGGCCGCATTGCAAGGATTACATCGACGCGCTCTTCACTGAATACACGCCGCTGGCGGGAGACCGGAATTTTGCCGACGACCATGCGGTGATGGGTGGGCTCGCGCGCTTCAACGATCAGCCGGTGGTCGTCATCGGACAGGAAAAGGGCCATGACACCAAGTCCCGCATCGAGCGCAATTTCGGCATGGCGCGTCCCGAAGGCTATCGCAAGGCGATCCGCCTGATGGACCTCGCGGACCGGTTCGGCCTTCCGGTGATCGCGCTCGTCGATACACCCGGCGCCTATCCGGGCAAGGGCGCGGAGGAGCGCGGCCAGTCCGAAGCCATCGCACGGTCGACGGAGAAATGCCTCCAGCTCAAGGTGCCGATGATTTCCGTGATCATCGGCGAGGGCGGCTCCGGCGGCGCGGTCGCCTTCGCCTCCGCCAACAAGGTCGCGATGCTCGAACATTCCGTCTATTCGGTGATCTCGCCCGAGGGCTGCGCCTCGATCCTGTGGAAGGATTCGGAAAAGATGCGCGAGGCGGCGGAGGCCCTGCGCCTGACCGCGCAGGACCTGCACAAGCTCGGCGTCATCGACCAGATCATCCCCGAACCGCTGGGCGGCGCGCAGCGCGACCGGGACGCGGCCATCGCCGCCGTGGGCAAGGCGATCGAAACGATGCTCGCCCCGATGAAGAAGAAGAAGCCCGAGACGCTTCTCAAGGATCGCCGCAAGAAATTCCTCGAGATGGGTTCGAAGGGACTGGCGGCCTGAGAGACGAGTATTTGGGGCACAAAGGAAACAGGCCGTGCGAAAGCGCGGCCTTTCCTCTTACCACATGCTGCCCGCGGCGCGGTGGGGCCACTCCTCGTCATAGGCCTTGCCGCCGACCCGGCCGTCGGTGAGGGACGCGAGGATCTCTCCGACCGTGGGCAGGCTGGCACTCTCGTCCCGCCCTTCCCAAAGCCCCGCCCGCATCAGGGCGCGGGCGCATTGGGTATAGATCTCCGCGATCCCGAGGACGATCACCGAGCGCGGGTGCTTTCCGTTCACCTCGAAACTTTCGCGCAGCTCCGCGTCGAGCGTGACGAAGGCCCGCCCGTTCACCCGCACCACGTTGTTCGATCCCGGCACGAAAAACATCAGCGAGGCGCGCGGATCGCGCACGATGTTGCGCAGGCTGTCGATGCGGTTGTTGCCTTGCCAGTCGGGCAGCGCGAGCGTCCCGGCGTCGAGTTCGCGGACCACCGGAGTGCGGTCGCCACGGGGAGAGGCATCCGTCCCCTCGGGGCCGACGGTCGAGAGGATGCAGAAGCGCGAGCATTCGATCCATGTCCGGAACTCCGGCGTCAGGCGCCGCGCCACCTTTTCCGTCGCTGCCGGACCGGGCGTCCCATAGAGCGCCTCGAGCTCCGAAATATCCTGAACGGGTTTCATCATGCCGTTTCCTTATCCGCGGAAGATCACCGCAAGATGACACTCATGCCGTCGGAGGAAAGGTGAACCCCGCCTCGTCCATCAGCCGGTCGGACGCAGTTTCCACCATCTCTTCCAACCCGGCCATGACCTCCTTCATGTTACGTCCTGCCGGAATGCGCGGCAGGAACTCGAGCACGGCCGTTCCCCGACCGCGATAGATCCCCTTGCGCCGCCAGAACACGCCGACATTGGTCGCCGCCGGCACGATGTCCTGCCCGGTCTGTTCGTAGAGCACGCCGGTGCCGATCTTGTAGGGCATCTTCGCCCCCGCCGCGACGCGCGTGCCCTGCGGAAAGATGATGAGCTGACCCGGCATTGCCGCGCCGGATTTCACATCGGCGATCATCCTCTTGATCGCCTGACCGCGCTTGCCGCGATCGACGGGGATACAGCCGATCTTCCGCGCGTAGAAGCCGACGATGGGCGCCCAGACGAGCTGCTTCTTCATGATGAACTTCGGACGCGGAAGCGCGCCGCAGAGGAGGATGATGTCGAAGAAGCTCTGGTGTTTCGAGGCGACGAGCACCTCGTCGGCGGGGACCTCCCCGCGCACTTCGGAGCGGAGCCCGACGATCACCCGCGCCGAGAACCGCACCCAGCGGCAATAACTGTGGACCGCGACAAAGGCCATGTCGCGCCGCACCAGCACGAAAGGCGTGAAGATCAGGGCGCAGACGGCCATGGCCAGGTACATCTGGATGATGAAGATGAGAGAGAGGAGCCACTGGACAGGATAGGGCATCACATCAACCTCCTCAGCGCCTGCCGCGCGGCGAAGCGGGTCGCGGCAAAGGCGACGAGCGCGGCGAGGACCGGCACGGCCAGCGGCCAGAGCCAGTCTACGCCTGAGAAGCCGAGCCCGGTGAGCAGTCCCGCCTCGGTATCGGCGCCGGGCAGGAGGGCCACCGCCATCATGCCGAGCAGCGCTCCGGCGAGGGCACCGCCGAATCCGCGCAGGGTGAAGCGCCGTTCGAAGGCGCCGGCGATGAAGCGATCGGTCGCCCCGACGAGGCGCAGGGTGCCGATCACCTGCGCATTGGCCGCAAGCGCCGCGTTGGCGGCCAGCGTGATCATCCCGGCCATGATGCCCGCCATGAGCAGAAGCGAGAGGTATCCCAGAAGGCGCAGCCGCTCGGCCGCCTTCACCAGCGGCCGCCGCCAGCGGGTGTGATCGTCGAGCACCGCGCCCGGCGCTTCGCCCGCGAGCCGCAGGCGCAGCCCTTCGGCGTCGAAGCCCGCCTCCGGCGCCTCGACCACCTCGATCAGCGCAGGCAGGGGCAGGGTGTCGACGGGCAGCGACGGACCGAACCAGGGTTCGAGCAGGGCGCGCTCCTCCTCTGCGCTCAGAAGCCGCGCCGAGGCGACCCCCGGCGTGGTCTCGAGCACCGCGAGCGCGGCGGCGGTCTGCGCCGCCATCTGATCGGCGGGGGCGGAAATCCGCACGGTGGACGCACGGGCCAGTTCGTTGCCCCAGCGTTCCGCAAGTCGCCCGGTCGCCAGTGACAGCGCGAGGGCGAAGACGGCGAGAAAGGCCATGGCGGCGGCGGTGACCACAGTGAGCCGGGCGGTGAAGCCGGAGGGCGGCACCACCCGCCCCTGCGCGCGCTCGTTGATCTTCAGGGCCGAAAGCAGGAGGGTCTTCACAGATCGACCCCCGCTTGCTGAATGCGGCGGTTGGAGATGCGCAGCACGCGGGCCTGGACCTGCGCCTTCGACTGGCGGATGAGATGCAGGTCGTGGGTGGCGATCACGACGGTCTTTCCCATCCGGTTGAGTTCGATGAGCAGTTGCAGGAGCCGCAGGGACATGTCCCAGTCGACATTCCCCGTCGGCTCGTCGGCGAGGATGACCTCCGGCGACATGATCACGGCGCGGGCGAGCGCGGCGCGCTGCCGCTCCCCGCCCGACAACTCACGCGGCAGAGACCGCGCCTGGTCCGACAGCCCGACCCATGCGAGAAGATCGGCGAGGTCCTGATCCATGCGCGGCCGGTCCGCCACCGTGAGCGGCAGCGCGACGTTCTCGGCAAGGCTCAGGTGATCGAGGAACTGGCAGTCCTGATGCACCACGCCGATCCGGCGCCGCAGTTGCGCCACCTCGTCCCGGCCCATCTCGCGCGTGTTCTGCCCGAAGAGCGTGACCCGCCCCGCGCTCGCCTGAAGCTCGCGATAGCAGAGTTTCAGAAAGGTCGTCTTCCCGGCGCCCGAAGGTCCGGTCAGGAAATGAAAGGAACCCGGAGGCAGAGAGAGAGACATCTCCGTCAACAGCTCCCGCCCGCCGTAGCCGTAGCTCACATCCTGAAACTCGATCACATGAAACCCCTGTCGCCCGTTCGCGACAGTTTTGCCTCACCGGCTGAAAGCTTTCAATCCAACTGTCGCAAAAACATGGACAATCTTTTCGGGACCGTTAACACTTCCGAAAAACAAGTGGCGCCAAATGCCCCGACGGTGCTGGTGAGGGTAGTTATGCGGCTGATTTGTCCCAATTGCGGGGCCCAATACGAGGTGGACGCCCGCGTCATCCCCGACGCGGGCCGGGACGTGCAGTGCTCTAACTGCGGCCACACCTGGTTCCAGAATCCGCCGCATCTCGACGCCGATCTGGCCGACGAGCTCGGATATGACGCCCCGACGGGCGCCGAGGCGGAGGACGAAACAGAGGATGCCCAGGTGCCGGTGCCTCCCGTTCACGCCTTCGACACGTCCGAATCCGACGAGCTTCCCGCCTCCGAACAGTCCCCCTCTGCCTCTGCCGCCACCGCGGCCCCGGCCGGGCAGGATCCCGCCGACGACGCCGGCGCCGCAGAACCGGAGGATGTCCCGGCCGGAGACGAAGACGCGATGCCCGGCCTCAGTGAAGTGGAGGACGAGCCGGAGATCGCCGCGGCGGAGGGTCCGCTCCCTGCGCCGCGCGGGTCCGGGATCAAGGAAAGCGTGCGCGACATCCTGCGTGCGGAGGTCGAATTCGATCAGGAAATGCGCCGCGGCGCGCCCGACACGCTCGAAAGCCAACCCGAGCTCGGGCTCGATGAGCCGGCGCAGGATCCCGCAAGACAAAGCCTGCGCGACCGGATGGCCCGGCTGCGCGGGCTCGAGAGTGCCGCGAGCGCCGCCGCGGGAACTGGCGCGGCGACGGCCAAGCGCCGCGATCTCCTGCCCGATATCGAGGAGATAAACTCGACACTCAGCCCCGCCTCCGACCGGGACGAGGACGGCACCGTGCCCGATGCGGAGACCCGCCGCGCACGGGCCGAACGCTCGGGCTTCCGTACCGCGTTCTCGGTCCTCGTGCTGGTCTCGGTGCTGCTCGTGGCGCTCTACGTTCTTGCGCCGATGATCGCGGGACGGGTGCCCGCCCTCGCCTCCGCGATGGAGGGGTACATCTCCGGGGCCAATGCTTTCCGCACATGGCTCGACGGGATCATGGAAAACGCGGGCGCGCGGCTCAACGCCCTTCTCAACCAGCTCAACGGCGCCTGATCCGGGCCCTGACGCCGCGGGTCAGAACCGGTCGAGCAGCCGGTTCAGATAATCTCGTTCTTCCGCAGAGCGTTCCTGTTCGGCCGACCTGCGCCGGATCTCGTCGAGCAGTTCCTCCGCCCGCCGATAGACGTCCTCGCCCTCATAGAGCTCCTCGTCGGATCCGAACCGTCCCGTGTCGCCAGCCGATCGCCCGAGCGGATCGCGGCGCGCCGGATCGGCACCGTTGTTGCCGCCGTCCTGTCCGGGCTGCCCGTCCTGCTGGTCCTGCTGATTTTCGGCCTGCTGCTCGCCGAGCTGACGCATGCCTTCGCGCAGGGCCTCCATCGCCTCGGCCTGATTGTCGAGCGCGCCGGACAGATCGCCCTCGGCAAGCCGGTCCTCGGCCTCGTCCATCGCCCGATCCGCACGGTCGAGGGCGCCCCCGAGCGTGTTCTCATCGCCCCCCGTGCCCCCGCCGGGCATCTGCTGGCGCTGGCGGTTCAGTTCGTTGCGCAGGGCGCGCTGCCGCTCGGCAAGCGTCCCCTCGTCGGGTCCGCCGCCCTGCCCCTGCTGCCGGCCTCCGGGCTCTCCGCCCTGACCGTCCTGACCCTGCTGTTGTCCCTGCTGCTGCCCCTGGTCCTGGCCCTGCTGGCCCCCTTGCTGCTGCCCGAACTGCTCCTGAAGGTCGGAGAAGGTGTCGTCGTTCAGCTCCTGCTGGTCGCGCAGCATGTCCTGAAGGCCCTGCATCTGCTGGTTGCCCTGCCCCTGGCCCTGCCCTTGCGTCACCCGCATGTTCTCGAGCATCTCTGCGAGCATGTCGAGAAGCTGCTGCGCCTCGGCCATCCGGCCCTGCTCCATCAGTTCCTGGATCCGGTCCATCAGCTCCTGGAGCTGGTCCTGGGTGATCTCCTGACCCTGCTCGCCCTGATCCGGCTGATCCGTGCCGTCCTCCTGCTCGCCCTGCTGCTCGGCAAGCTGCTGCATGTAGTCGCGGGTCGCCTCGCGCAGCTCCTCCATGAGCCGGGCGATCTCCTCGGGGGTGGCACCGTCGCGCATTGCCTCACTGAGACGTTCCTGTGCCCGGTGCAGCCGCGCAAGCGCCTCCTTCAGCTCGCCGTCCTCAAGCTCGACCGCGATCTCCCAGAGCTCCTGCGCGATCTGGTCGAGTTGCTCGTCGGTGAGCGCGCCCTCGCGCGTCTCGATCTGGTCGACGGTGCCGCGCAGACGGAAGAAATCGTTCATGTTGTCGAAGACCTCGTTGGGGTCCACCGTCGCCGCGCGCAGCACCTGCGCCGCCCGTGTGGCGTTCTCGCGGTTCCACAACAATTCGCGCCGCACATCCACGATCGCCGCCGCCAGCGGATCGAAGAACCGCCGCGTCGGCAGGATCCCCTCCCCAAGCGCCTCCTCGCTCGCCTGCCCGGCCTCATCCCACGCGGTGAGCGAGATCTGCACCGGCAGCCCGGCAAAGGGATGCTCTGCGAGGTTTTCCGCGATCATCCCCTCTATCTCGCCGCGATTGCCTGTCTGCGGCAGGGCGACCGGCACTTCCACCGCCGGACGATCCTCGGGCGGAAGCTGGTAGCCGTAGCGCGCTTCCACGGCCTCCGGGTCGCGGGTGATCGTCAGGACCGCGCGCGCGACGCCGAAATCGTCGCTGAGGCGGAAATTCTGCCGCATCTCGCCCGACGGGGCGCGGGTCATCGCATCCACGAGTTCGGCTTCGGGCGGCCGGTCGGGTTGCAGCGCGACGTTCCAGAGACGGCCGGTCGGACCGTCGATCTCGATCTCGCCCTCCTGCCGGATGGGAAAATCGCGCGCCTCGGAGGGTGTCTCTCCCGAGACGGTCTCCCGCAGCGTCAGAACGCCGTCCTCGCCATAGAAACGGACCGTCACGTCGGCGCCCTTTGGCACCTCGAAGCCCTCTCCAAGGTCGCCGAGATAGAGCGTCGGCTTGCCTGAATAGGAAGGCGGTCGCACCCAACCCTCCCAGATCGGACCCATCGCGATCTCCGGCCCGCCCGTGCCGAGATCGCCCGCGGTGCGCGCCCGGTCGAAAGAGCCGAAGACGAGCCCCATGCCGAGCGTCGTCAGTGCGACGAGCCGCAGCGCGAAGGGATCCCGCGGTGCAAGGCGCAGCATCGGCGCGACGGCCCGCACTGCGACCAGTCGGTCGATCATGCGCCGCCGGTGCGCAGCCCAGAGGCTTTCGGAGGCAGGATCTCCCGCCCCGGCGAGCGGCGCGTCGCTCAGCGCCTGAAGCGGACGGCCCGGCAGCCTCGCATCGACGCGGGCGAGAGCCAAGCCTTTGCCGGGAAGGCGGAACCGACGCAGCCCGAGCGCGAAGGCGACGAGCAGAACGACGCCCGCGCCGATCAGCAGCCCCATGCGCAAGGAGGTCGGAAAGAGATCGTGGACCCCCAGAAGGGCAAGACCCGTGAAGAAGCACAGCAGCGAGAAGAAGGGCCAGAGGGCCTGACCGGCGCGTTCGAACAGCAGCCCCGCCCATGTGGCACGCAGCGCAGTCCTCACCCGTCGGGCGAGGCTCCTGGTCAGATCCTGATCGAGCTTTCGGTCAAACGCCATCGGTCTCGCCAATCCGGCCCGCTCGCGCCGCGCCGGATCGCGGGACGTTCAGAGCCACACCGGAATGCTATCCCGGTTTATCATCTCTTCATAGCTCGGGCGCGGCCGGATGACAGCGAATTGATCGCCCTTCACGAGGACCTCCGGCACGAGCGGACGCGAATTGTATTCCGAGGCCATCACCGCGCCATAGGCCCCCGCGGAACGGAAGGCGACGAGATCGCCCTCCCCGAGCGCGGGCATGTGGCGCGCCTTGGCGAAGGTGTCGCCGGTCTCGCAGACGGGGCCGACGATATCGACGGCGGACTGTTCCGCACCGGCCTCGGGTTCGATCACCGGCACGATGTCGTGATGCGCGTCATACATCGACGGCCGCACGAGATCGTTCATCGCCGCGTCGAGGATCAGGAAATCGCGCCCCGCGCCATGCTTGAGATAGATCACCGAGGAGACGAGCAATCCGGCGTTCCCGGAGATCAGCCTCCCCGGCTCGATCTCGATCTCGCAGCCGAGATGCCCCACGGTGCGCCGGATCACCTCGCCATATTCGACCGGCAGGGGCGGTGCGGTGTTCGAACGCTCATAGGGAATGCCGAGGCCGCCGCCGAGGTCGAGCCGGCGGATGTCGTGCCCGTCGGCTCGCAGCGCCCCGGTCAGTTCGGCGACCCTGGAGAAGGCAAGCTCGAACGGCTCGAGCTCGGTGAGCTGCGAGCCGATATGCACGTCGATCCCGATCACGTCGATCCCGGCCATCGCGCCCGCGCGGCGATAGACCTCGCGGCAGGTCGAGATCGGAATGCCGAACTTGTTCTCCGATTTCCCCGTGGCGATCTTCGCATGGGTCTTCGCATCGACGTCGGGATTCACCCGGATCGCCACCGGCGCCTTCACGCCAAGCGACACCGCCACCTCGTCGAGCGCCTCGAGCTCGGGCTCGCTTTCGACGTTGAACTGCCGGATGCCGCCCGTGAGCGCCTGCCGCATTTCCGCGCGCGTCTTGCCCACGCCGGAAAACACGATCCGCTCACCGGGCACGCCCGCCGCCTTCGCCTTCAGATATTCGCCGATGGACACCACGTCGATGCCCGCGCCGAGCTCGCACATGAGCTTCAGTACGGCGAGGTTGGAATTCGACTTCATCGCGAAACAGACGAGGTGATCCATTCCCGCAAGCGCCTCGTCGAACAGCCTGAAATGCCGCGTAAGCGTCGCGGTGGAATAGACGTAGAACGGCGTTCCGACCTGCTGGGCGATCTCGGACAGCGAAACATCCTCGGCATGAAGCACGCCGTTCTTGTAGAGGAAATGATCCATGGGCTCTCTTTCGGAACGCGGCGGAGGCGCGTCAATTCGTGGGGAAATTCAACGGAAAGTGAATGTTGACGGAGGTGTCAGTATAGCTCCCCCACTTCGAATTCACGCCGACCGTGGTCCGCGCGTGAACTTCCGGCTGAACGGGCTCTCCTTCGACGCCGCAGGCGGACAGGCCGACCGCCACCGTCAGGGCCGCAACGATACGCTTCATCCAAGCCTCTCCTTCCACCGCGCGATCTGGGCACGCACCTGTTCGGGCGCCGTGCCGCCATAGCTTGTGCGCGAGGCGACGGAATTTTCAACCGTCAAGACGTCGTACACGCCTTCGGTGATCGCATCGTGAACGGAGCGCATCTCCGCAAGGGTCAGATCGGGCAGGTCCACGCCCTTCGTCTCGGCCATCGCGACGAGCGCACCGGTGACGTGATGGGCGTCCCGGAACGGCAGCCCCGCCTCGCGCACCAGCCAGTCGGCCAGATCCGTCGCCGTCGAAAAGCCGGACGCCGCCGCGGCGCGCAGCTTGTCCACGTTCGCGGTCATGTCCGACACCATACCAGTCATCGCCGCAAGCGCCAGCATCAGCGTGTCGGCAGCGTCGAAGACCTGTTCCTTGTCTTCCTGCATGTCCTTGGAATAGGCGAGCGGAAGCCCCTTCATCACCGTGAAGAGCGCGATCATCGCGCCGACGATGCGGCCGATCTTCGCGCGGATGAGCTCGGCCGCGTCCGGGTTCTTCTTCTGCGGCATGATCGAGGAACCGGTGGAGAAGCGGTCCGACAGGGTGACGAAGCGGAATTGCGCGGAGGACCAGATCACGAGTTCCTCGGCGAAGCGCGACAGGTGCATCGCGCAGATCGAGGCCGAGGACAGGAATTCGAGCGCGAAATCGCGGTCGGCCACGGCATCGAGCGAGTTGGCCGCAGGGCGGTCGAAGCCCAGCGCCTCCGCCGTCATGTGCCGGTCGATCGCAAACCCCGTCCCCGCGAGCGCGGCGGCGCCGAGCGGGCTTTCGTTCATCCGCGCGCGCGCATCGGCAAAGCGGGACATGTCGCGCCCGAACATCTCCACATAGGCCATCATGTGATGACCCCAGGTGACCGGCTGCGCGGTCTGCAAGTGGGTGAAACCCGGCATCACCCAGTCCGCACCCGCCTCCGCCTGCGCGATCAGCGCACGGATCAGCGCCTCGAGCCCGGAGATCGCCGCGTCGATCTGATCGCGGGTCCAGAGTTTGAAATCGGTCGCCACCTGATCGTTGCGCGACCGCGCCGTGTGCAGGCGCCCGGCGGGTTCGCCGATGATCTCCTTCAGGCGCGCCTCAACATTCATGTGAATGTCCTCGAGCGCGGTGGAAAAGGTGAACTCACCCGCCTCGATCTCTGACAAAACCGTGAGAAGCCCTTTCCGAATGGCCTCCGCATCGTTATCGCTGAGGATGCCCTGTCGGGCGAGCATCGCAGCATGGGCCCGCGACCCCGCGATATCCTGCGAGGCGAGGCGTTTGTCGAAATCGACGGAGGCATTGATCGCTTCCATGATGGCATCCGGCCCCGCGGCGAACCGCCCGCCCCACATCGCATTTGATTTCTTGTCGGCCATGGATGTGTCCCGCATGCTGAAAAAACTGATTGCCGCCACCCTTTATACGGCCCTGAGCCTTGGCGCAATTCCCGCGTCCGGCGCGGATCTGGAGAGGGCGGCGGCGCTGCGCGAGGACAGTCTCCAGAAACTGTCCTTTCACGACACGCCGAAGCCGGTCAGCGATGTCGTCTTCACCGATCCGGAGGGGGGCGAGCACAGGTTGTCGGATCATTCGGGCAAGCTCGTCCTCCTGAATTTCTGGGCGACCTGGTGCGCGCCCTGTCGCAAGGAGATGCCGGAGCTCGACGCGCTTCAGACGGCCTATGGCGCGGAGGGGCTTGAGGTGCTGACGGTCGCGACAGGGCGCAATCCGCTGCCGGCCATCCGCAAGTTCTACGACGAGACAGACCTGACGGCGCTGCCCGTGCTCCTGGATCCGCAGAGCGCGCTCGCCCGCGACATGGCGGTGCTGGGACTGCCGGTCACAGTCCTGATAGACCCCGAGGGGCAGGAAATCGCGCGGATGACGGGGGACGCGGAGTGGTTTTCCTCCTCCGCGAAGGCCTTGACCGAAGAGCTGCTGCGCCAGTACGGGCTCGCTTCGGCGCCTTAGGGCACGCGCCGGCGGAGAGAGGTGACGGTGCCTCTAGCGCCGGACGAAAGGGCAAAATTCGACGAAAACTCGCACGAAGTTGCGGGCGGAGCCGCCGTCCTGTGGAAATTACGCTTCGACGATGCGGTTTGAAGATTTTAGATACCTTCTCCGCAAATTTGAGCGGAATTGGCGAATTTACCTGCCGTTAGGATCCCCCGACGATCTTCGGGAAAGGCATCCGATTGTGCAGGCAGGGCGACGGCATGAACGATTCGATCTACGGCTACGACGACATGGGAAGCCCCCTGTCCGCCGCAATTGCCGAACGCGACCAGCGGACGATGGACATGGTGCGGGACGCGCTTCGCAACAAGCAGGTCATGCTTGCCTACCAGCCGGTCGTCCAGACGCTTCGCCCCGACCGACCCGCCTTCTACGAGGGGCTGGTCCGCGTCCTCGATCAGACCCGCCGCGTGATCCCGGCCCGTGAATTCATCGAGATCGCGGAGCGCAGCGAGACCGGCCGGATCCTCGACTGCCTCTCGCTCGAACTGGGGCTCGAGGCCCTCGACCGGCACAAGGATTTGCGGCTCGCAATCAACATGTCCGCACGGTCCATCGGCTATCCCCGATGGAGGGAGACGCTGCTCCGCGGGATCGAAAGGGACGTCACCATCGCGGAGCGGCTGATCCTCGAGATCACCGAGAGCTCCGCCATGATCATGCCCGATCTCGTCGCCGTCTTCATGTCGGATCTTCAGGAGATGGGCGTCTCCTTCGCGCTCGACGATTTCGGGGCGGGCTTCACCGCGTTCCGCTATCTCAAGGATTTCTATTTCGACATGGTGAAGATCGACGGCGAATTCATCCGCGGCATCGCGACGAGTCCCGACAACCAGGTTCTCGCCCAGGCGCTCGTCTCGGTTGCGAAACATTTCGACATGTATACGGTCGCCGAATTCGTGGAGACGGAAGCGGATGCGCGCTATCTCTCCTCCATCGGCATCGACTGCATGCAGGGGCACTATTTCGGCGCCGCCACCATCAACCCGGCCTGGCGCACGGGGGAGGCGCGGAAAAAGGCCGGATGATCCGCCTATTTTCACAGCCCCGACGCATTGCCGGTTGAAAATGCTGCGCGCGCAGCATAGAGCTTTAAGCAGGGAGCGCGCAACAAAGTTGCAAAGATTGCCGCCATTGGGCAATCTGCCCCGCAGACATACTGGGAGAGAGATAATCACCATGACCAATGTCGTCATCGCATCCGCAGCGCGGACCGCCGTCGGGAGCTTTCTGGGCTCCTTTGCCAACACGCCCGCCCATGACCTCGGCGCGGCCGTCCTCGAGGCGCTGGTGGAGCGCGCCGGCATCGAGAAGGGCGAGGTGTCCGAGACGATCCTCGGTCAGGTGCTGACTGCCGGACAAGGGCAGAATCCCGCCCGCCAGGCGCATATCAACGCCGGACTGCCGAAGGAATCGGCCGCCTGGGGCATCAACCAAGTCTGCGGCTCGGGCCTGCGCGCCGTCGCGCTCGGAGCGCAGCACATCCTGCTCGGCGATGCGGAGATCATATGCGCCGGCGGCCAGGAGAGCATGTCGATGTCGCCCCATCTCGCCAATCTCCGCCAGGGGCACAAGATGGGCGATCTGAAGTTCATCGATTCGATGATCAAGGACGGGCTGTGGGACGCGTTCAACGGATACCACATGGGCAACACCGCCGAAAATGTCGCCGCGCAATGGCAGATCTCGCGCGAGCAGCAGGACGAGTTCGCCCTCGCCTCCCAGAACAAGGCGGAAGCTGCCCAGGAGGCCGGCAGGTTCAGGGACGAGATCATCCCCTTCACCGTAAAGACCCGTAAGGGCGAAACCGTCGTCGAAGATGACGAATACATCCGCAAGGGTGCTACGATCGAGGCGATGCAGAAACTCCGCCCCGCCTTCGACAAGGAGGGCACGGTCACCGCGGGCAATGCCTCCGGCATCAACGACGGCGCAGCCGGCGTACTGCTGATGTCCGCGGAGAACGCGGAAAAACGTGGCATCCGGCCGCTCGCGCGCATCGCCTCCTACGCCACGGCCGGCCTCGACCCGGCGATCATGGGCGTCGGACCGATCCACGCCTCTCGCAAGGCGCTCGAAAAGGCGGGCTGGAAGCCCCAGGATCTCGATCTCGTGGAGGCCAACGAAGCCTTCGCGGCGCAGGCCTGCGCGGTGAACAAGGACATGGGATGGGATCCCGCGATCGTCAACGTGAACGGCGGCGCGATCGCTATCGGACATCCCATCGGCGCCTCGGGCGCGCGGGTACTGAACACACTGCTCTTCGAGATGCAGCGACGCGACGCTAAGAAGGGTCTCGCCACGCTCTGCATCGGCGGCGGCATGGGCGTTGCCCTCTGCGTCGAGCGCGACTGAGCAAAGCCCGGCAGGGGCAGATGTGGCGGGGCGCAGCGCGCCCCGCTTTTTCATACCCATCCGCACCCGCGACACTTCATGCGAAAAACGACTTGATCTCCGGCACCACATGAGCGTGAGATGGACGGTGACGGACCTGCGTCCCGAGCCGTGCAGGAGAGAGATTTTCCAAATTCGCGCAGCAATATTGTTGCGAATGAGGAATAATTTTAATAACAAGATTTCTAACAGAAATTTAGATGAGGAGGAGAACCCATGTCCAGAGTTGCACTCGTGACCGGCGGGTCGCGCGGGATCGGCGCGGCGATTTCCAAGGCACTGAAGGCCGCGGGCTACACCGTCGCCGCCAATTACGCAGGCAATGACGAGGCCGCCGGCAAATTCACTGAGGAAACCGGCATCAAGACCTATAAATGGTCGGTCGCCGATTACGACGCCTGCGCCGAGGGCATCGCGAAAGTCGAGTCCGAGCTCGGCCCGATCGACATCCTCGTGAACAATGCCGGCATCACCCGCGACGCCCCGTTCCACAAGATGACACGCGAGCAATGGACTCAGGTGATGGACACGAACCTGTCGGGCCTGTTCAACATGACGCATCCGCTCTGGCCCGGCATGCGCGAACGGAAATTCGGCCGCGTGATCAGCATCAGTTCAATCAATGGCCAGAAGGGCCAGTTCGGCCAGGCCAATTACTCGGCGGCGAAGGCGGGCGATCTCGGCTTTACCAAGGCGCTCGCACAGGAAGGGGCGCGCGCCGGCATTACGGTCAACGCGATCTGCCCCGGCTATATCGCCACCGAGATGGTGATGGCCGTCCCCGAGAAGGTGCGCGAGTCCATCATCGCCACGATTCCCGTCGGACGGCTCGGCGAACCCGAGGATATCGCGCGCTGCGTGGTCTTCCTTGCCTCCGACGAGGCCGGGTTCATCACCGGGTCGACGATCACCGCGAATGGCGGACAGTATCTCACCTGAGGCTCACGCATTTCCGCAAGGAGGGGTCGCCACCGCGCGGCCCCTTTTTCATTTGAGCCACCCGAGGCGCATGGCTAAATCGCGCCCATGACCCGCAAGACCGCCACCACCCTCGGATTTATCGCCGTGCTGCTCTGGGCGCTGCTCGCCCTGTTCACGGTGGGCAGCGCGCCGGTGCCCCCGCTTCAGCTCAACGCGCTCTGCTTCGCGGTCGGCGGGGCGATCGGTCTTGTCTGGCTGTGGCGGCGAAACGCCTGGAAGGAACTGTCCGGCGTCTCACCCGGCGTCTATGCCTTCGGCACGCTCGGGATCTTCGGCTTCCATTTCCTGTTCTTTTCCGCGCTGCGCCACGCTCCCGCGGCAGAAGCTTCGCTCGTCACCTATCTCTGGCCGCTGATGATCGTGCTGCTTTCCGGCCTTCTGCCCGGCGAGCGCCTGCGCCCGCTGCACATCCTGGGAGCCGCCCTCGGTTTCGGCGGTGCGGCCCTCGTCATCCTCGGCGGCTCAGGCATCGGAGAGGGGACGTCCATGGGATATTTCTACGCGCTCGCGGCGGCCATCACATGGACCGGCTATTCGGTCGTCTCCCGTCGCCTCGGCGACGTCACGACCGCTTCCGTCGCGGTCTTCTGCATCCTCGCCGCCCTGCTCGCGTCGGTGACCCATCTCACCTTCGAGGAGACTGTCTGGCCTGCCACGCCGGCCGGCTGGGCAAGCATCGCCGCCCTCGGCCTCGGCCCCGTGGGCGGGGCGTTCTATGTCTGGGATATCGGGGTAAAGAAAGGGGACATTCAACTTCTGGGAACGGCCTCCTATGCCGCTCCGCTGCTGTCCACGGTCTTTCTGGTTCTGGCGGGGATCGCCGTGCCGCACCTGTCGCTTCTGATCGCTGCGGCCCTCGTCACGGCCGGGGCCGGTCTGGCCGCTTTCGCAAGCCGCCAAACCGGGTAATCCGTGCGTCAGGCTGTGCTCAGACGCGTGATTTCTTCCTTGAGGCGGAGCTTCTGTTTCTTGAGGTCAGCGATCCGAAGGCCGTCAGCGCTGGGGGAGCGCTGCGCGAGTTCCACGGCCTCCGAGAGGGATTTGTGCTTTTTCTTCAGTTCTTCGATATGGGAAGTCAAGCTCATGTCGTCTCCTCTCTTGTCATGGCTAGCTTCAGGAACGTCACCGCTCCATGAAAACTATGTAACGAGTGCACCATAGAAACCGAGTCGTGTCACGGCCTTGATTTGCAACAAAGTGACCCGTTCATGAACGATTGCGACATTTTGCCAAAGATCAGGCGCTCCATGGCAAGGCCTGGCCACCTCGCAGGATGTTGAGGACTTCGGGGGTGTAACTCTCTCCGTCTACCCTATGGCGCGCCCCCTCGTGCATTATGAGCGGAGCCTCGAGAACAAAGCCGGCGCGCCCGCCCTTGCGCGCCTGCATGAGCACCAGCTCGGCCTTCCGCCCCACCCGCGGCTGGATCGCCCGCACGCGCAGGGAACCGAGCCGGGCCGTGCAGGCCGCGATCAGCTCAGGCAGGCGGTCGGCCTTCTGGATGAGCGTCAGGTATCCCCTGGGCGCGAGGCGGCGGGACGCGGTCGCGATCCATTCGACAAGCGGTGTCTCCCCTGCCAGCGCGACGTCGCGACCGGCATCCTCGGAAGCGGTCGAGCGATGGCGTTCGTAATAGGGCGGATTTGCGATGACGTGGTCGAAGGCCTGCGCTCTGAGCTCCGGCGGAAGCCGTTGCAGGTCCGCCTCCACCACGCGCAGCGGCGCCTCGTTCTCCGCGGCATTACGTCGCGCGAGTTCGGCATAGAAAGGTTGCAACTCGACCCCGGTGAGCGACAGCCCCGGCACGCGCGCGTTCAGGCAGAGCACCGCCGCGCCCGCCCCGCAGCCGAGCTCGAGCACCGACTGGCCCGGCCGCGCCGGAACCGCTGCGGCCAGCAGCACCGGATCGACCCCGGCGCGATAGCCGGCCCGCGGCTGCCACAGATGGAGCCGCCCGCCAAGAAACGCGTCGCGTGTCAGTTCGGCCGCGCTCACAGATCCTCGAGCTCGAAATCGTTGTCGGTCAGGATGCGCCGCGCCTGTGCGAGATCATCGTCGCGCACCATCAGCCGGCGCGGCAAAATCCCGAGCGAGCCCTCGAGGACGCTCATATGGACGTCCATTTCAAAGCAGTCTATACCCTCCCCCGAGAGAAGGGCTTTGGCGTAGACCATCTGGGTCGGATCGGTTGTGCGCAGGAGCTGTTTCATCGCCCCGATTTAACGGCAGACCGGAAGGTTTGTCGAGCCGAGGAGTTCCCCATGAGCTTTGACAAGCCGTCACGTCAGGCGTCCGAGAAGCCGCATGAGAAACTGGCCGCACATCTCGCCCAGGATCTGACAGCGGTGAATGCGCTGATCCGGGACCGCATGTCCTCCGAACACGCGCCGCGCATTCCCGAAGTGACGGCGCATCTGATCGAGGCGGGGGGAAAGCGCCTGCGTCCGATGCTGACGCTCGCAGCGGCACGGGCCTGCGGCTATGACGGGCCGTACCACGTCCATCTCGCGGCCACGGTGGAATTCATCCATACCGCGACGCTCCTGCACGACGATGTGGTGGATGAAAGCGCGCAGCGGCGCGGCCGTCCGACGGCGAACCTCCTGTGGGACAACAAGAGTTCCGTTCTGGTCGGCGACTACCTGTTTGCCCGCGCCTTCCAGCTGATGACGGACGCGGACAATATGCGCGTGCTGAAGATCCTGTCCGATGCCTCCGCAACCATCGCGGAGGGCGAGGTGCTCCAACTCACCGCGGCGCAGGATCTGGCAACCGACGAGGAGGTCTATCTCCAGGTCGTGCGCGGCAAGACCGCGGCGCTGTTCGCGGCGGCGACCGAAGTGGGCGGCGTGCTCGCACGGGCCGACGAGAGCGTCGTTACCGCGCTCCACACCTATGGCGACGCGCTCGGCATCGCCTTCCAGATCGTCGACGACCTTCTCGACTACTGGGGCTCGGAACAGACCGGCAAGAACGTCGGCGACGACTTCCGGGAGCGCAAGCTGACCCTGCCGCTGATCAAGGCTGTGGCGAATGCCGACGCGACGGAGCGTGCCTTCTGGGTCCGCACCATCGAGAAGGGCCGGCAGGAGGAGGGCGATCTCGATCATGCCATCGCGCTTCTGACCCGGCATGGCGCCCTTGAGGCGACGCGCCAAGTCGCGCTCGACTGGGCGGAGAGGGCGAAGGTGGCGCTCGATGTCCTGCCCGAGGGAGAGATCGTCGACATGCTCTCCGACATTGCCGATTACGTGGTGGCACGGCTGCGCTGAGCCCCGCTCTGTCAGACCGGCAATGTGCTGGCCGAGCGGACCCACCACCAGGGATTCCGGGCGGTGAGCTGCGCCGCGGCGACATCGGCGCGATAGCGATCCTCGAACAGTGCGAAACAGGTCGCACCCGATCCCGACATCCGCACCATCCGCGCCCCCGGCGCCTGCGCCAGCGCGGCGAGTGCGGCGGTGATTTCGGGCGCGATCCCGACCGCCGCCCCCTCGAGGTCGTTGCGCTGAGTCGAAAGCCAGTCGATCATCGCCAGCGCATCCGGCCAGTCCGGCAGGATCTCCGGCATGGGCGTGTTGTCGCGCCGCTCAAGCCCCGCGAAGACGGCGGGCGTCGCCACCTCCACCCGCGGATTGACCAGCACCAGATGCAGGACCGGCATGCTGACCGGCCGCAGCCTTTCGCCCACTCCAGTCATCCGCGCGGGACGCGTGGACAGGCAGACGGGAAGATCGGCGCCGAGGGTGAGCGCCCGTTCCGCACTGACCGGGGTGGCGCCGAGCCGGGCCGCCGCCCTGAGCGTCGCGGCCGCATCCGCCGATCCGCCACCGATGCCAGAGGCCGGCGGCAGCCGCTTGTCGAGCAGGATCTCCATCGGCCATTCCGCAAGGCGCGCGGCCCGCAGCGCGAGGTTCGTCTCGTCCGTCGGCACGCCCGCGGCGAAGGGACCCGTCACCTCGAACGTCGAGGCCGCCGCGGGGCTGGCCGTGATCTGGTCGCCCACGTCGACGAAGGCCACGAGGCTGTCAAGGAGGTGATATCCGTCCTCCCGCTGTCCGGTGACGTGCAGGGTGAGGTTGATCTTCGCGGGAGCAAAAACCTTAACCGTCATTCGGACTCCGGGTCGGCGCCTCGCCCTCGTCGATGAGCACCCGGTCGAGCCCCACGTCAAGCTTGCGCCGGATCCGTTCGGCATCCTCGTCCTCGGGCTCGAAGGACAGCGCGCGCTCCCACTGGAACCGCGCCTCGCGTTCGCGACCGACCGCCCAATAAACGTCGCCCAGGTGATCATTGATGATCGGATCGACCGGCATCAGCGCGACCGCGCGCTCCATCGGGTCGACCGCCTCCTCGTACCGGCCGAGACGGTAGAGCCCCCAACCCAGGGAATCGGTGATGTAGCCGTCCTGCGGCCGCGCCTCGGCGGCCTTGCGGATCATGTCCATCGCTTCGTCGAGGTTGGACTTCATCTCCAGAAAGGAATAGCCGAGATAGTTCAGCACCTGCGGCTGGTCGGGCTGAAGCGCGAGCGCCTGACGCAGATCGGTCTCAGCCTCCTCCCACTGGCCCAGACGCTCATGGGCAATCCCGCGGGTAAAGAACAGCGGCCAATCGGAGCGGGTCGGCTCCCCGGTCAGATCGACTGCGGCCGAATAGGCCGCCACGGCTTCCTCATAGCGTTCGTGTCGGCGCAGCGCGTCGCCGAGGGCAATCTGGGCGCTCGCGAGTTCGGGACGCGCCTTCGCGAGCTGTCGCAGCACCTCGAGCTCCGCCTCGTCTTGCCCCGAGGCGCGGAGCGTGTTCGCCCGTCCGAGCTCCGCCATCGGATAGGCCGGGTCCTCCGGCGGGATTGCCGCAAAGGCCTCCGCCGCGAGCGCATGGCGTCCGAGCCGTTCGAGAAGGGAAGCGACGGCGAGCGCATAGCTCGCCTGATCGGGACGCAGTTCCTGCGCCATGCGCGCATAAAGCAGGGTATAGGCATCGTCGAGACCGCCATCGAGCGCCGAGGCGACCGCGAAGAACACATCGGCCATCCCGTCCCTTGCATTGCGCACGACGGTGAAGGGCGCGCGTTCTCCGGCCTCGAGCGTGCGGCGCAGCGCTTCGACGCCGGGGTCCTCGGCTCCGCCGAAGGCCTCGTCAAGGAGCGCGAGCGCCTCCTCGTTGCGTTCGAGCTGACTCAGGACCTGGGCCCGCGCCAGCACGGAGAGACGGGTCGGCGCCATCGCGGGATCGGAAAGGGTCTGCTCCGCCCCCTCGAAATCGCCCACCAGCGCCAGGGCCAGCGCCTTGTTGTAGGGGCCGAAGAATTCAAACCCCTCGACCTGCGCGGCCTGCGTGTCGAAGATCTCGAGCGCGGCGCTCATGTCGCCCTCACCGACCAGCGCCCAGGCCCGCAACATCCCGTCGACCACGGTGCTGATGCTTTTGCCGTCATCGAGCGCGGCGATCACCGCGGCGAAGTCATCCTCCCGCGCCATGCGGGTCAGCAGGGCCATTGCCGCGATCTGGTTTCCCGGTTCGAGCGTGTCGAGGCGCTCCGCATCCTGCTGCGCGGCATCGAAATTCCCCATGGAGAGTTCGGAGGACACCACCGCTTCGAGCAGCGCGGCATTCTCGGGATCGTCCACGAGCGCACGTTCGGCATATTGCGACAGGTCCTCGAAGGAGCGGTCGATCGTCGCCTGGCGCGCCGCCAGATAGGCGCCCACATCGGCCGTGGCGGCGCGGGGCGAAAGGCCGCCCGCGAGCACCAGTCCCGCTGCGGTCATCGCGATTATCATGCGGCCGGCGCGTGCTGTCACCTGTCTACTCCATGGCTTGTCGTCCACGGGAGCCTATCCGCCAAAGCGGCCCGCCGCAACGCAAACGGGAGCCGCCGGGGCCCCCGTTTTCCGGTCGGTCGCAACACGTTGCCGTGAAGCTCACATATTCCCGTAGTTGGGACCATCGCCGCCCTGCGGCACCGTCCAGTTGATGTTCTGGGGCGGGTCCTTGATGTCGCAGGTCTTGCAATGCACGCAGTTCTGGAAGTTGATCTGGAACCGCAGATCCGCGCCCTCGCCCACGTATTCATAGACCCCCGCCGGGCAATATCGCGCCGACGGGCCGGCATATTCGGGCAGATTCACCCTGAGCGGGATCTCCGGATCCTTGAGCTTCAGGTGGCAGGGCTGGCTTTCCTCGTGGTTCGTCGCCGAGAAGGAAACATTCGTCAGCCTGTCGAAGGAAATCACGCCATCGGGCTTGGGATAGTCGATCGGCTTGAACTTTGCCGCCTTGCCGGTCGCCTCCGCATCCGTCTTGCCGTGTTTCACCGTGCCGAACATCGAGATGCCGAGAAGGTTATTCGTCCACATGTCGAACCCGCCAAGCGCCAGCGATGCGGTTAGGCCATATTTCGACCACAGCGGCTTGACGTTGCGCACGCGCTTAAGGTCGCGGCCCACCGCCCCCTCGCGCAGTTCGGTGTCGTAGCTTTCGAGCGTGTCGCCGGAGCGACCCTCCCCCAGCGCCGCGACGACATGCTCCGCCGCCGCCTTGCCCGACAGCATCGCGTTGTGGTTGCCCTTGATCCGCGGCACGTTGACGAGCCCGACCGAACAGCCGAGAAGCGCACCCCCCGGAAAGGCCGCCTTTGGCATCGACTGATAGCCGCCCTCCGAGATCGCCCGCGCGCCATAGGCCACGCGCTTGCCCCCCTCGAGCAGTTCGCGCACCAGCGGATGATGCTTGAACCGCTGGAATTCCATGTAGGGATAGAGATAGGGATTCTCATAGTTCAGGTGGACCACGAAACCGAGATAGAGCTGGTTGTTCTCCGCGTGGTAGATGAAGCCACCGCCGCCCGCGTTCGAGCCGAGCGGCCAGCCCATCGAGTGCCAGACCTTGCCCTCGCGGTGCTTCGACGGGTCGATCTCCCAGATCTCCTTCATCCCGAGGCCGTATTTCTGCGCGTCGCGGCCGGTCCGCAGGTCGTATTTCGCGATGATCTCCTTCGCGAGAGACCCGCGCACGCCTTCGCCGATCAGGACATATTTGCCGAGCAATTCCATGCCAGGCTCGTAGGCCTCGGTCGGCTCGCCGTCCGGGCCGCGGCCGAATTCGCCCGCCACGACGCCCCGAACCTCACCGTTCTCGCCATAGACCAGTTGCGAGCAGGACATGCCGGGGAAGACCTCGACGCCGAGTTCCTCGGCCTGTTCGGCCATCCAGCGGCAGACATTGCCCATGGAGACGATATAGTTGCCATGGTTCGACATCAGCGGCGGCAGCGGCCAGTTCGGAATGCGGATCGAGCCTGCCTCGCCCAGGACGTGGAAATGGTCTTCGGTCACCTCCGTCTTTACCGGCGCGCCCCGATCCTTCCAGTCCGGGATCAGCGCGTCGAGACCGCAGGGATCGAGCACCGCGCCGGACAGGATATGGGCGCCGACTTCCGACCCCTTCTCGAGCACGACCACCGAAAGATCGGGATCGAGCTGTTTCAGCCGGATTGCCGCCGACAGGCCGGCAGGTCCCGCCCCGACAATAACCACGTCATATTCCATCGCCTCACGCTCGATGATCGACATTAAATTTCTCCCTGGCTCAGGCGCAATTCTGCGCAGTCCTACCCGCATTCCCGCGTGATGGTCAATTTCAGAACACATATGGCGTCGCAACGTTAATGCCATCGTGTCGCGAAAACGCCGGACAATCTGAAAAAAGCGGAAGCTGACGCCTGGGACCACGGTCGGAAAGCGACATGCACGGCCTCGCCGGAACGACAGAACGCTTGCAATCGAGGGCCATTCCGCGTCAGGTATAACGCCAAGAGTCAGAGAGACCACACGCGCGGCGGTTTTCCGCCGCGGTCTTTTTTTATGCAGTGGAAGGCCAGGGAAGAGATCCTATGGAAAAGATCCTGATGACCCGCGCGGGGCATGCCGCGCTGAACGAAGAGCTGAAAAAACTCAAGTCCGTCGAGCGCCCGGCGATTATCCAGGCCATCGCGGAAGCGCGCGAGCTTGGCGATCTTTCCGAGAACGCCGAATACCATTCCGCGCGGGAGAAGCAGAGCTTCATCGAGGGGCGGATCAAGGAGCTCGAAGGCATCCTGTCGCTCGCCGAAGTGGTCGATCCCAAAAGCCTGTCCGGTGCGGTGAAATTCTCCGCCACGGTGACGATCGTCGACGAGGACACCGATGAGGAGAAGACCTATCAGATCGTCGGCGAACATGAGGCCGATATCGAGCGCGGACTTCTGAACATCAAGTCTCCGCTCGCTCGTGCACTCATCGGCAAGGACGAGGGCGACAGCGTCGAAGTCCGCACGCCGGGCGGCGAAAAGAGCTACGAAATCCTCAAGATCGCGTATATCTGAGGCGGCAGGAAGACGCGGTCGTGGAGGCCCATGTGGCAGAGGACAGCCCCAAGAAGATCGAGCTCGGCGTGTACCAGCGGCCGGAAGAAGAACCGAAGATCACCGCGACGGAAGTGATCGCCGCGGTTCTTTCGCTGATCTGGCTTGCCCTCACCGCCGGCTTCTTCCTCATCCTCGGCGATGGTTCCGGCGAGTTCGATTCGATCCGCTTCGTGATGATGCTGATCGCGATCTTCATGCCGGTGGCGATGATCTGGGTCGGCGCGCTCGCGGTGCGGGTCTCCGTCACGATGCGCGAGGAAAGCCGCAGGCTTCAGTCCGCGATCTCCGCCATGCGTCAGTCCTACCTGTCGCAGCAACATGCCGGCGCGCAACCGACGAGCGTGGAGAAGAAGCTCGAAGAGATCGCCGCCGCCCAGCGCAAGACGGAGACGACGCTGGCCATGTTCACCTCGATCCGCCCCGCGGCGACCCCGGCGGAGGACCGGCTGGCGATCCCCGCGCCCGCGCTTGTCGAGGAACAGGCCTCCCTGGCGCTGGGGACACCCGCCGAATCCCTCGCCCCGCCACTCTCGGTTGCCGATTTCATCAAGGCGATGAATTTTCCCGAAACCGCAGAGGACAAGGAAGGATTCCGTGCCCTGCGCCGCGCCCTCTCCGACCGCAAGATCAGCCAGCTCATTCACGCCGCGCAGGATGTGCTCACGCTGCTGTCCCAGGACGGGATCTACATGGACGACCTCCGTCCCGACCGCGCGAAACCCGCGCTCTGGCGGCGCTTTGCGGGCGGGGAACGCGGCCATGCCATCGCTCCCTTGGGCGGGGTCCGCGACCGCTCCTCGCTCGCCCTCGCCTCGGGCCGGATGAAGCAGGACGCCATCTTCCGGGACGCCGTCCATCATTTTCTGCGCAAGTTCGACAAGACCTTCTCCGAATTCGCCTCCTCCGCGACGGACGAGGAAATCGCCGCGCTGACCGACACCCGCACCGCGCGCGCCTTCATGCTCCTGGGGCGTGTCACGGGAACCTTCGACTGAGCGCGCCATTCACCGATCGCCCCCCCGGCTTCGCGAAAAATGGCGCTGGGACAGCCTTGTGATTTCGCCTAGTGTCGCCTGACCTTCGGACCCGGAGAATGCCATGTCCCCCAGCACGCGCCAGTTCCTCACCGGCGTCAGAGACGGCCTGCCCTTTCACATCGTGATCTGGCCATTTGCCGCGATCTTCGGCGCGATTGCCGCCCAGGCGGGCCTGAACGTCGCGCAGGTGATGGGATTTTCCGTGCTGATGATCGCGGGGTCAGCACAGCTCACCGCGCTCCAGCTCATGACCGAGCAGGCGCCCACCGTCATCGTCATCCTCACCGCCCTTGCGGTCAATCTGCGGGCGGGCATGTATTCGGCCTCGATCACGCCACATCTCGGCAAGGCCCCGCTTCTGACCCGCGCCTTCGCGGCCTATTTGCTTTACGATCAGCCTTTTGCGCTCTCGAGCGTCAAGTTCGAGGAGGAGCCGGAGCTGAGCCTGTCCGAAAAGCTCGGTTATTTCTTCGGCGTCGCCATTCCTATCGGGCTCGGATGGTATGCGATGACCCTGTTCGGGGCGCTTCTGGGTGACCGGATGCCGTCCGATATCGGTCTCGAATTCGCGGTGCCGATCACCTTCCTGGCGGTCATCGCGCCGCTGTTGAAATCCCTGGCCCATCTGGCCTCCGCCGTCACCGCGATGGTGCTCGCGCTCGTGCTCGACGTCCTCCCCTTCGGCACGGGACTGCTCGTTGCGGCATGTGTGGCGCTCTTCGTCGGAGCGGGAGTGGAAACCTGGGTAGAGAAACGAAAGGCGCGCAGATGATCGAAGCAGACAGCGGGGAAATCTGGGCGATCATCATCTGCCTCGGGATCGGCACCTTCCTGATCCGCTTTTCCTTCCTGGGCCTCGTCGGAGACCGCCCGCTGCCCGGCTGGGCGCTGCGGCTCCTGCGCTATACGCCGGTCGCGGTGCTTCCCGCGGTCGCCTCTCCGATGATCTTCGGATCGGGAGAGCATGCGGCGGAACCGCTGCGGCTGGTCTGCGCCGCACTGACGGTGATTGTGGGCATCTGGACACGCAGCGTCCTCTGGGCGATCGTCGCCGGCCTCGGCCTGTTCTTCGGCCTTGGCGCAATCCTTCAGCTCAGTTGAGCAGAAGCGGCGGGGCCTGCACGAGCCGCCCGTTGTCGTCGGGGCTGTCGTCGTAGAACTTGCTCTCGATCACTCCCGGCTGCTCGGCGAACCAGAACATCAGCTTCTTCGGCGACATCGTGCGGGGCACATCCCCGAAGCCCGGCAGCCCCTGCAGGATCGAGGAGACGCTCGCGGCGCATTGGGTCTTCGACACCGCGCCATGGGACTGGATCTTGGCCAGCGCCAGCTCCGCGACCTCGGGGCTCACCACGATCTCCTGACGCACCACATGCCAGGTCACGCGGGCGTGGTAATCCATATAGAACTGCACAGCCGCATCCGACATGCCGAAATGCACATCATTCCGCTCCGGCAGGTGCGGATGATAGAACGTGCCCGCCGGATCGAAGATCGCGCGCTGCGAGGGGGCGTTGACCAAGAGCGAGGAATGCCCGCCCTTGCCGCTCCGGTTGTTGATGACGGTGAACAGGGTCAGCGAATAGGGTGCGCCGTGAACGTAGCGGGCGCGGGCGACCTCTGCGTCCGGCGCCCATTTCGACTCGGCGGCACCACAGGCAGACAGGATCAGAAGGCCCAGAAGCCCGAACACGCGGTAAAGAATCGGCAAAACTAAGCCCCCCGGCCGCAGCGAACGCGATCAGCTGTTGAAGATGGCGAGGAACAACAGGACCACGACCGAGGCGCCCGCCACATAGGTGGCCGCCTTCAGGAAACCGTTAAAGGTCTTTTCCTGCGCGGTGATGTCCATCTCTCCGTGTTTGTAGTCCGACATCTTCAACTGTCCTTTTCCGTGCGTTTCTCTGGCCTTGGATTAGACGATTTGAATCGCCCTGTCACCCGCGACGTTCAGCTTGCCGCCTCTTGTTCCAGATCGGCCACAAGGCGGAAGCCGATGCGCGCTGGCGCCTCTTCGGGCGCCTGTTTCGGCAGGGCGCGCAGCATCACGTTGAGCTGGGTGACATGCTGGACGAGCTGGGTCTTTGCCCCGCTCTCGTCGCAGCCATAGAAGGTCACGATATCGGGATCGAAAAAGCCGACCCCCTCGATCCGCATCACCCCCGTGTCGGAGCCGGCGAACCCCATCGCGATCTCATGTTCGCTGTCGAGCTGCTCCTCGAAATTCTGGATGTAGAGGATGAGGCGCTCGTAAGCCCATTCGGCCGGGCTCTTTTCCTGAAGCGGCTTGCGGGCCACGGCGCTCGGCAGCGGCTTTTGCTCCGCCGTGCGCGGGGCGCCGGGATCCACGAGGGCGACGCGCGCCTGCGGCAGCGCCGCTTCCTCATGCGCCTCGGCTGTGGTGCGGATATCGTCCTGTCCGGCCATGTCACTCTCCTGCCTGCCACAGGATCGCACCATCCTCCCTCAGCCGTCCGATGACAAGCCCCCGTGCTTCGAGATGGCGGCAATGGGCCATCGCCTCGACCATGGCGAGGCCATATTCCCCCGCACCGATCTTGCGCCGAAAGAGCACGTCGAAACATTCACAAGCGGTTCTTGGTTCCGCGAGCGCCTCGAGCAACCGGCCGAGCGCGTGTTCGTGGCCGTCGATCAGCTGGCGCAGCCGGACGGGAAGGCCGCGATACGGCAGCCGGTGACCGGTCAGCACGAGCTGTTCCCCCGTCGCATGAGGAAGGAACTTCTGGCAGCTCTCCAGCCAGTCGCCCACCGGATCCGCGAAGGGCTCCGTGCTGTGGATCCCGAGGTTGGGGGAGATCGCGCCGAGGAGCTGGTCGCCGCCGATCACCAGATCCCCGTCCCGGCTCCAGAAGGTCGCGTGTTCCGGCGCATGCCCGTCGCCGCAGCGCACGTCCCAGAGCCGCCCGCCGATCTCCACCGTATCGCCCTCGCGAATGCGCCTGTAGCCGAGCGGGATCGGCGCGGTGGCATCCGCGGTGTTGAAGGGACGTTCGCTGAGCCGGCTCTGGTAGATCTCGGGCGCCATGCCGCAGGAACGCCAGAAGGCGCACATCTCCGGCGTCGGCGCCTCCTGCACATCGAGCTGGAGCATCCGCGCCATGAGATAGGCGGTGCGCGTCGTCATGAGCGAGGCGCCGTGATCGGTCATGAACCAGCCGGCAAGGCCGATATGGTCGAGGTGGTGATGGGTCGCGATGACCCGCGTCACGGGCTTCCCCGCGAGCGGGCCCGCAAGAAGCGCCTCCCAAGCCGCCCGTGTCTGCGCGGTGTCGATCCCCGTGTCCACCACACTCCACCCGTCGCCCTCGTCGAAAGCATAGACATTGACGTGGCCGAGCGGTTTCGGCATCGGCATCTGCGCCCAGAACACGCCTTCCGCAACCTCGCGCACGCCCCCCGGTTCGGGTGCATCATGGAACGTGCGGATCGGCTGGGTCATGGGGCTGCAAGGTCCTCGGCACTCAGGGCATAGATGTCGGCGGCCCCAAGGCGGGCCTGCGCGAGAAGCGCGACATGTTCGGGCAACATACGCTTGATATAGAAATCCGCAAGCCGGGCGCGGGGACCGGCGCCGCCCTCCGCGATCGCCGCCTTGAGGTGGAAATGCCCACCGAGCACCCGCGCAAAGGCGCGCAGGAAGGGCACGGCCCCTGCGAACCGGTCGTTGAGCGGCAGGGCCACCATCTCCTCGGTCGCCTCGCGCAGCGTCTCTGCCGCGTCCCAGACCGCCTTGGCCCGTTTCGGCAGGGTCGCGCGCGCCGCCTCTGCAAAGCTCTCGATCTCGTCGAGCAAGGCAAAGGCGGCCTCGCCCCCGTCCGCCAGCTTGCGCCCGACGAAATCCATCGCCTGAATGCCGTTGGTGCCTTCGTAGATCGAGGTGATCCGCGCATCCCGCGCATATTGCGCCGCGCCGGCCTCCTCGACAAAGCCCATGCCGCCATGGACCTGCACCCCGGTCTGGGCGACTTCGTGGCCGATATCGGTCGAGAAGGCCTTTGCCACCGGAATGAGGAACGCCCCCCGCGCCTGCTGCTCGGGTTCCGTGCGTCCGAGATCGAGCGCCACGCCGCAGGCCAGCGAAATCGCCCGCGCCACATAGGTCTCCGCGCGCATGGTGGCGAGCATCCGGCGCACGTCGGCATGGTCGATGATCCCCGCGCCCTCGCGCCCGAGCGGTGATCTGCCCTGCACCCGCTCCACGGCATAGGCCAGCGCCTTCTGCGTCGCGGCCTCGGCCACGCCCACGCCCTGCACCGCCACGCCGAGACGGGCGTTGTTCATCATCGTGAACATGCACCTCATGCCCTCGTGCTCCTCGCCCACGAGCCAGCCCGTCGCCCCGTCATATTGCATGACGCAGGTCGGAGAGCCGTGAATTCCGAGCTTGTGCTCGAGGCTCACGACATGAAGACTGTTGCGCGCCCCGGCCTTCCCCTCCGCATCGGGCAGGAATTTCGGCACCATGAAGAGCGAAATGCCCTTGGTTCCCGGCCCGCCATCCGGCAGCCGCGCGAGCACGAGATGACAGACGTTTTCGGCGAAATCGTTATCGCCCCAGGTGATGAAGATCTTCTGGCCGGTGATGCGATAGGTGCCGTCGCCGTTGCGCTCGGCCCGCGTCGTCAGCGCCCCCACATCCGATCCCGCGCCGCTTTCCGTGAGATTCATCGTGCCGCACCAGTCGCCGGAAATCAGCTTCGGGATATAGAGCGCGCAGAGCTCCTCCGAGGCGTGATGTTCGAGCGCCTCGATCTGACCCTGGGTCATCAACGGCTGGAGCGAGAGCGACAGGCAGGCGCCCGCCATCATCTCGTTGACCGCCGTCGCCACCGCAAGCGGCAGGCCAAGTCCGCCATTGGCCTCCTGCGCGAGCATGCCGATCCAACCGCCTTCGGCGATCCTGGCGATGCCCTCCGCGAATCCCGGCGAGGTATGCACCACCCCGTCCTCGAGCACCGCGGGATGGAGATCTCCGCCCCGGTCGAGCGGCGCGATGACGTCGCTGGCGAGCTTTCCCGCCTCCTCGAGGATGGCTGCGACGGTCTCCGCGTCGAGTTCCGCGAAGGCCGGACTTTTCAACAGTTTGGAGAAATCGACCACATGGTCGAAAATGAACTGATACTCCGAAACCGGGGCGCGATAGGTCATCTCCGTCTCCTCCTGACACGCATGTGTCACGCGGTTACGCGGCGCCGGAACGCGACCCGCGCCGTCAATTCGGCCTTTACCCTAACCAAGGAGGAAAAACCGCCCAACCCGAACGCTGCGTCACGCCCGCCCTGCATTCCCGGAGAGAAGCGCCGGGCTCACGCCCAGCGAGGAGAGCGCCGCCTCCCACTTGCCGAGATCGGGCGTCGCGAACACGATCTTCGGGTCGGCCTCGCAAATGAGCCAGCCGTTCTCCGCGATCTCCGCCTCGAGCTGTCCGGGCCCCCAGCCGGCATAGCCGAGACAGAGAAGACGCTCCGCCGGCCCGAGGCCTTCCGCCATGTCGCGCAGGATTTCCCGCGAGGCCGTCATGGCGAACCGCTCGCCCACGTCGAGCGAGGCATGGTCGGTGTTGTAATCGGCGCTGTGCAGCACGAAGCCGCGCCCCATCTCGACCGGCCCGCCGAAATGCACGGGCAGCGGACGCATCATCGGCGTCGGCTCGATATCGAGCTGCTCGAGCACGTCGCCCACGGCAATCTCCGAGGAGATCTTGTTGATCATGAGCCCCATGGCCCCTTCCTCCGAATGTGCGCAGAGGAAGACCACCGCCGTCTCGAAGCGGGCGTCGCCGATGCCGGGCATCGCGATCAGGAGCTTGCCGGCCAGATCCTGTAAAATCTCTTTGTCCATGCCCTTACCTCACCCCATGTCCTTGCCGGGCGCAAGGGCCGACATCGCCCTCGATCGCGACGCGGCGGCCACATGCGCTCCGCCACGCGGCCTGTCGCCCAAAAGTGAGTTTGAGTGAGGCGGGCGCGCGCGTATATCGGTTCCATGATGAAAACGCTCTCGCTCCTGTTCCGTTCCGCCGCCCTCTGCCTCGCCCTGACGCCGCCGCTCGCGGCGCAGGAGGGGGCGGATCTCACGCGGGTGGAGGTCCTGCCCGGCTGGCAGATGGAAAACGGGCACCGCATGGCAGCACTCAGGGTGCGCCTCGCGCCGGGATGGCACACCTATTGGCGCGCTCCGGGCGAGGCCGGCATTCCGCCGAGCTTCGACTGGTCGGGATCGCGCAATGTCGCGCGGGTGACGCCGCACTGGCCTGCTCCCGCGCTCTACGACCAGAACGGCATGTGGTATCTGGGCTACGAGCAGGAACTCGTGCTGCCGCTCGAGATCACGCCGTCGGGACCGGGCGAATTGCACCTCGCCGGGACGATGGATCTGGGCGTGTGCAACGACATCTGCGTGCCGATGCGGGCGGAGATTTCCGCGCCGCTGTCCGCCTCCGGCGACGGCGGCACGAGCGCTCCGATCCGCGCCGCGCTCGCCGACAGGCCCGAGCGGCTGTCCGGCGCCCGCTGTGAGGCGGCTCCGATCAAGGACGGGATGCGCCTCGTCGCGACGCTTGCGCTGCCCGACCTGGGGCCGCGCGAGGTGGCGGTGATCGAGCATCCCGACAAGGCGATCTGGGTCTCCGAAAGCGCGTTGCGGCGTGCGGGACAGACGGTCGAGATCGCGAGCGATCTCGTGCCGGAGACCGCGCAGCCCTTCTTCATCGACCGCTCCGAACTGACCATCACGGTGATCGGGGGCGGCAAGGCATATGAGGCACAGGGATGCACCGGCGGCTGACCCCGTCGGTCCGCTTCCCATTCCCATTCCCGGCCCCGCCCGCGCTCAGACGGTTCGCCGCGCCCCCCGCGCCATGACCAGCGCGGCAATGCCATAGACCGCGACGAAGAACACCAGCAGCCCCAGGACGAAGATGCCCAGCGCCGTCCAGACGCCCCCGCCTCCGAATAGCGCGGGCAGCGCGCCGCGGAGCATGACCTGTCCCAGCGTCGCGATGAACCACAGAAGGGTGAAACCCGCAGCGGCGACAAGGATCTGACCGACGCGGCCAAGCCGGCGCGGACGCCCCAGCGCGCGGCGCATGGCCGCAACCTGACGCCCCACGTCGAGCTGAATCACGAGGATCGCGGGGATCAGCACCAGCACGATCGCCATTCCGAAGCCGAGACCGTAGGCCAGCGTGATCACCGTCGGCTTGAGGAACAGCGCATCCGCCGACCGTTCGTAGAGCAGCGGGCCCAGCCCCAGCACGGTCGTCATCGTCGTCAGCATCACCGGGCGCAACCGGTCCGCGGCCGCGTCGATCACCGCCGGCACGAGCCCCCGGTCGCGCGCATATTCGTCCACGGTGGAGACGAGGACGATGGAATCGTTGATGATGATCCCGGTCATGCCGATCAGCCCGACGATGGAGAACATCGACAGCGCCATGCCCCAGATCGCATGCCCGTGGACCGCGCCGATGAGTCCGAAGGGGATCACCGACATCACGACGAGCGGCCGCGTCCAGCTCGAGAAGATCCAGGCAAGCGTGAGATAGATCCCGACGAGCACGCCGCCGAGCCCCAGCACCGCATCGGAAATGAACTGGTCTTCCTGTTCGGACAGACCCGCGACGCGGTGGGTGATGCCGAATTCCTCGTCGAGCGCAGGAAGGATCTCGGTCGAGATCGCCTGCTGGATCTCGCTCGCCCGCGCCGCGCTGTCCTCGCTCAGATCGCCGTAGACGGAGACGATGCGCAGGCCGTTCTCGCGCCGGATGCTCGCGAACCCGGTCCGGCGCTCGACCGTCACGATATCGGAGAGCGGGACGTAGTCGCCGGTCGCCGTGCGCATCTGCGTCCGGTCGAGGAAATCGGCGGTCAGTTCGTCCTCCGGAAGCTCGACGCGGATGGCCGCGGTGCGCATGCCTTCGGGGAAGGTCGCCGCCTCGATCCCGCCCAGGCGGTGCGACAGCACGGAGCCGAGCGCGTCGGTGGTGAAGCCGAGCGCCTCGCCCTGCGGCGTCAGCTCCAGGATCAGCTCCTCCTTGTCATAGGACAGGTTGTCCTCGAGCCCGGCGACCTCGGGAAATTGTGCGAGCCGTGCCTTGAGCGCCTCCGCCGCAGCCTTCAGCGTGACGGTATCCGCGCCGTAGAGTTCCACGTCGATGGCATCCCCGCCGGGACCGAAGAAGCCGCGCTGGAAGGAGACGGTCTCCGCGAGCGGATGGTTCACGACCTCCTCCTGGAGATCGGCGACGAAGGCGAAGGAAGAATAGGGGCGCAGGTCCGGATCGGACAGTTCGATGGTGATCCCGCCGAGCTGGTAGTCCTCCTTCGTATCCGCGCCCTCGAGGCCGCGCCCCGCGTTCGAGCCGATCTGCCCGATGGCATAGACCACGGGATTGGCGCCATACTCTTCCTCGTAGCGCGCGCCGACCGCATCGACGGCACGTTGCAACTCATCCAGCATCTCGCGCGTATCCTCGCGCACGGCACTCGGCGCCATCGCGAAATTGCCGGAGATCACCGGCTGTTCGGGCGAATTGAAGAAGCGCCATTGCACCTGCCCGGTGACGAGCAGCGATATCTGCGACATCAGCACGAGAACCGCGAGCGCCACGACCGGATAGCGCAGCCTCACCGACCAGATGAGGAGCGGACGGAACAGGCGTTCGCGGAAGATGCGAAAGCCCTTGTCGATCTGCCGCGAGGGCCAGTCGTACCAGTGGCTGCGCCCATGGCCGGCAAGCGAATGGCTGAGGTGATTGGGCAGGATGATGAAACATTCCATGAGCGAGGCGATCAGCACCACGATCACGGTGAAGGGAATGTCCGCGATCATCTCGCCGAAACGCCCGGAGATCGCCGTCAGCCCGAAGAAGGCGATGACCGTCGTGACCGTCGAGGAGAAGACCGGCGCAAACATCCGCCGCGCGGCGTTCTCGGAGGCCTCGACTGGCCCCTCGCCCAGCCGGCGCACCCGGAAATCGGCATGTTCCCCCACGACGATGGCGTCGTCCACGACGATCCCCAGCGTGATGATCAGCGCGAAGAGCGAGATCATGTTGAGCGTGAGGCCCGCGGCATACATGAGGGCGATGGCGGTGAGCATCGCGACGGGAATGCCGGCCGCAACCCAGATCGCAGTGCGCGCGTTGAGAAACAGGAACAGCAGCGCAAGGACGAGCCCGAGTCCCATCGCGCCGTTCGACAGCAGCAGATCGAGCCGCGCCCTGATGGCCTCCGCCCGCGTCTGGTAGAGATCGAGCGTCACGCCCTCGGGCATGGTGGCCGCCATCTCCGCCGCCACCTCCGCGACCGTGTCCTGGATCGCGATCGCATCGCCCTTGTCGGAACGCGCGACCTGGACAGACACGGCCGGATTGGGTCCGACATAGAAGGCCTCGTTGCGGTCCACGCCCTCCACCCGGATCGTCGCCACGTCGCTGATGGTCAGTTGCGATCCGTCCTCGTTGGTCTTCAGCACGATGCCCGCGATATCCGCCGCGGCGCGCCGTTCCACCCCCGCGCGCACCCGCGCGCCGCCGGTGCCGACATTGCCCGCGGGACTCGTATCCGCCTCGGCCGCGATGGCGCTCGCGATCTCCGCCATGGTGATATCATGCTCGATCAGGTTGAGCGTCGGCACCTCCACGATGGTCTCGCTCGCCGCGACGCCGGAAATCGTCGTGCGCGTCACACCCCTGGCAAAGAGCCGCGCGACGAGTTCGTCGGCGAACCGCGCAAGCTGGTCGAGGCCGACGGGACCGGTGATCGCAACATCGGTCACCCGGTCCGTCCAGCCGCCCCAGGTCACCACGGCGTCGTCCGCGCCCTCCGGCAGTTCGGTGATCGTGTCGATCGCCGCGTTCACGTCGTCGGCCGCCCGCTGGATGTCCCAGCCGGGTTCGAATTCGAGCCGGATCGTGCCGCCGCCCTCCCTTGAGGTGGCCGAGCTTTCGACCACACCTTCAACGGCGAGCAGGGTGGGCTCCATCACCTGGATGATCGCGTTGTCGACATCATCCGGCCCGGCGCCTTCCCAGACGACGGAGACCCGCACGGTGTCCACCACCACATCGGGGAAATATTGCGACCGCATCCGGGGCAGCGCCGTCAACCCCGCCGCGAGCAGCAGCACGAGCACAAGGTTCGCCGCCGTGCGGTGGCGGGTGAAATAGGACAGGATGCCCCGCGCGCGGTCGAGCCCGATCGCCATGCTCAGCTCCCCATCCGCTCTTCGAGCCGCGTCACGAGATCGGCGGGCACTTCCTCTGCGGCGAGCTGTTCGCGCACGCGAACGCGCATCTCCTCGGGCATGCGACTGTTGCTTTCGACGAAGTCGATCAGCCGCACCCGCTGTTCCTCGGTCAGCGTGACCATCTCCGCCGCCCCGCCATCCGCGGGGTCGCCCGCCCGGAGCTCCGTCTGTGTCTCCGCCCCGTTGATGCGCACGCGGATGCCTGCCCCGAGCAGCGGCGAACGCTCCGCGACGATCTGGCGGCCGGCAACCGGCGTGGCGGCGACGATCACGTCGTCACCCTGGCGGCGGAGCGTTTCGACCCTGACCTCCTCGAGCCGGCTCTGCGCGGTCACGGCGAGCACGGTTCCGTTTGCGGCCACCGCCGTCGCGGGCAGTAGGGCGACCTCGTCGAGCATGGGCTCCTCGATCCGGACCGTCACGAAATCACCCGGCCGAAAGCCGGCCGCGTCATCGAGACGGGCATAAAGCATCCGCCCCGTCTGTCCCGCGGCCACGGCGGCGCTTTCGCGGACCACCTTGCCCGTCGCGACGAGATCGAGGCCGGAGACATCGAGTGTCGCGCTCACCGGCATGTGCGGCAGCGCCCCGCGGTCCACGACGAGGCGCGCATATTGTTCGGTCGAGATGCGAAAGGCGACCTCGAGATCGCCGGGAGCGATCAGCGTGGCGAACTGTTCATTGCCGCTCAGGAGCGTGCCCATCGCGCCGGAGACCTCGCTCAGCACCCCGTCGAAAGCGGCCGTCACCGTCATGTCGTCGAGCGTGCGCTGCATTTCATCGCGGTCGATCTCGGCGCGCAGCACATCGGTGCGGGCGGTGTCCACCGCGGTCTGCGCATCGGCGAGGGCCTGGCGCTTGGACAGCACGGACTGGCGCGCGGAGGCCTCGGCCAGCGCCGCATCCTCGAAGGACAGGGAGCTGCCGATGCCGCGGTCCAGAAGGCTCTGCTGCCGGTTGAGCGCGCTCGTGCGCAGATCGAGCTGGGCGCGGGCGGCGGCGAGGTCGTCTTCGGCGATCGACAGCGCGCGTTCCGCATCGCGCAGCCCCGCCTGCGCCTCCAGAAGATCCGCCTCGGCCACGCGCAGCGCGGCGGAGGCCTCCGCCGGGTCGATGCGCAGGATCACCTCGCCCGCCCGCACCGCCCCGCCCTCCTCGAACATTTCGGCAAGGTCCACGATCCGCCCGGCTGCCGGCGCGCGCAGTTCGAGCGTGCGCCGCGCCTGTACCGAACCGTAGCTCGTCAGCACAGGCGTGAGCGTCGTCGGTGTGACCTCCACCACATTGACGGCGAACTGACGTTCCTGCCCTTGCGGCGGCAGGCTTTCAGCGGCCAGACGTTCCTGCACTGCCGAATAGAACCGGAAGCCGGCTGCCAAGAGCAGCGCGACGGTCAGGGCGACCAGAAAAAGGCCCGTCAGGGATCGGCGGAGAAAGCGCATTCGGTTCAACCTCGGATGTCAGAGCGCGGACGTCGGTCTCGGGCAACGGGTCCGGCAGGCATACCGGATCGCCATTGAAAAATCATACGCATGGCGGGTCGTTTTCCGTCACGGTAAATTTTCACGTCTTTGAGAGGGTCACTTCCGGCGCCGGTGTTCGTCGAGACGTGGGAAGATCTCGACGAAATTGCAAGGCCGGTGGCGGTAGTCGAGCTGCCATTTCAGGATCTCCTCCCAGGCGTCCCGGCAGGCCCCGGTCGAGCCGGGCAGCGCGAAGAGATAGGTACCGCCCGCTACGCCGCCGGTCGCGCGCGACTGCACCGCCGACGTGCCGATCTTCTGCATCGACACGAGGGTGAAGACAGTGCCGAAGGCGTCGATCTCCTTTTCATAGACGTCGCGATGCGCCTCCACCGTCACGTCGCGTCCGGTGAGCCCGGTGCCGCCGGTGGAGATCACCACGTCCACGTCCGGATCGTCGATCCATGCCTGAAGCGCCGCGCGGATCGCAGGCCGATCGTCGGTGACGATCTTCCGGTCCGCGAGCTGGTGTCCGGCCTGCGCGATCATCTCCACGAGGGCTCCGCCGGAACGATCCTCCGCGATGCCACGCGTGTCGGACACGGTCAGCACGGCGATGCGGACCGGGATGAAATCTCTCGTCTCGTCGATACGGGACATGGTGTCACCTCATGCGAGCGCGCGCAGCCGCGCCTGGATCTCGAGCAGGTCGGCCCAGGCCTCCCGCTTCGCGGCGGGCGTGCGCAACAGATAGGCCGGATGGGTCATCGGCATCGCCGGCTTGCCCAGAACCGTCTGCCAGTTGCCCCGGAGCCGCGTGATCCCGGCCCGGCCCAGAAGGGCGGTGCAGGCCCAGTTGCCCATGAGCACGAGCACATCCGGGTCGGCCAGTTCGATATGCCGCAGGAGGAACGGCTTCAGCATCGCGATTTCCTCCCGCGTCGGATCGCGGTTCTCGGGCGGGCGCCACGGGATCGGGTTGGTGATGTAGAGCGCATGCTCGGCATCGGGCGCGGTCCGGTCGAGGCCGATGGCCGCGAACATCCGGTCGAGGAACTGGCCCGAGCGCCCGACGAAAGGCTTGCCCTGGATGTCCTCCTCGCGCCCCGGCGCCTCCCCGACGATCATCACCCGCGCTTTCGGATTGCCATCCGAGAAGACGAGATTGCGCGCGCCGCGTTTCAGATCGCAATGCTCGAACCCCGCCACGGCGTCGCGCAGCGCCTCGAGCGATCCCGCCGCCCGCGCAAGCGCAAGCGCCTCCGCCGCCGTGTCGACCTTCTCCTCCGGCGCCGGAACGGTGGCCGGACGTGCCTCCGCCGACGCGGCCGGCTTCGGACGTTCCTGCGGGATCTCGTAGCGATTGACAGGCGTCTCCCCGATCGCCTCGTCGGCGCCGAGGTCGATCATCCACTCCAGAAGAGCGTGGGCCTGCCAATAGTCGGGTTGAGTCTCCATGACGCGACGCTACCCGCTGCACGGCGCAAGGTAAATCTGTCACCGGATTCTTTGTGCCCGCAAATCTCCGCCCCATTGCCGCGCCGCGCCCGCTTTTCTATAACGCGGGTCAGGTCGCGCGTTCTGTTCGAGAGGGGCATCATGGCATTCCGGCAAAAACACCTTCTGGGCATCGAACCGCTGCATCCGACCGAGATCACGACGGTCCTCGACGTGGCCGAACGCTATGTCGAGCAGAACCGCCGCACGGACAAGCATTCCGACGCGCTGAGGGGCCTCACCCAGATCAACATGTTCTTCGAGAACTCGACGCGCACGCAGTCCTCCTTCGAACTCGCCGGGAAGCGGCTCGGCGCGGATGTTATGAACATGTCGATGCAGGCTTCCTCGATCAAGAAGGGTGAGACGCTGATCGACACGGCGCTGACGCTGAACGCGATGCATCCCGACCTGCTCGTCGTGCGCCATCCGCATTCGGGCGCGGTCGACCTTCTGGCGCAAAAGGTCAATTGCGCGGTGCTTAACGCAGGCGATGGCAAGCACGAACACCCGACCCAGGCGCTTCTCGACGCGCTGACGATCCGGCGGGCAAAGGGGCGGCTTCACCGGCTCAACATCGCGATCTGCGGCGACATCGCCCATAGCCGCGTGGCACGCTCCAACCTCATTCTGCTGGGCAAGATGGAGAACCGCGTGCGTCTCGTCGGCCCGCCGACGCTCGTGCCGCAACAGTTCCGGGAGTTCGGCTGCGAGATCTACGACGACATGCGCGAAGGGCTTCAGGACGTCGACGTGGTGATGATGCTCCGGCTTCAGAAGGAGCGCATGGACGGCGGCTTCATCCCCTCCGAGCGCGAATATTTCTATCGCTACGGCCTCGATGGCGAAAAGCTGGGCTTCGCCAAGCCCGACGCCATCGTCATGCACCCCGGCCCGATGAACCGCGGCGTGGAAATCGACGGCACCATCGCCGACGACATCAACCGTTCGGTCATCCAGGAGCAGGTGGAGATGGGCGTGGCCGTGCGCATGGCCGCAATGGAGCTTTTGGCGCGCAACCTGCGTTCCTCCCGTGAAGCCACGGAGGGAACGATGGTATGACCGATGCACATGACATTCCGCAATCCGGCGCCCGGCTCGTCTGGGTCTTCTCCTATGACGGCACGATCGACGGGCTTGAAGCACTTTCACCCGAAGCGCTGGCCGAGGCGCTCGGCCTTCAGGCCGCGCCCGAGGAAAGCGCGGTCGAGTGGTTCGATGTGTCCACGCTCAACGACTACGGATTTTCCCGCTACCTCTCGGAGGCGAGCGGCATGGAAATTCGTGACGAGGCGGCTAAACTCGATGCCCTGGACGGACCGGTGCTTCTGGTCTTCTCCACGGGGCTAAACGAAAAGGACACGACTTTCGCGCCGAAACCGCCCTTCCGCCTCGTCGGTCGCTACGGCACGCCGGTCGAACTTCCGCCCCACACCGGTCTCGAGAGCATGAGCGCGGAGGGGCAGTTGCCACAGGGCGCGCCGCCCGCCAGCAATGCGCGGATTTCCGGCATGGTGGCGACGGTCGTCCTGATCTTCCTTGCGATCTTCGTCGTCGCCTTCGTCTGGATCGGCGGATGAGCGACGGCCGGGGCAAGCACACCCTCTGGCGGGATCTGCCTGACCGCGCCCTCCGCTGGCGCGCGTGGCATTCGCCCCTCGACCGCCGCCGCTGCGGTGCGACCGCGAGGCCGCGCGCCGGACGCACACCCGGCGGCATCCGCCTCACCCCCGCGTCCGGTGTGGGATTTGACGGCACAGGGTCCGGACCTTTTCGTTTTCTCGCAAAGGCGACGTCCCTCCCCTGTGTTGACAGCGCGCCGGGATTTTCCGACCTACCGGAGGCGCACGGCGGCGGCCGCCCGATCCGCGATATCCAGAGAGGCCAAGCATGACCATCTTCACCAATGCCCGTCTCATCGACCCCGAGGCGCTGACCGACGAAATCGGCTGGCTCCGGCTCGAAGGCTCCGCCATCGCCGAGCGCGGCACCGGTGCGCCGCCGTGGGGGGACAGCATCGACTGCGCGGGGAAATGCCTCGCACCGGGGATCGTTGATCTGGGCGTGAAGGTCTCCGAGCCCGGCGAGCGGCACAAGGAGAGCTTCGCCTCCGCCGGGCGTGCCGCCGCCGCGGGCGGGGTCACGACGATGATCACCCGCCCCGACACGCAAAGCGCCATCGACACGCCCGAAGTGCTCGAATTCGTACAGCGCCGCGCCGCCAGCGACGCCATGGTCAGGGTCCGGCACATGGCCGCGCTCACCAAGGGGCGCGAGGGGCGCGAAATGGTCGAGATCGGCTTCCTGATGGATGCGGGCGCGGTCGCCTTCACCGATTGCGATCATGTGGTCGAGAACACGAAGGTCCTGCAACGCGCGCTCACCTATGCGCGCTCCTGCGGGGCGCTCGTCATCGGCCATCCGCAGGATCCGGGACTGTCGCAGGGGGCGGCGGCGACCTCCGGCAAATTCGCGGCCCTCCGCGGGCTTCCGGCTGTATCGCCAATGGCCGAACGCATGGGCCTCGACCGCGACCTCGCGCTGATCGAGATGACCGGCGCACGCTATCATTTCGACCAGATCACCACCGCCCGCGCCCTGTCCGCCCTCGAAAGGGCGAAGGCCAAGGGGCTCGACGTGACCGCGGGCGTGTCGATCCATCACCTGACGCTCAACGAGCTTGACGTGGGCGACTACCGCACCTTCTTCAAGGTAAAGCCGCCGCTGCGATCGGAGGAGGACCGGCTCGCGATGGTCGCGGCGGTCGGATCGGGGCTGATCGACATCATCTGTTCCATGCACACCCCGCAGGACGAAGAGAGCAAGCGCCTGCCCTTCGAGGAGGCGGCCTCCGGCGCGGTCGCGCTGGAGACGCTGCTTCCGGCGGCGCTCCGGCTCTACCATGCCGGCCAGCTCTCCCTGCCGCAGCTTTTCCGCGCCATGGCGCTCAACCCGGCCAGCCGGCTCGGGCTCGACAGCGGACGGCTCGCCGAGGGCGCTCCCGCCGATCTCGTGCTTTTCGATCCCGACGCGCCTTTCGTACTCGATCGCTTCACCCTGCGCTCCAAATCGAAGAACACGCCCTTCGACGGCGCGCGCCTTCAGGGAAAGGTCAAGGGCACCTGGGTCGGCGGAGAGAGAGTGTTCGAGGGCTGATCGCCGCACGTTTCGCATATCCAGACAGGAAGACTCCAGATGATGATGCTCCTCACCGCCCTGCTCGCCTATCTCCTCGGGTCGATCCCCTTCGGCATCGTCATGGCGCGCCTCTTCGGCCTCGGCGACCTGCGCCAAATCGGATCGGGCAATATCGGCGCGACCAATGTGCTGCGCACCGGCAACAAGTTCGCGGCCTTCCTCACGCTGCTGGGCGACAGCGGCAAGGGTGCGGCGGCAGTGCTTCTTGCCCGCGCCCTCGTCGGCGAACAGGCGGCGGGCATCGCCGGGCTCTGCGCCATGCTCGGCCATCTCTACCCGCTCTTCCTGCGCTTCCGGGGCGGCAAGGGCGTCGCGACCTTCCTCGGCACGCTCATCGCGCTCTCCTGGCCCGCCGGGCTCCTGGCCTGTGCGACATGGCTTCTGGTGGCGGTCGTCACCCGTTATTCGAGCCTCTCCGCCCTTGTCGCCGCGCTGCTCGCTCCGATCTATACAGCGGTCTTCTATCACCTCCACGGCGCGCTTCTCGTGCTGGTGCTGACCGCGCTCATCTTTTTCAAGCACCGGGACAACATCCTGCGGCTGAAGGCGGGAACGGAAACGAAGATCGGCCAGAAGGGCTGAGGCCCCGGTGCGACCCCGAGCGGGCAAGCCCTTGAATTCCCCGCGGTTCGGCGCATGTCATGACGGAGAGAACGATCCCCCGACCAAGGAGTGAGCAATGGGCTTCCTGACCGCCATCCGATCCTGCTTCGAGAAATACGTCACCTTCTCCGGCCGGGCGCGCCGTGCGGAATACTGGTGGTGGGCGCTGTTCGTCATGATCGGCAGCCTGATCCTCGGCGGGGTCGACACGATCTTCTTCGGCGTTCCGGAGATCACGGGCCCGACGGCGGGGCTGTTCTCGCTCCTGACCTTCCTGCCGGGTCTCGCGGTCTGGGTGCGCCGCCTGCACGATGTCGGGCGGTCCGGCTGGTGGGTCTTCCTGATCGTGATCCCCCTGATCGGATGGATCGTGCTCCTGGTCTGGGCCGCGTCGCGCGGCGATCAGGGTGCGAACCGCTACGGAGCCGACCCGGTCACCGAGGCGGAGGACGGCCGTCCCCTGTCCGCCTCGGGCATTCCGCCGGTCGAGCGCCGCTGATCAGTAGGAATATTCCGCGAAGACACGGGTCACATCGCCGTTCCAATCGCCTTCGAACCGTTCGATCAGCTCGTCGGCGGGCGATTTTCCGGTGTCCACGCTGTCCTTGAGCGCGTTGAGGAAATGGGTCTCGTCCGGCACCATCCCGCCCGCGCCGGGACGGGCGCGCGCGGCAAGGCCCCGCTCCGCGATGGCGACGCTCTCGCGCGCGAGGTCGAGCATCTTCACCCCGCCGACCTCGGCCGCGAGCCCCTTCACCGAGGCGGCGACGCGCAGCTCCTGCCGGAAATCGGCACTCCATCCCCGCATGAGATCCGTGGCCGCATCGAGCGCCGACTGGTCGTAGAGCAACCCGACCCAGAAGGCCGGCAACGCGCAGAGCCGCCGCCACGGCCCCCCGTCGGCGCCACGCATCTCCATGTATTTCTTGATCCGCGCCTCGGGAAAGATCGTGGTGAGGTGATCGGCCCAGTCGCTGAGCGTCGGCTTTTCCCCCGGCATCGCGGGCAGTTCACCCTTCAGGAAGTCGCGGAAGGACTGGCCGAGCGCGTTGATATACTTGCCATCGCGATAGACGAAATACATCGGCACATCGAGCGCATAGTCGACATAGCGCTCGAACCCCATCCCGTCCTCGAAGACGAAGGGCAGCATGCCCGTGCGCGACGGATCGAGATGGCGCCAGATATAGGAGCGCCAGGACTTGTGGCCGTTGAGCTTGCCCTCACGGAAGGGCGAATTGGCGAAGAGCGCCGTCGCGACCGGTTGCAGCGCGAGCGCCACGCGGAACTTCTGCACCATGTCCGCCTCGGAGGCGAAATCGAGGTTCACCTGAACCGTGCAGGTCCGCCGCATCATGTCGCGCCCGGTGCTGCCGACCTTGTCCATGTAGGCGTCCATCAGCTTGTAGCGCCCCTTCGGCATCAGCGGCATGTCCTCGTGCCGCCAGTGCGGCGCCATGCCGAGCCCGATGAAACGCGCGCCGATGTCATCGGCCACCGACTGCACCTCGCGCAGGTGCTCGTTCACCTCGTCGCAGGTCTGGTGGATGGTCTCGAGCGGCGCGCCGGAGAGTTCGAGCTGCCCCCCCGGCTCGAGCGAGATGTTCGCCCCGTCCTTCTCGAGCCCGATGAGATATTCCCCCTCAAAGATGGGGTTCCAGCCGAAACGGTCCTGGATGCCCTCCAGAATGGCCTTGATCGACCGTTCTCCGGCATAGGGAAGCGGCGCCAGCGTATCCTTGCAATAACCGAATTTCTCATGCTCCGTCCCAATCTTCCACGCGTCTCGGGGTTTGCACCCGGACATGAGGTAAGCAACCAGATCGTCGTGGCTTTCGATCAGGCCGCCGCCGGATTGTGGAATGGACATGCGTGCTTCTCCGGAGCGTTGAAGTGTCCGCAAGACTTGGTTCATGCGTCTGGCGAAGTCAATCCATCCCTCGGGCGGTCAGTGCAGACGCGCTGTGCGTTTGCGCCAGATCACCACGGGACTGTCCGGCGCCTGTCTGATCTGCCGCAGCATCCGCTCCGTCTCGATCCCGTCGAGCGCCACGAAGACGTCGAAAAGCCGGTCCGCCCCGAAGGCGTCGAGCGGGATGCGCAACGGCATCTGGCCCGGCGCGTCCAGAAGCCAGGCCGCCTTGCCGTCGCCTTCCGGCAGGAGCATGACGGAGGTGAGGGCCGCGATCTCGGCCTGGCCGCCGCCCTGCGGGGTGAAATAGCTGACAACGCCCTCGTCCACCTCCACCGCACCGAAGCCGCCGCCGGTCGTGGCAAAGCGCGCCCGTTGCACCGCGGCGAGCACAAAGCCCGCGGAAATGAGCGTGAAGGCGAGAGCGACCCAGAAAACCGCGCCATAGGCGGCGAACGTCCACCACAGCAGGAGCCCCGTGAGCGCGCCGCCGGCGATCACCTCGCGCCAGCGCCGGAGGGCAGCTTTCACCTCGGGCCTCACGCCCAGTCCCCGAACCGCTGCTGCCAGACGGTCATCGCCGCGACCGCCGCCGTGTCCGCGCGCAGGATGCGCGGTCCGAGGGACACGGGATGCGCGAAGGGCAGCGCGTGAAGCCGCGCGCGCTCCGCCTCCGAAAACCCACCCTCGGGGCCGATGAGGATCGCCCATTTCCCACCCGTCGCCATACCGGGCGCCGCCGCCGCGCCGGCGAGTGCCTCGTCGCAGAACATGATCTGCCGCTCCGCGTCCCAGTCCGCGAGCAGACGGTCGAGCCGCGCGAGCTCCGCGACCTCGGGCACATAGGTGCCGCCGCATTGCTCCGCCGCCTCGACCGCATGAGCCTGCAACCGGTCCTGGCGGATACGGTCGGAATTGGTGAATTCGGTCTGCACCGGCAGGATGCGCGCAGCGCCCATCTCGGCGGCCTTCTCGACGATGAAGTCGGTGCGCGCCTTCTTGATCGGCGCAAAGAGGAGCCAGAGATCGGGCGGCACCTGAAGCGGGCGCGTCCGTTCGACACAGGTCAGGACGCCGCCCTTCTTGCCCGCCTCGGCCACGTCGGCGCGATATTCGCTGTCGCGGCCGTTGAAGAGCAGGACCGGCGCCCCCACGGGCAGGCGCATCACTCCGAACAGGTAATGCGCCTGGTCGCGGTCCAGAGGAATGGATTGCCCCTCGGACAGCGGGTGATCTACATAGAGCCTGATCTTTGCCTGAACCATGGACCCTACATATGACCGAAGACGTGCGCGCGCCAGAGCCCAGAGGACAAGTGTCGGATGCCGTGAGAGGCAACTGGGTGGACCACCTCGCCCCGGCCTGGAGCCGGCCCTATCTGCGCCTGTCGCGGGCGGACCGGCCGATCGGCACATGGCTGCTGCTCCTGCCCTGCTGGTGGGGGGCGCTCCTTGCCGCGTCGCAGGCGGGCGCCTTCACCCTGCGCACCGGCTGGATCCTGCTGGGCTGCGCCCTCGGCGCATGGCTCATGCGCGGGGCGGGCTGCACCTGGAACGACATCACCGACCGCGAATTCGACGCCTCCGTGGCGCGGACGAAAAGCCGGCCGATCCCCTCCGGGCAGGTGACGGCGCGACAGGCTGCCGCCTGGATGGTGATCCAGAGCCTTCTGGCCCTGGCGATCCTTCTGAGCTTCGGCCGGCTCGCGATCCTGCTGGGCGTCATCTCGCTCCTGCCGGTCGCGATCTATCCCTTCGCCAAGCGCTTCACATGGTGGCCGCAGATCTTCCTCGGTATCGCCTTCAACTGGGGCGCGCTGCTGGCCTATGCCGCGGTGGCCGGCAGGCTCACCGCCGCGCCGGTCTTCCTCTATCTCGCGGGGATCGCCTGGACGCTGTTCTACGACACGATCTACGCCCATCAGGACAAGGAGGACGACGCGCTGATCGGGGTGAAGTCGACGGCGCGGCTGTTCGGTGCGCAGACCGCGCGCTGGCTCAAGCGCTTTCTCGTGGTCGCCGTGCTGCTGATGGCCGCCGCCGTGATCGAGGCGCTCGCGGACGGACCGATGCTTGCACTCGTGCTCGGCCTCGGCGCGCCCTGGGCGATCGGGCTGCACATGACCTGGCAGATGTCTCGGCTTGACATCGACAATCCCGATGTTTGCCTGCGACTGTTTCGCGCGAACCGGGATGCGGGCCTGCTCGCTGCGCTGTTTCTTGCCGCTTCCGTCTTCGTCTGATTGCAGCGCAGGAAGGATGCCCCTAAGAGAGACTCCTCGGTAAAAAAACAGGTTCTGTTCACCCCGATGCGCATCTCACATACGCTTCCCGTCTTCGCCGCGGTTCTCGCCGGTGCCGTGCTCAGCCTTGCCGCTGCCGCCTTCAGCGCCCGCGCCATCGAAAGCACCTCCGTCACGGCGGTCGAGAACGAGATGCGGCTTGGCGGCTACGACTGGGTCGAGGTGTCCGCCGACGGGTTGCAGATCGTGCTCACCGGCACTGCCCCCGACGAACAGAGCCAGCTCGCCGCGCAGCGCGCGGCCGGACATGTGGTCGACAGTTCGCGGGTCATGAACGTGATGAACGTGGTGCAGCAGGAGGAGATCCCCGCGCCGCGCTTCTCCATCGAGATCCTGCGCAACGATGACGGCATCTCGCTGATCGGCCTGGTGCCCGCCTCCTGGGACCGGGCGGGGTTCGTCGCGGATCTGAAGAAAGCGGGAGGCACGGGGTCGGTGGCGGACCTGATGGAACAGGCCGACTACCCCAGCCCCGAGAACTGGGCGGAGGCGATGGAATTCGGGCTGGAGGCGATTTCGCGCCTGCCGCGGTCCAAGATCTCGCTGGCCGCGGATGCGATCACCGTGACTGCCCTCGCAGACAGCCGGACGCAGAAGGCGTCCTTCGAACGGGCGCTGAAATCGCAACTGCCGGAGGACGTGCCGGTGAAGATCGACATCGCCGCGCCGCGCCCGGTGATCACCCCCTTCACCGTCCGCTTCGTCATCGACGAGGCCGGGCCGCGTTTCGACGCCTGCGCGGTGGAGACGCCGCAGGGCCACCTGCGCATCCTCGCGGCCGCGAAATCGCTCGGGCTCGACAACCCCGAATGCACCGTCGGCCTCGGTTCGCCCTCCGCGCAATGGGCGGCGGCGGTGGAGACCGGCATGCGCGCGCTCGCCGGGCTCGGCCAGGGCAGCATCACCTTCGCGGACGGGGACGTGACGCTCATCGCCGCGGAGGGCACTTCCCCTGACGCTTTCGATGCCACGGTGGGTGAGCTCGAAACCGACCTCCCGCGGGGCTTCACCCTGCACAGTTCCCTGCCCAGGGCAGAAGCGGAGGAGGGCGAAACCCGCCCCGAGTTCGTCATCACCCGCTCTCCGGAAGGCCAGACCCAGCTTCGCGGCCGCATCGCCGACACGCGCAGCCGGGCCGCGACCGAAGCGCTCGCCCGCGCGGCCTTCGGCACGAGCTCGGTCTATTCCGCACTGCGCGAGGATGGCGAACTGCCTGCCGGCTGGTCGGTGCGGGTCATGGCCGCGATCGAGGCCCTGTCGCACCTGTCGCAGGGCGCGGCGGTGATGACCGAGGACCTCGTCACCGTGCGTGGCCAGACCGGCGATCAGAACGCAAAGGCGGCGATTGCTGGGCTTCTGGCCGAACAGCTTGGCGAGGGGGCGGAGTTCCGGATCGACGTGGCCTATGTGCGCAAGCTCGATCCCGTGCTGAACCTGCCGACGCCCGAGGAATGCGTGGCGCGCGCCAACCAGATCGTTGCGGTGCAGAAGATCGTCTTCGATCCCGGCTCGACGGAGCTGAACGAGGCCGCGAACGATACGCTCGACCGCATCGCGGAGGCGCTCAAGGAATGCGAGGACGTGGAGATGGAGATCGGCGCGCACAGCGACAGCCAGGGGCGCGACGAGATGAATCTCGAGCTCTCGGTCTCGCGCGCCAATGCGGTGCTCGACGGGCTCCTGATGCGCCGCGTGGTGGGCGTGAGCTTCACCGCGCACGGCTATGGCGAGACGCAGCCGATTGCCGACAACGACACCGAAGAAGGTCGTGAGGCGAACCGCCGGATCGAATTCAAGCTGCTCGCAGAAGCGGCGGAGGATCCCGCGGCGGAAGACGGGTCTGGCGATGACGCCACGCCCGAAGAGGGGACGGAAGAGGCGGCGGAGGAGGAGCCTGCCGCCGACGAGGGAACGGAATGAACAGAACCGAACTGATCATCGCCACGGCGATCGTCTTATTCATCGCCTTTCTCATGGGATGGTTTGCACATTGGCTGATCCACCGCTTCGTCCGCGTGGGACAGGGCGACATGAGCGATCTCGACACGATGGCGCAGCAGCTTCACGAGGCGGAGGAGCAGCGCGACCAGGCGATTCTCTATTATCAGCAGCGTGAAGCGGACATGACCGGCCAGCTCAACCAGACCGAGGCGGAGCTGCGAGCGGCGATGGAGGGGCTGCGGGAAGCGCGGCACGAGGCCGAGGAATTGCGCGCCTATATCGAACGCGAAAACGCCGGCTGACCGCTTTTCCCGCGGTCGGCAAACCGTCGGTTTCCTGTCGGGCACGATATCGGCGTCCTGCCGGCAGATCCCGATGCCGGATCCCGTCCGCAGGGCCGGTGCGCCGGTGTGCCTGCGCATCCTGACCACGCCGGACCGGGGACCGGCCGGCACCTTCGCCGCTCTGCCGGGTGACCGCCTCAGATCGACACACGGTCCAGATAGGCGGCACATGATCACGAGATTGCGGCGCAGCGCCTCCGCCTCCCCGGCCGACAATCCCCGTTCGATGCGCTGCGCACCGTTTCCGAAAATCAGCGTGACCAGCGTCAGGTTGCTGGCGGCCACATCCGCGAGACCGGCATCCGGCGTGCTGGCGAGCATGGCCGTCGTCGCCGGTCTACGCGGGTGGTCGTCAACTGCGGTATCCTTCGTTGCAGACCAGGTACAATACAACGGGACAACAATCGGTCTCGACGGCTATCGGGACATGCTCGTTGCGGATTTCCGTGCGATCCCCGATCTTTCGTTCAATATTGCAGGTCTTGTCTGCGACCCGCCGATGATTGGCAGCAGGCTCGCGTTTGACTGCACGCCGGTTGGTGAACTCTTCGGCTTGCCGGTGAACGGAACGCGTGTCCGCTTCGATGAAAACGTGTTCTACGAGTTTCAGGAAGGCAAGATTCGACGGGTCTGGTCCGTTATCGACAAGTCGAGCATAGCCCATCAAATCTGAGAGATTGCAGGACACCACAGGAGGGATATCACGTCGATATAGCAGAATCGCTTCCGAGCTTTCTCGAGGTCAAGCAGCAGTTTTTCAAGAGCCCGTTCCCGGCCTGGTCGATCATTGGCATCTGCGGTCTGAGCCGTCCGGAGCTCAAAGTCGAGATCGGCGCTGTTGCCGCCCTGCGCGAGTAAGCGCCACTTGGTGATGCATTCGTTGTCGATGCGCGGGAACGTCCAGGAATAGGCTCCAAGCCGCCTTCAGGTTTTCATGAAGCGGCGCACCCGCGCGGCGGGTGCAGATACGGTATCTCCCCCTCTAGCGGCGGGCACTCAAGGTCAATTCCGTCAGTCCGGGTTTCGTCAGGACGGACCTGACCGGCTACGGCACGATGACGCCGGGGGAGGAGGGGCACGGCTGCCCGTGCGATACGCGCTCGGGGGCGAGGAGAGCGGAACGTTCGTCGAGCCGGACGGAGCACGCCGTGGGTAAGGACGCGGAGAGGGCGGGCGGCTCTCACCACCGTTTCAGCGCGTTCTCGTCAGTCTCTTTCGCCGCCACCCAGTCCGCCCCGTTCCGCGTCACTTCCTTCTTCCAGAAGGGCGCGCGGGATTTCAGGTAGTCCATCAGGAATTCGGCGGCGGCGAAGGCCTCCGCACGGTGCCGGGCAGCGGTGGCGACCATCATGATCCGGTCGCCGGGCCGGAGCCTGCCGTGGCGGTGGATCACGAGGCAATCGGTGAGCGACCAGCGCGCCATCGCCTCTTCGCCGATCTTCGCGATGGCGGCCTCGCACATGCCGGGGTAATGCTCGATCTCCATATGCAGCAGATCGCCACCGTCGTCGCGCACGAGGCCGGTGAAGGTGACGCTCGCGCCGGTGCCGGGCGCGGTGCCGAAACCGTCGAGCGCCCCGGAAAGATCGAAATCCTCCGCCTGGACGGATACCCGCATCTCAGCCTCCCGTCATCGGCGGGAAGAAGGCGACCTCCCGCACGCCCGCGAGCGGGGCATCGAAATCCGACAGTTCCTGATCGAGCGCGACGCGCAGCGACTTCAGGTCGGAAAAGGCGAGGTCGTAGCGCTCCTCGCGCCGGCGCAGCTCCGCGACCAGATCGGTCACGGTCGCCGCGGCGGTCTCCACCCGCTCACGCGGCTGGCCGATGCGTTCGCGCACCCAGGCGAAATAGAGAAGGTCAAGCGTCATCATGCTCTTTCAGATAGGGCATCGCCTTGGAAAGGTAATCCCATCCGGTCATCGCGGTGAGAATTGCGGCGATCCAGAAGATCGCGAGGCCGAGCGTGAACAGCGGCGCGGCCGCGGTCGCACCATAGGCGAAAAGCACGGCGATGGCCACCATCTGGGCCGTGGTCTTCCATTTCGCGAGCTTCGTCACCTTCAGCGTTCCGGCGGTGTCGCCCAGGTATTCGCGCAGGCCGGAGACGAAGGTTTCGCGCAGCAGGATCAGCGCGGCCGGCAGGACGATGAGCGCGTTCACCCCGTGCAGCATCGTGAGCACGGCAATGGCGGTCACGACCATGGCCTTGTCCGCGATCGGGTCGAGCATCGCGCCGAATTTCGACATCTGGTCCCATTTCCGCGCCAGATAGCCGTCGACGTAATCGGTGAGCGAGGCGGCGACGAAGAGGATGAGCGCGGCCCAGTCGGCCGCGGGACGCGGCAGGATCAGGAAGACGAGCGCGACACCGGGCGCACAGAGCAGCCGGAAGACGGTGAGAAGATTGGGCAGGTTCCAGGTCATGATTTGCGGTGTATCCCCTCAGGCCCCTTCATGGAAGAAGTCGTAGATCGTCTGTGCCAGATTCTCCGAAATCCCGTCCACCGCCTTCAGGTCGGCGAGATTCGCGCGCGAGACGGCCTTGGCCGAGCCGAAATGCGCCAGGAGCGCCTTCTTGCGGCCGGACCCGACGCCCGGCACCTCGTCGAGCGGGGTGGCCGAGATCGCCTTCGAGCGTTTCGCGCGGTGGGTCCCGATGGCGAAGCGGTGCGCCTCGTCGCGCATCCGCTGGATGAAATAGAGCACCGGGTCGTTGCGGCGGAGCGCCATGACCGGCTTGCCGGTGCGGTGGAATTCCTCCTTGCCTTGGTCGCGGTCGATACCCTTGGCAACGCCGACCATGGGAATGTCCATCACCCCGAGTTCGACCATGATCTCATGCACGGCGGAGACCTGGCCCGCGCCGCCGTCGATCAGCAGCAGATCCGGCCAGAGCCCCCTGTCGCGGTCGGGATCCTCCTTCAGCAGCCGTCTGAAGCGGCGCGTCAGCACCTCCTTCATCATCCCGAAGTCATCGCCGGGCGTCAGTTCGTCGCCCCGGATGTTGAACTTACGGTACTGGTTCTTCATGAAGCCCTCGGGCCCGGCGACGATCATCGCACCGACGGCATGGGCGCCCTGGATATGGGAGTTGTCGTAGACCTCCACGCGCTGCGGCACGACGGGGAGGTCGAAGGCCTCCTTCAGCCCCTCGAGCAGCCGTTCCTGTGCCGCGCCTTCCGACATCTTCCGCCCGAGGCTTTCGCGCGCGTTGCGAAGGGCGCCGGCGATGAGCTCCGCCTTCTCGCCGCGCTGCGGGATCAGGATCGCGACCTTCTTGCCGGCCTTCTCCGACAGAGCCTCCGCCATCAGGTCGCGGTCCTCGATGTCATGCGACAGGATGAGCTGGCGCGGCGGCTCCTTCTGGTCGTAGAACTGGCCGATGAAGGCGGCGAGCACCTCGTCGGCCTCGGCACCGGAGACGCGGGGATAGAAATCCTTGTTCCCCCAGTTCTGATGCGCGCGGATGAAGAAGACCTGCACGCAGGCCTGCCCGCCCTCCATGTGGAGCGCGATCACGTCGGCCTCCCCCACGGTGCGCGGGTTGATCCCCTGCGAGGTCTGGACCTGGGTCATCGCGCGGATGCGGTCGCGCAGCCCTGCCGCGCGTTCGAATTCCATCGCCTCGGAGGCGGCCTCCATCTCCGCGGCGAGGCGTTGTTGTAGGCCGGTGTCCTTGCCCTGCAAGAACCTTTCCGCGTCGGAGACGAAGGCGGCGTAGTCTTCCTTCGAGATCTTGCCGACGCAGGGCGCGGTGCAGCGCTTGATCTGGTACTGGAGGCAGGGGCGCGTGCGGGTGGCGAAATCGGCATCGCTGCAATTGCGCAGCAGGAACACCTTCTGGAGCTGGTTGAGCGTACGGTTCACCGCCCCCGCCGAGGCGAAGGGACCGTAATAGGCCGCCTTGCGCTTCTTCGCGCCGCGATGCTTGGCGATCTGGGGAAAATCGTGATCCTTCGTCACCATGATGTTGGGAAAGGACTTGTCGTCGCGCAGCAGCACGTTGTAGCGGGGCTTGAGCTGCTTGATGAGGTTCTGCTCGAGCAGCAGCGCCTCCGTCTCCGTCCGTGTGGTGAGAAACATCATCTGCGATGTCTCGGAAATCATCTTTGCGATGCGGGGCGAATGACCGTAGGGCCGCGCGTAGTTCGAGACGCGGTTCCTCAGGTTCCGGGCCTTGCCGACATAGAGCACGTCATGCTCGGCATCGAGCATCCGATAGACGCCGGGCGAGCCGTCGAGGGTCTTCAGATAGCCCTCGATCACCCTGTAACCGCGTGGTGCGGTCGAAGCGGTTCTGGTGTCCTTGTCGTCGCTCATCTGCCGGCTCGTGATTCCCGTTTCTGGCTGCAATCTTATCGCGTCGGGGGCAAGTGAAAACTCATCCACCATTTCTGTGGATAACTCTGGCGATAAGTTTCCGTGAACATGGATTCTTCCTTGAATCCGGGCAGTTTCATCGCTTTGCCCAAAAAATCACCGCACTCATACTGTCTTGGTTTTACTGGACATTTTGGCGCACCCCCTACAAACCATTGAAAATATTTACATTTCGGTAACACAGGTTTACGCATTTTGCGCAACGTGCACAACTTGGCACATGCGGGCGTGCGACGGGCTACTCCGCCCCGTCCACATCGGGGGTCCGCCAGGCGAGGTGCTGACCTGCGTCGGCGCAGAGAATCTGGCCGGTCACGGCGGGCGCCCGGATCAGGTAGTCGAGGGCCGAGACGATGTCCGACGGATCGGACCCGCGTTCGAGCAGCGTCGCCGCACGCTGCGCGTCGAAATCCACCTCAGACTGCCGCGCGCCGCGGAGGGTGGGGCCCGGCCCAATGGCGTTGACGCGCACTTTCGGGGCGAGCGCCTGCGCGGCGGTGCGGGTGAAGGTCCAGAGCGCCGACTTGGCGAGCGTGTAGGACATGAAGAGCGGCGTGAGTTTCAGCACGCGCTGGTCGATCATGTTCACCACGAGCGCCTGGGCACGGGGCCGGCCGGAGGGATCGCGGAGCGGCTCGGGCGCCATCGCGGCGAAATGCTGCGTCAGAACGAAGGGGGCGCGCAGATTACTGTCGAAATGGCGGTCCCAGCTTTCGCGCGTCGCGCTGCCGATCTCGTCGGGTTCGAAGATAGAGGCGTTGTTCACGAGCAGCGTCAGCGGGCCGCCCAGGGCCTCCGCGGCGCGGGGCACGAGGGCGGTCATCGCCTCCTCCGACAGCAGGTCGGCCTGAAGCGCCTCCGCCCGCACGCCCATGTCGCGCAGCGCGGCAACGACGTCGCGGGCATCGTCGGCGGAGCGGTTGTAATGGACGGCGACGTCGAAGCCGCGCTCGCCCAGCGCAAGGGCCATTGCCCGGCCGAGCCGGCGCCCCGCCCCTGTCACCAGTGCCTTTTGCCCCGTCATGACATCCTCCTCAGTTCAGCACCGCCAGAACGTAGAGCACATACAGGACCGACAGGAGCACGCCGCAGAACCGGGTGATGTCGATCCGGCGCAGTACGAAGACCCCGAGCAGCAGGGAGGCAGCGAGCATCACCCAGATGTCGAAGCGCATGATCTCCGGATCCACCGGGATGCGGCCGACGAAGGCGGAGATGCCGATGATGCCCAGCAGGTTGAACATGTTCGAGCCGATGACGTTGCCGAAGGCCACGTCGGCCTGTTTGCGCAGCGCCGCCATGACGGTGGTCGCGAGCTCCGGCAGGGATGTCCCGAGCGCGACGAGCGTCAGGCCGATCACGGTTTCGGACACGCCGAAGGCGCGCGCGATATTGGTCGAGGCATCGACGAGGATATCCGCGCCGAGCGGCAGGCCGACGAGGCCGGCGAGGAGGAACAGGCCGATCTTCCACCACGGCAGGTCGGGATCCGCCCCCTCGAGATCCTCCTCGGCCTCGGCCTCCGCCTCCTTCGTCGCGGCGCGGTGGCTGCGGGCGGAATGGAACGCATGCCAGAGCATCGCGACGAGCGCCGCGAGCAGCGCGAGGCCCGCGATCCAGTCGAGGGTGCCGCGAAAGGCCAGGAGGATGAAGAGGACCGTCGCCGCGATCATCTGGAGATAGGAGGCGCGGGTGGAATTGTCGATCACATGCAACGTGGTGATCAGCGCCGGCACGCCGAGGACGAGAAGGATGTTCGCGGTGTTGGAGCCGACGACATTCCCGAGGGCGAGCCCCGGAACACCGTCGAGGATCGCGGAGACCGAGACGAGCAGTTCCGGCGCGGAGGTGCCGAAGGCGACCACGGTCAGCGACACGATCAGCGCCGGGATCCCCAGCCGGAGCGACAGGTTGACCGCCCCCCGCACCAAAAGGTCCCCCGCCACGAGCAAGAGGACCAGGCCGCCGAGCGCATACACGAAATCCATCATCTCCCGCCTCTCTGGCAGGGACAGCGCCCCCTGCCGATCTTGTAGCGCCCGCAGTCAGGGCATTTGAGCTCCGTCAGCCTCTTCTGCCCCGGAAAGCGCAATTTGCCGAACATGGCGAGCACCATCATGAAGACGAGAAAGACGGTGATGACCTTGAACAGCATTCCTCAGAGACCGAACCGCGCCCAGAGCGCCTGTTCTTCCACCTGTCCGGCGAGGCCCGAAGCGAGGTCCACCCCGACGCGGCGCAGGAGCGAGCGTTTCGGGCCGAAGACGGTGAAGCGCGTCCTGTCGCCGTAGATCTCCTTGAGCCGGGGGACGAGGTGGCCGATGCCATCGGCGAGGCCGAGCGCGACGCCGCGCGTTCCGGTCCAGAAGCGCCCGTCGAAAAGCTCCTCCCCCTCGGAAAGGCGGCTGCCGCGCGCCCGTTTCACATGGGCGATGAAGGATTGGTGGATGTCCTCCTGAAGTGCCTTGAGACGCTCCACGTCCTCGGAGTTTTCCGGCCGGAACGGATCGAGTTGGCTCTTGGAACGGCCGGAGGTATGCACCCGCCGCTCAATCCCGTGTTTCGCGATGAACCGGTCGAAGCCGAAGCCGGAGGAGATCACGCCGATCGAGCCGACGATGGAACTTTCGTCGACATGGATCCTGTCGGCCGCGCAGGCGAGCCAGTAGCCGCCGGACGCCGCCACATCCTCGACGAAGGCATGGACCGGGATGTCCTTTTCCGCGGCCAGTCGCCGGATGCGCGCGGCGATCAGCGCCGACTGTACCGGCGAGCCGCCCGGCGAGTTGATCGCCAGGGCGACGGCGACCGGCTTGCCCTTGCGAAAGGCGCGTTCGATCGCCGGCGCGACGCTCTGGTCGTTGAGGCTGCCCTTGCGGCTCATGATCGCGCCTTCGAGGCGGATGACGTTGACCCGCGGCGCATCATCGAGAAAGGGGATGTGTCTTTTCATGCCAAGGCATGTAAAACGCCCCTCGCCGGCAAACAAGGGCACGGCACGCAAGACCGCGCCCTTTTTTCAGGTCATTGCGCGGCGCAGCTCACGAAAGCGGCAGCCACATCACGGATGAGCCGGTCGTAATAGTCCGGGCCGGCGGGGATGGCGGCACCGAGCGGGTCGATCACGGCGGAATGGGCGTCCGTTCCGTCGAGCACGGTCTCGACAAGAGAGGGATTGAACTGCGGTTCGGAGAAGACGCAACTCACCTCCTGCGTCGCGATGACCTGCTGGATCTCGCGCACGCGGGCCGGGCTGGGCGCGGAGGCGTCGGAGAGGGAGATCGCGCCCGCGGCCTGGAGGCCGAAGCGGTTTTCGAAATACTGGTAGGCGTCATGGAAGACGATGAAGCGCAGGTCCGAGAGCGGCGCCATTTCGGCGGAGACATCCGCGAGCAGCACGTCGATCCGCTCCTGTGCCGCGGCTGCATTGGCGCGGTAGGTTCCGGCATTCTCGGGATCGAGGGCGGAGAGCTCCTCGGCCATCGCCCCGAGCCAGACGCGCGCGTTCACCGGATCGAGCCAGGCATGGGCGTCCGGGCCCTCGTGGTCGTGATCGTGCGCCACCGCATGATCGTCATGGTCGTGGTCGTCATGGTCGTGGTCGTCGTGCGTCTCATGCTCGTGGTCATCATGGGCATGGTCGTCGTGGGCATGGTCGTCGTGGTCGTGATCGGCGTGGTCGTGATCGGCGTGCTCCTCCTCCCCGTCATGATCATGGTCGTCGTGCCCATGAGCCTCGTCCTCTCCGCCATGGACGTGACGTTCGAAACCGGCGCCTTCGCGAAGCTCGAGCACGGTCGTGCCCTCGATCGTGGCGAGGGGCATGGAATGCGCGTCTGCGGCGACCCTGTCGATCATCTCCCCGAGCCAAGGGGCAAGCTGGGGGCTGGTCCAGAAGATGACATCGGCCTGCTGAAGCGCCCGCGCCTCGGAGGGGCGGAGCGCATAGCCGTGGGGGGAGGCGCCCTGCTCCATCAGCGCCTCGGGTGTACCGAGATCGCCCATGACCTGGGCTGCGAGCGACTGGAGCGCGGCGATGTCCGTCACGACGTCGGGCACCTCGGCAGTGGCGGCGCCGGCGGCGAGGAGAAACGGAAGGGCGGTGAGCGTCAGGCGGGGTGACATGTGTCCTCTCAAATGTTATGTTATCACTTGTCGGACTTGATAAGCGTCATACTATAACATATCAAGTCCCTGTTTCCCTTCCCGAGCGAAAAGAGACGGCGATGGACCCCAACCCGATCGGATTTCAACAGCACGACCACGCGCATTGCGTGCAGGACGCGGTCGCGGCCGCGGCGGAGATGTGCGCGCGGTCGGGGCTGCATTTCACGCCCGTACGCAAGCGCGCGCTCGAGATCCTGCTCGAGGAGCATCGCGCGCTGGGGGCCTATGACGTGCTCCGGCGCCTGTCGGAGGAGGGCTTCGGCGCGCAGCCGCCCGTGGCCTACCGGGCGCTCGACTTCCTCACCAAACACGGGCTCGCGCACAAGATCGAGCGGCTCAACGCCTTTATCGCCTGCGCCCATCCGGGCGAGTTGCACACGCCGGCCTTCCTCATCTGCACGACGTGCAACGCCGTTGCGGAGGCGGAAACGGACCCGACCCGCAGCATGATGGGAGAGATCGCGGCGCGCACGGGGTTCAGAATCGACCGCGCCGTGCTCGAGGCCGAGGGCACCTGCCCCAACTGCCTGGAAAAGGACGCGAGATGAGCCTCGTCGCACTGACGGACGTGAGTGTGCGCCTCGGCGGACGGACGGTGCTCGACACCGTTTCGCTCGAGATCGCGCGCGGCGAGATCGTGACCATCGTCGGGCCGAACGGGTCCGGCAAGTCGACGCTGCTGCGCACGATCATCGGGGCGATCCGCCCCGCGGCGGGGCGGGTGACGCGCGCGCCGGGAATGACGATCGGATATGTGCCGCAAAGGCTCCATATCGACCCGACCCTGCCGCTGACGGTGCGGCGGTTCCTGTCGCTGCCGCGGCGCGTGGGCGACGAGGCGGCGCATGCGGCGCTGCACGAGGCGGGGGCGGGGCATCTGTGCAGCCATCAGATGACCGACCTGTCGGGCGGACAGTTCCAGCGGGTGCTGCTGGCGCGTGCGCTTCTGGCGAAGCCGGACCTGCTCATCCTCGACGAGGCCACCCAGGGCCTCGACCAGCCGGGGTCCGCCGATTTCTACACCCAGATCGAAGAGGTCCGGCAGTCGACCGGATGCGCGGTGCTGATGGTCAGCCATGAACTGCATGTGGTCATGGCGGCCTCGGATCGGGTGATCTGCCTCAACGGTCATGTCTGCTGCTCGGGCGCGCCGGAACATGTAGCCTCCGCCCCGGAATACCGGGCGCTGTTCGGCACCGGCACGCATGGCGCGCTTGCGCTCTACCGCCACGAGCACAGCCACAGCCATGATCCGGGCCCGGATGCCTGCGCCCACGATCCCGAGACCCACCCCCCGCATGAGGCCAGCCACGGATGACCCTGCTCGACGATTTCCTTGTCCGTGCGATCCTGGCCGGGATCGGCCTCGTTCTCGCGGCCTCACCCCTTGGCTGTTTCGTCGTCTGGCGGCGGATGGCCTATTTCGGCGACGCGACGGCGCATGCCGCGATCCTCGGCGTGGCGCTGGCGCTGGCGTTCAGCCTCTCGATCTTCGCGGGTGTCCTGGCGGTCGCGCTGGCCATGGCGCTCACCGTCTCGAGCCTTGCGGGGCGCGGCTTTGCCATGGACACGCTCCTTGGCGTGATGGCCCATAGCGCGCTTGCCTTCGGTCTCGTCGCCGTCTCCTTCGTGCCCGGCGTGCGTGTCGACCTGATGGCCTATCTGTTCGGAGACATCCTAGCGGTCGGAAAGGCCGATCTCGCGGTGATCTGGGGCGGCGCGCTGCTGGTGCTCGTCCTGCTCTACTGGCGCTGGTCGGCGCTCCTGACGGCGACACTCAACCCCGATCTCGCGATGGCGTCGGGCATCTCCCCGAAACGCGAACAGCTCATCCTGTCGCTTGCCCTCGCGCTGGTCGTGGCCGTGGCGATCAAGGTGGTCGGCACGCTGCTCATCGCCGCGATGCTCCTCGTGCCCGCCGCCGCCGCGCGGCCCTTCGCGCGCACGCCGGAACGCATGGCGCTGGCCGCGACGGGGATCGGCACACTCGCGATCCTCGGCGGGATCGAGGGCGCCTTTGCCCTCGACACGCCGACGGGGCCGACGATCGTCTGCGTCGCAGCGCTGCTCTTTGCGGTCGCGAACCTCGCGCGGATCCTCCGCCCTCAGGCGGCGAGGTAAGCTTTGATCGCGGCTTCCGTCCCGTCGCGATGGACGAGGGCGAGCCAGCGGCAGAAGGCGTCGGCAAAGCGCGGCTGATCCGCGAGGTCGCCATAGATCAGCCGGTTCTCGAGCCAGATCTGCGGCGTCTCCGCCGCCTGCGCGGCCAGCACGGTGAGTTCCGCCCAGAAGGGATCGTTCGGCGCCACCCCGGAGCTGTCCTCGCGCGTGCCGAGACAGTACCGCGCCCAGATCGCAGAGACGAGGGCGAGCCCCTCGACCGGCGTGCCTGCCGCGAGCCCGTCGCGCACCGAGGGCAGGATAAAGCCGGGATGGCGCGAGGAGCCGTCGAAGGCGACGCGGCGGGTGGTGTCCACGATCTTCGGGTTGGAGAACCTGGCCTTGATCAAGGTGACATAGTCTTCTGGCGTGAATTCCGGCACGGCGTGAACATGGGGCATGATTTCCTCGCGCTCGACCTTCTCGAACAGGGCCGAGATCAGCGGATGCTCCATGCAGCCGGAGATCGTTTCCACCGACAGCACCTCCCCCGGATCCGAGATCACCTGATGCCCGCCGTTCAGGATGCGGATCTTCATCGTCTCATAGGCATGCACGTCGTCGGAGAAGGTCGCGCCCGCGCGGTCCCAGTCGGGTCGGCCGGCGCAGAAATTGTCCTCGATCACCCATTGGCGGAAGTTCTCATGGGTCACCGGCACCTCGTCCTCGATGCCGAATTCGCGCACGAGCGCGAGTTCCTTCGGTCCGGTGGCGGGCACGATGCAATCGACCATCGCGTTGGGGAAGGTGCAATGCGCCTCGATCCATTCCGCGAGCTCCGGGTCGGACAGGCGCGCAAGCGACACGACGGTCTGGCGCAGCACCTCGCCGTTGCCCTGGAGGTTGTCGCAGGACTGGCCGGTGAAGGGCCCGACCCCGCGGTCCCGGCGCAGCTTCAGCGCGGCGACCATGGCGCCGAAGGCGGTGCGCGGGGTCCAGGGATTTGCGGCATCGTGCACGATGTCGGGATGCAGGGCGTCAAAGCCCTTGGTGGCGGGATCGATGTAATAGCCGCCTTCGGTGACGGTCAGCGCCACGATGCGGATCTCCGGCTGCGCCATGCGTTCGATCAGCGCGCCGTTGCCCTCCTCGACGGGCACGTAGTCGATCATCGGGCCGACGACCTCGGCGGAAGTGCCCGCGGGGTCGAGTTCGATCAGCGTGGTGAGGTAGTCCTGCGCAGCCATCTTTTGCCGCATGGTCTCGTCATAGGGGCGCACGCCGGCGCCGACGATGGCCCAGTCATGGGCGAGCCCCTGCTCCATCAGCCGGTGCAGGTACCAGGACTGGTGCGCGCGGTGGAAATTCCCGAGCCCGATATGGACGATGCCCGGCGAAAGCCGCGTCCTGTCATAGGACGGGCGTCTGACGCTGGCGGGAAGATGCGGGAGGGTGTCGTTCGAGAGTTTCATGTCAGCTCATCCACTGGCCGCCGTCGACATTGTAGGTCTGGGCGACGATGTAATCGGCTTCGGGCGTGGCGAGGAAGACGGCCATGCCGGTCAGGTCGGAGGCGCGCCCCATGCGGCCGAAGGGCACGGCCTCGCCCACTTCCTTTTTCTTCTGCCCCAAGGGCTTGTTTTCGTATTTCGCGAAGAAGGCGTCGACGCCGTCCCAGTGCTCGCCCTCCACCACGCCAGGCGCGATGGCGTTCACGTTGATGCCATGCCCGATGAGGTTCAGCCCCGCCGACTGGGTGAGGCTGATGACCGCGGCCTTGGTGGCGCAATAGACGGCGACCAGCGGCTCGCCGCGCCGCCCGGCCTGGGAGGCCATGTTGATGATCTTCCCGCCCTTGCCGCGCGCGATCATGTGGCGGGCGACGGCCTGCATCGTGAACAGCGTGCCGGAGACGTTGATCGCGAAGGCGCGGTCGTAATCGGCGCGCGTGATCTCGGTAAGCGGCGCGGCGGTGAAGACGGCGGCGTTGTTGATCAGGATGTCGATTCCGCCAAGCGCGGCGACGGTTTCGGAGACGGCGCGGTCGATGCTCTGCTGCGAGGTCACGTCGATCTCGACAGCCATGGCCGCATCGCCGATCTCCTGGGCGGTCGTCTCCGCCCGGAGGATGTCGATATCGGCGATGGCCACGCGCGCGCCTTCGGCCACGTAAGCCTCAGCAAAGGCGCGCCCGATCCCGCGGGCGCTGCCGGTGATGAGGGCGGTCTTGCCAGTGAGCCGGGTCATGCGATGCGCAGCCCCTCGGCGTCGAAGCGATGAAGATTCGCCTCGTTCGGGGTCAGGTAGACCTCGTCGCCGTATTTGAGGGAGACCTCGCCGGAGGCGCGCACGGTGAAGGGCTCGTCGAACCCCTCCACATTGACGTGGAAGAAGGTGTCCGATCCCAGGTGTTCGGACACGCCGATCACGCCCTTCCACGTCCCGGACTCGGTCGAGATCGCGATATGTTCCGGGCGGATGCCGATGGTGGCCGCGTCGTGTTTCGCGGCTTCCGTGCCGGACAGCAGGTTCATCTTCGGCGAGCCGATGAAGCCCGCGACGAAGAGGTTCCGCGGGCGGTTGTAGAGTTCGAGCGGCGAACCGACCTGTTCGATATTGCCGGCGCGCAGCACGACGATCTTGTCGGCCATGGTCATCGCCTCGACCTGGTCGTGGGTCACGTAGACCATCGTGGTCTTGAGCCGTTTGTGCAGTTCGGAGATCTCGAGCCGCATGCCCACGCGCAGCGCCGCGTCGAGGTTCGACAGCGGTTCGTCGAAGAGGAAGGCCGCCGGTTCGCGCACGATCGCCCGGCCGATGGCGACGCGCTGGCGCTGGCCGCCGGAGAGCTGGCCGGGGCGTCGGTCGAGATAGTCGGTGAGGTTGAGCGCCTTGGCGGCGGCCTCGATCCGTTTCTCCTGTTCCTCCTTCGGCACGCCCGCCATCTTCATCGGGAAGGCGATGTTCTTGCGCACCGACATGTGCGGATAGAGCGCATAGGACTGGAACACCATGGCGAGCCGCCGCTTGGCCGGCGGCAGGTCGGTGGCGTCCTGGCGGTCGATGCGGATCTGGCCGGAGGTGACGTCCTCGAGCCCCGCGATGAGGCGCAGGAGGGTGGACTTGCCGCAGCCGGAGGGGCCGACGAAGACGACGAATTCGCCGTCCTCGATGGTCAGGTCCAAGGGCGGGATGACTTCGATATCGCCGAAGGCCTTGCGGACTTTGTCGAGCGTGATGCGTCCCATGTCGCAGGTCTCCTTATTTCACCGCGCCGAAGGTGAGGCCGCGGACGAGTTGTTTCTGGCTGAACCAGCCCATGATGAGGATCGGCGCGATGGCCATGGTGGAGGCCGCCGAAAGCTTGGCGTAGAACAGACCTTCGGGGCTCGAATAACTCGCGATGAAGGCGGTGAGCGGCGCGGCCCGCGCGGCGGTGAGATTGAGGGTCCAGAAGGCCTCGTTCCAGGCGAGGATGATGTTGAGGAGTACGGTCGAGGCCATGCCGGGGATCGCCATCGGCGTGAGCACATAGATGATCTCCTCGCGCAGCGAGGCGCCGTCCATCCGCGCGGCTTCGAGGATCTCGCCGGGGATCTCCTTGAAATAGGTGTAGAGCATCCAGACGATGATCGGCAGGTTGATGAGCGTGAGCACGATCACGAGGCCGATGCGGGTGTCGAGAATGCCGAGGTCGCGGAAGATGAGGTAGATCGGCACCAGCACGCCGACGGGCGGCAGCATCTTGGTCGAGAGCATCCACATCAGCACGTCCTTGGTGCGCTTGGCGGGCACGAAGGCCATCGACCAGGCGGCCGGGATGGCGATGATGAGGCCGAGCAGGGTGGAGCCGACGGAGATGATCACCGAGTTGGAGAAGTGCCGGAAGTAGTTCGAGCGGTTCTGGACGGTGACGTAATTGTCGAGCGTCCAGTGGAAGTTGAACCAGACCGGCGGGCTGGCGATGGCGGCGGCTTCCGTCTTGAACGAGGTGAGGATCGTCCAGAGGATCGGAAAGAAGATCGCGAGCCCCACCAGCCATGCGAAGACGGTGGTGAGGAGCTTGCGGCGGGTCGAAACGGCACGGGCCATGGTCGCCTCCTTACGCGTCGAGATTCTTGCCGATCATCCGCATCAGGAAGATCGCGACGATATTGGCGAGGATGATGGCGACGACGCCACCGGCGGAGCCACCGCCCACATCGAATTGCAGCAGCGACTGCACGTAGATGAGATAGGTGAGGTTGGTGGAGGCCACGCCCGGTCCGCCGTTGGTGGTCACGAGGATCTCGGCGAAGACCGACAGAAGGAAGATCGTCTGGATCAGGATCACCACGGTGATCGCGCGGGCCAGGTGCGGCAGCATGATGTAGAAGAACCGCTTGATCCAGGGCGCGCCGTCCATCTCGGCCGCCTCGAGCTGTTCCTGGTCGAGCGATTGCAGCGCCGTCAGCAGGATGAGCGTCGCGAAGGGCAGCCATTGCCAGCTGACAATTCCGATGATCGAGGCGAGCGGCGCGGCGGAGAGGAAGTCGAAGGGTTGCATGCCCAGCGCCTTGGCCGCGTGGGCGAAGAGGCCGTTCACGGGATTCATGAACATGTTCTTCCAGACCAGTGCCGACACGGTGGGCATGACGAAGAACGGGGCGATCACGAGGATGCGGACGATGCCCTGGCCGAAGAACGGTTGGTCGAGCATGAGCGCGAGGAGGACACCGCCGACGACGGTCACCAGAAGCACGCCGCCCACGAGCAGGAGCGTGTTCTTGAGCGCCGCGAAGAAGGCCGGGTCGGTGAGGAAGAAGCGGTAGTTCGCCAGACCCGTGAACTCCTCCATCCCCGGCATCAGGAGGTTATAGCGCAGGAAGGAGAAATAAAGCGTCATGCCGAGCGGGATGATCATCCACCCGAGAAGCAGAATCACGGCAGGAGAGATCATCAGCCGTGCCGCGGCGCGGGAATGTTTGGTGGCCATGGGCATATCCTCCAACGGGTGTCGGATCGCTGGGTGTGCGAAAGGGAAAGGGGGCGGCCCGGAGGACTGGACACCGGACCGCCCCTCGGGAGGAGACTTACTGGATGTAGCCTGCCCGCGTCATCTCACGCTCGGTGAGCTGCTGTGCACTCTGGAGCGCCTGCTCGGCGGAGACCTGACCGGCGAGCGCGGCGGAGAACTGCTGTCCCACGGCGGTGCCGATGCCCTGGAATTCGGGGATGCCGACCCATTGCGACCCGATATAGGGCACCTCGTCCACGGTGGGATTGAGGATGTCCACGCCGTTGATCGCGTTGAGCGTCATCTCAGCGAAGGGTGCCGCGTCGAGATAGTCCTGGTTCTCGTAGAGCGAGGTGCGGGTTCCCGGAGGCGCGGCGCGCCAGCCTTCGCGCTCGGCGACGAGCTGGGTGTATTCCTTGGAGGTCGCCCAGGCGACGAAGGCCTTCGCGGACTCTTCCTTCTGCGTGCCGGCGGGGATCGCGAGGTTCCAGGACCACAGCCAGTGGCCGGTGCCTTCCATGCCTTCCTTGTTCGGGAACTGGGCGAAGCCGACGCTGTCGGCGACGGTCGATTCCTCGGGGTCGGTCACGAAGGACGCCGCGACCGTCGCGTCGATCCACATGCCGCATTTGCCCTGCTGGAACAGCGCGAGGTTCTCGTTGAACCCGTTGCCGGAGCCGCCCGGCGGGCCGTAGTTGTTCATCAGGTCGAGATAGTCGGTGAGCGTTTCCGACCAAGCCTCGCTGTCGAACTGCGGGTGCCAGTCCATGTCGAACCAGCGCGCCCCCATGGAATTCGCCATGGAGGAGATGAAGGCCATGTTCTCGCCCCAGCCTGCCTTGCCGCGCAGGCAGATGCCGTAGATCTCGTTGTCGCGGTCGGTCATGGCCGCGGCGGCTTCCTCGATCTGGCCCCAGTTCGGTGCATCGGGGATCGTTACCCCGGCGGCTTCGGCGAGGTCGGTGCGGTACATCACCATGGCGGATTCGCCGTAGAAGGGCGCGGCGTAGAGGGTTCCGTCCTGCCGCAGGCCGTCGGCGATGGCGGGCATGAGGTCCTCCTCGTCATAGCCTTCCGGCATGTCTGTCAGCGGCACGAGCCAGCTCTGTTTCGCCCAGATCGGCACTTCGTAATTGCCGATCGTCATCACGTCGAACTGCCCGCCCTTGGTGGCGACGTCCTGCGTCACGCGCTGGCGCAGCACGTTTTCCTCGAGCGTGACCCACTCGACGTCGATATCGGGATGTTCGGCTTTGAATTCGTCCATCAGACCCTGCATGCGGATCATGTCGCCGTTGTTGACGGTGGCGACGGTGATGGTCTCTGCCATGGATGCGGTGGCAAGTGCGCCGAAGGCACACGCCCCCATCAGGGCGCGGAAAGTCGTTGTCATAATGTCCTCCCATATGAGAATGAGCATTTGCTCATGTCGCGGGCCGATGCTCGGATAAATCCATGCCTTTTGTCAAGACGTTTTAGTCCGGTCGGAAGGAAAGTCATGGAAAGGGGGCTCTAATCCTCGATGAGGGCCCTTGCCGTCGCCTCGTCGGTGAAGAGGCCGCGGATCAGACCGCCTTCGAGCGCGGCGCGCAGGGCGGGGCGTTTCACCGGCCCGGCGGCGATGCAGAAGACCGGCATGTCGCCCTCGGGCACGCGCACGCCGACCATGCGGTGATTGACCGGATGGTCGAGATAGCGCCCGGACGCATCGAAGATATGGCCGCAGATCTCCCCCACCCCGCCCGCGGCACGCAGGTCCACAAGCTCCTCGGCGCTGAGGAAGCCGTCCACGTAGAGCGGCGCGTCATCTCCCATCTGGCCGATCCCGACGATCGCCACATCGGCGGATTTGGCGAGTTCCCGCGAGGCATGGACATGCGGCAGGCTGCGGTAGAGGTCGAGTTCGGTCTGGTCGCGCGCGGCGACGGGCACGGACATGGGATAGTGACGCGCGCGGGTCTTTTCGGCAAAGCGCATGATCACCTCGTAGAAGGACGCCGAACCGTCGGGGGCGACATTGCCGATGAGCGAGACGAGCCGGTGGTGGGCGCCGTCCACGACGCGGAGATGGTCGACCACCGTCTTCAGGGTGCGCCCGGTGCCAAGGGCGAAGGTCTTCGGCTGTTCCGCCTCGAAGATCCGTTCGAGCACCGGCGCGACGAAGGGCGCGAGCCCGGTGAGCGGGTCGGCCCCCGCGGCGAGGCCCGGAGAGATCCAGGCGGCGTCGAGGGCGAAGCGGGATTTCAGCGCGCGTTCGAGTTCGAGGCATTCGGCGATCGGGTGGTCGATGCGCACCCGGATCATCCCCTCGGCCGAGGCGCGGGCGACGAGCCGCTGGACGCGCTGGCGCGAGATCCCCAGTTCGGTGGCGATCTGGTCCTGGGTCATGCCCCCGACAAAGGACATCCAGGCTGCCCGCGCCGCGAGGTCGCGCGGCGAGACGTCCAGCTCCTCGATGTTCCCGGCCGCCTTAGCCTTGCTCATGGTGCGCGTCCCCTTTCAGAAGCTGGGGCGCAAGATGGAAGAAATCGGCATAAGTTGCAAATACGCGATGCGGCTCCGGCCCCTCCTCGAGCGACAGGTCGAGGCCGGCCAGGTGGCTGCCGCCGGTGAAGCGCCAGACATTCATGCCCGCGGCCAGCCCGGCCTCGACGCCGGCGCGCGAATCCTCGATCACGAGACAGCGCGCGGGGGCGACGCCGTATTTCTCCGCCACACGCAGGAAGAGATCGGGCGCCGGCTTGCCGTTGGCGACTTCGGAGGCGGTGGTGCAGCGCCCGGCGAAGAGATCGGCCATTCCGACGATGGCGAGCGACTCGCCGAGGCGCTCCGGGCTCGAGCTCGTGGCGAGCGCATAGGGCACCCCCAGCCCGGCGATCACCGCGCGCACGCCCGCCACCTCCACGAGATCGCTTCGGAAGGCGGAGATCAGCCGCGCGCGATACGCCGCCTCGAATCCCTCGGGAAGATGGATGCCGAATTCGTCGCGGATCTGCCTCAGCACGGTCGGATAGCTGCGTCCGAGGAAGTGGCGCGCGACATAGGCGGTGTCGATGCGCACGTCATGGAGCGCAAGCTCCGCGATGAGCATCCGCGCCGAGATCACCTCGCTGTCGATCAGCACCCCGTCGCAGTCGAAAATCACCAGATCCATCATGCGTCCCTCCCTGCGCGGCGCAGCCTATCCGCGGCCGCGGCACGAGACAATGCTCAAGGGCGATGTGCGGGAGGCCAGGCGGCAGCACGTCGCCCGGTGCGGACCGCAAAAGGAATAGTTGACAGAAAAACTAGGATTACATACCAAGGAGACAGATCGGAAAAAATTCCGACGCTCGCTCACGCTCCAACGGCAAGCAACGGCCCCGCACGCCCAGCCAGTCTTGGTTCCCATCATTCATGACGCCAGCCCGTCCCGCAGTTCCGCAAGGCGGCCCGCATATGACAGACGAAACCGAAAAGACCCAAAAAGGCGATCCGATGAACGCACATGTGACCCAGCTTTCCGCTCCCGCCGGCACCCTCCCGCCGCTCAATGCCCGCACCCTCATCACCGACGGCGCAACGCGCCAGATCGACCTCGACGGGCAGATCTATACCCTGCGCATCACGCGGGCAGGCAAGCTCATCCTGACGAAATGAGCGGAACCCTGCCCGGACATCCCCTGAGCCGGACGGCGGGGGCCGTCGGCGGCGCCCTGCGCTTCATCCTCTCAATCGCGCGCGCCGCCTGATCCCCGCCCGGAGCAACCGGGCGGGCGCGCGGGCGCCCACCGGCCGATGTGCGTCGGGCCTCTCCGGCGCGGTTGTCATGCGAAGTCGAGACAGACCTCCGGTCCATGGGGGCCGGCGGGTGGCTGTGCCGGGCGAAACAGGCGTCAAAGGACGCCGTGCTGTTTCAGCAGCGCCGTTTCGTCGCCGGACACCCAGCCAAAGACCTTTGCATCGCCGTCCAGAATCTGAACGAGATAATGGACATCGAAATCTATCGCCGTCTCGGGCAGATCGTCCCGGACATAGGTTGCGGTCCAGGAAACGTGGGCGACGCAATGAAGGTCGTCTATCGGAGACAGGCGGAGGCCACGGATCCGAATGGACTGCGTGCCGATGTCCCTGTAGGTCCGGTAGACCTGGACCATCGCCTGAAGGAACGTCTCATCATTCTTCCCGGCCATGACACCGGCCGGGGAAGCTTCTATGAATTCAGAAGCATAGAGCTTCCCAGGCTCTTCCTTGTCGAAATCGCCTGCCAGAGAACGTTCGAAAAAGCTCTCGTATCTTTCGAACAGTTTCCGAACCGTCTCGTCCATTGGCGCGCTCCTCAACGGCAAACTGTCCCAGAAAAATGGCAGGTGTGGACCCCGGAGGCAACCACCGCGGGATCTCCCGGCTCGTTGCGTCCTCCGCAAGCGGCCGTCCCGTGGCGCGCGATGCGCCGGCTTAGTGATGGGTCATCGGGCTGGTGTGATGCCCGGCGCGGTGCTATGACCCCGACGGCGCGGTCCCTTCACGATGCCATGCTCGGTCCAGGTCCGGCCTGTCCTGCGCGTGTCCTCGATGATGCCGCGGTTGAAGGCGCGGACCTCCGGCTTGTCATAGGCGCGCCCGTGGTCAAGGTGATAGACCGGCGCGGTGTAGCGCACATGCCGCCCCCGCACCCCGGCATTGCCGAGCCGGTCGCCCAGTTCCTTGTCGAGCCCGCCATAGGCCATCCGCTCGTCGAAGCCGTTCACCGCGAGGAGATTGTCGCGGAAGGTCGAGGCGCAGCCACCCTGCCAGTTGCGCTTCACCGGCGACAGGCGGTCGAGCGCCCGGTTCAGACGCGGGGCGGGCGGTGTGGATTTCAGCCGTTCCGAGCCGCTCTGCGGCGTCCAGCCCGACAGACGGCCCTCCGCGCTCCATGCCACCCTGCCGGCGGAGAGCATCGCCTGTGTCAGCGCCGGATCGAGCCGGATCAGGCTGCCCGTCAGGAAGCGGTCGCGCCGCGCGAGGTCGAGATGGCGGGAGACGAAGCCGGGATGCAGCAGGCAATCGTCGTCGATGAAGAAGAGATAGTCGGCCTGGGACTCCGCAATGGCGGTGTTGAGCGCCTTGCATTTGCGAAAGCCGTCATCCTCATGCCAGCTGTGGCGGATCGACACCGGTCCCGCCCGGTCCTGTGCCGCAGCGATCACCGCGGCGGTCTCCTCCCCCGACCCGTCGTCGGCCACGCAAATCGTGTCGGGCGGGACCGTCTGCGCCAGGCATGTCTCAAGGCAGAGCGCGAGATAGGCAGGCTTGTTGTAGGTGGCGATGATGATTTCGGTTCGCATAGAGATCCCGTGTGTCGGGGAGGGTTTTCCCCTGATAGCCGTTGCGCACGGGCTTGGCAAAGCCTGCGCGCCGCCGCGGCGCGTGCGATGCGGAAGCGATGGCCTAGCGCAGCGTCACGGGTTCCTGCACCAGCGTCACGCCGAAGCGCGTCTCGACGGTGCGGACGGCCCGCGCGGCAAGCGCCGTGACGTCCTCGAAGGTGGCTCCGCCGTGGTTGACGAGGACGAGGGCGTGTTGGTCGGAAAACCCCGCCCCGCCATGGCGCGCGCCCTTGAGGCCTGCGGCCTCGAGCAGCCATCCGGCGGAGAGCTTGATCCCGCCTTCTACCGGATGCGACGGCATCTCCGGCAGGCGGGCGACAGCCTCGGCGGGGAGGATCGGATTGTGGAAGAAGGAGCCGGCGTTGCCGGTCCGCCGCCAGTCCGGCAGCTTCGCACTCCGCAGGGCGAGCACTGCCTCCATCACCCGGCGCGGCGTCACCGGACCGTCGAGCGCGTCGAGCCCGGCATAGCCCAGCACCGGGCGCCAGGGCTGCGGCAGGGCGAGGGTGACGTCGCAGACCATATAGCGGCCCGGCGCCTCCTTGAACCGGCTGTGGCGATAGGCGAAGCGGCAGGCGGCGCGGTCGAAGCGCAGGCGCCGTCCCGTCCCGACCTCCAGCGCGGTCAGGTGGTCGAACACATCGGCCAGCTCGATGCCATAGGCGCCGATATTCTGGATCGGCGCGGCGCCGACCGTTCCGGGAATGCCCGCGAGGTTCTCGAGCCCGCCGATGCCCTGTGCGACGGTCCAGGCAACAAGATCCGCCCAGCTTTCCCCGGCCCGTGCCGTTACCCGGACGAGGTCCGGTGTGGAACGGTCGAGGGAGCGGCCACGCAACCGCACGAGGCCCACCACCGCCTCGATCTCCGGCGCAAGGACGCAATTGCTCCCGCCGCCGAGGAGGTGGAAGGGCAGGCCGCGCCGGGAGGCGAAATCATGCGCCGCGGCAACATCCTGCGGCTCGGTGAGAAAACCGCCATGGAGCGCCCTCGCGGCGAGGCCCAGCGTGTTGTGCTCCGACAGGTCGAAGGCGCCGGTCAGGGACGACGGGGATGGCGTGGCGAGGCTCACGCGCCGGCTTCCGTGATGCGATAGGCGCAGCGGCGCCCGCCGCTCACGACGTGCTCGATGCGCTCGACGCTGGTCTCCGCGCCGAGCACCGCCTCGAACACCGCCTTCTCGGCACGGCAAAATCCCTGGCAGAAGGTGGCGGCGGCACAGATCGGGCAATGATTCTCGATCAGCAGGAAGGTGCCGTCCTCGGCCTCCTCCGCCACGGCCATGTAGCCTTCGGTATTGCGCAGCTCGGCAAGCTTCGCGACGCGGTCGCGCAGCGTCGGACGCTGCGCCATCTCCGCCGCATAGAGCGCCTGGGTCGCACCTTCACGCGCCGCGACGATCCGGTCGAGCGCCTCGGGACCCAGCACTTCGGAAATGCTGCGCAGGATGTCGACGGTCAGCGCGGCATGGGTGTCGGGGAAACGTCCCTGTCCCTTGTCCGTCAGGTGCCAATAGCTCGAAGGCCGGCCGCGCCCCGCGGTGCGCCGTTCCTCGGACACGAGCCCGTCCTCGGCGAGCTTCACGAGGTGCTGCCGCGCGGCCTCCCCGGTGATGCCGAGCCGTTCCCCCGTCTGTGCGGAGGTCAGCGTGCCATGCATCTTCAGCGCCATCAGGACGCGCTCCGAAGGTGCGCGCGGGGACCATGAACTATTTTCCAAGATGTCGCTTGACATATTCGTCCCGATATTTTTCAAAGCTAGTGCTTGATTTATTAACGCAACGAGTCGGAAAATGCAAGCTCCGGCCGCCACAAGGAGATGGAACATGGCTTTCGAACTGCCCGCATTGTCCTATGCACACTCGGCCCTCGACGGGCGCGGCATGAGCCAGGAGACGCTCGAGCTGCACCATGACAAGCATCATCAGGCCTATGTCACGGCGCTGAACGGCTTCGTCGAGGCGCAGGACGATCTCAAGGGCAAGTCCCTCGAGGAGATCATTGCGCTCACCTATGGCGACGCCGACCGCGCGCCGGTCTTCAACAATGCCGGCCAGCACTGGAACCACATCCATTTCTGGAACGCCCTGTCGCCCACCGGAGGGAACATTCCGGGCAAGCTCGAGGCGAAGCTCGTCGAGGACTTCGGCTCCGTCGGTCAGTTCAAGGAGGCGTTCAAGGCCGCCGCCGTGGGCCAGTTCGGCTCCGGCTGGGCCTGGCTGATCCAGACCGACGACGGCAGGCTCGCGGTGACGAAGACGCCGAACGGCGTCAATCCGCTGGCCACCGGCGAAGGCCGCGCCCTGCTCGGTCTCGACGTCTGGGAACACAGCTACTACGTCGATTTCCGCAACCGCCGCCCCGATTACGTGTCGAATTTCCTCGACAGGCTCGCCAATTACGACTTCGCCGAGGCCAACCTCGCCTGACCCCGGCGTCGGCCCTGCCACAGATCGCCTGTTCCCCCCGTTCCCGAGGCGCGTGGCAGGGCACCCATCCCTCCGAGACATCCCATGACCTATGTCGTCACCGAAAACTGCATCGCCTGCAAATTCATGGATTGCGTGGAGGTCTGTCCCGTGGACTGTTTCTACGAGGGCGAGAACACGCTCGTCATCCATCCGGACGAATGTATCGACTGCGGCGTCTGCGAGCCGGAATGCCCGGCGGATGCGATCCGCCCGGATACGGAACCGGACATGGACAAATGGGTTGCGTTCAATCGAAGATACGCAGAAGTCTGGCCGGTGATCCTCGAACGAGGCGAACCGCCCGCAAATGCAGATGAGATGGACGGCGTGCCGAACAAGCTCGAAACGCTGTTCTCCCCCAAGCCAGGGAATTCGTGATGACTCGCACCACCCCCCGAACAACGCCCGCCACGGCGACGCAGACAAAGACCGAGGCCGGCAGCGAGGATCTGCGGCACATGTTCCGGGAAGCCATGGCCTCGCTCGCGGCAACCGCCTGCCTCGTGACGGCACGCGAGGGGGACAGGCGGCTCGGACGGACGGTGACGGCGACGTTTTCGCTGAACGTCAACCCGCCGAGGATCCTCGTGTCCGTCGCCGCGACCTCCGCGCTTGCCGCGATGGTGCAGCGGAAGGGCGCGTTTTCATTTGCCATGCTCGCGGAAGACCAGGCCACGGTTGCCGACGCCTTCGCGGGCAAGACGGCCGCCGAGCGGCGGTTCGAGCATGGCGACTGGGCACAATGGTCCTCGGGTCACCCGCGGCTGCTGGGTGCCGTGGCCTCCATGGACTGCGTCGTGGCGGGCGAGATCGAGTTGGAGGGCCATATCCTCTTCGTGGGCGCGCCGCACCAGATGGCCCTCGACGCGGGCCGCCCGCCCCTCGTCTGGCATCACCGGCGCTACAATTCGGTGCAGCCGCTGTGACCCGCCGGGGCCGATGACCGCCGCCTGAGCCCCGGCCGGAGCCCGAAAACACGCTCCGTTTCTCCGATCCGTCGCCGTCCCCTCCGGCGCGTCCGGCGGCTGCGTGCCCGGTTCGCCGGGCGCGAACGACCGAACCCCATCCCTCCCCTGGAACAGGAACAAAGACCATGAAACGCGACATGTTGCGACAGATCTTCGCCTGGCTACTCTCGGCCTTCTTCGTACTGGGCGGCAGCCTCAACGTCTTTGCGACGCCCGAGCTTGTCGCGGATTACGAACGCTGGGGCTATCCGGGCTGGTTCCACTATGTGACAGGCCTGCTCGAATGGGCGGCGGCGGTGCTGCTCGTCCCCTCCTCCACGCGCCTGCTCGGCAGCGGGTTAGCCGCGGTCATCATGGCGGCAGCGGCGGGCACGGTTCTGGCCCAGGGCGAATATGCCCATGCACTCTCCCCCGCTGTCGTCCTCATGCTGGCCGGGCTGAACGGCTGGCTGACATGGCGGGCGCAGGAAAAGGCCGGACAGCCCTGAGGCGCGGCACCCCTGTCCCATGAAAATGGCCGGGAAATCCCGGCCATTCCTGTTATCCGTTGTGTCCTCGGCTGCCAGCGTCAGAAGGAGGCGTCGGCGAGCGCCACGGTGGTCGCGGGCGGTACGGTGCCCTGGCCGGATTGCGCCTCGGTCAGAACGACCACGCGGGTGCCGGGTTCGACCCGTTCGGCCAGGTCGATCGAATCCTGGTTGAAAAGCCGGATGCAGCCTGCGGAGGTCGCCCGCCCGATGCTCCAGGGATGCGACGTGCCGTGAATGCGGTACATCGTGTCGCGACCGCCGCGGTAGAGGTAGAGCGCACGGGCGCCGAGCGGGTTGTCGAGGCCCCCCTCCATTCCGTCCGCCACAGGACCGTAGAGGTCGGGATCCTCCCGCAGCATGTTCTTCGTCGGTGTCCAGCGCGGCCATTCCCGCTTCACCGGAATGGTTGCCGTGCCGGAAAAGCCGCGCCCCGCCTCGCCGACCGCCACAGTGTAGCGCATCGCGCGATTGCCGCCGAGCACATAGTAGAGATAGCGGGCATAGGGGTCGACGACGATCGTGCCGGGCTCTTCGTCGGTCCAGTAGTCGACCTCCTGCCGGGCCTTTTCGGCGCTGAGATATTTCGGATCGACCGCCGGGATCAGCATATCGCCGTCCTGCATCTCGCCGTACATGGCCTGAATGCGCGGGCTCACCCGCCCCGGCGTCTGGTCCGCCCGGCTGACCTGCGGTCCTGCGGTACAGGCGGCGAGGCTGGCGAGCAGCGCGGCACCGATGAGAAACCTATGGGCGAATCGTATCATTTTGGACGTCTCCGGTCTTATGTCAGTCATGCGTCACAGGTCGGGACGCGCAGGTTCGGGAGGTACGGACATCTCGGGGCGGAGCGCCCTGTCCGAAAGCGGCGATCTTCGAGCCGGACGGACGGCCAGCAGGATTCGCACGGCCGTCGCTATCAAATGCGGGCATGTTTTGCGAGAGAGGGTGCACGAAATCGGGCTCATCGGTCGGAAATGCCGGCGGCCGGGGCGAAAATGGAGGCAGCACTGCCGATCCTTGCGCCGAAAATACGGACGCAGGCGACGATCGGCCGAAATCCTGTTGTCCCATTGCCGTCCCTCCGGGCCCTTCTGCACTTGCGACCGCTCTCCGCGGGATGCGGAACGCGACATACCGTCCGCAGCCGATGCGAAACGGGAAGCCGCCCTGTTGCGGCGGCACCGAGGCCTCAACGCCTTGACAGCGCAGAAGGTTCCGCCCGATTGCACCATATCGCCCGCGCCGGCGCACACCGGCACAGGAGCGGCAACCGGACGGGCAGGATTCCGCCACCGAACGTCGCCGGGGGAAAACCCGTGGCAAAGCAGCTAAGGTCCGGGAAGTCATCGGCAAAAATCCACCGGCGCACGAACCGGGCGGCCTTGTTTCCGCGGACGCAAAAAGACAGGACGCCACGCCAAACCCGCGCGTGAATATGGGTTCACTGAAAATCAAGATGCCGTCTATAGTGAGGTGGGGCGAGCACAGATCGAAGAAAAGGGCCGCAATGAAAGTGACTCAAGATTTCGTCGTGCAAAGCGATGGAAGTGCTGACGATGATCTCATCGACCTTTCCCGGATTTTCGGTGCGCTCTGGCGCCGGAAATTCTGGATCCTCGCCATCACCGCGGGGTTCGGCCTCGTGGCGGGCTATTACGCCTTCGCCGTGGCAGAACCGAAATATCAGGCGACGTCGGTCGTGCTGCTGGAGACACAGGAAAGCACCCTCGTCGATCTCGGGGCGATCCTGCCCAATCTCGGAAGCGACAGCGAGGCGATCAACACCGAAGTCGAGGTGCTCAAGAGCCGCCGCCTGATCGAGCGCGTGGTAGCGGGCGAGAACCTGACCGAGGATCCCGAGTTCAACGGCGCCCTGCGCTCGCCGTCGATGATGCAGCGTGCGCGCGCAGCGGTGACCGGGCTGTTCCGGCCGGCCGTTCCGCCCGTGACGCCGGAGGACGGGGTCGATCCCGACATGGCGCGTGCAGTCAATGCGGTGCTGGGCAGCATGAACGTGCGCAACGTGCCGAACACCTATGTGCTCCAGGTCACGGTCACGACGGGAACGCCGCTGAAATCCATGCGCCTGGCCAACCGGATCGCGGAGGAATACATCCTCTACCAGATGGACGTGAAATTCGATGCGACGAAGGAAGCCTCCGAATGGCTGAGTTCGCGCGTCGCCGATCTCAAGCAGGATCTGGAGACGGCCGAAGCCCGCGTTGCCGAATTCGCCACGAATTCGGAGGTGGTAAGCGAGGAAAGCGTCCAGGGACTCGACCGGCAGGTCAAGGAACTGCGGGACAGGCTGGTGTCGACCCGCGCGACGCTCGTGGAGGCGGACGCCGGGCTTGCCGGGCTCGAGGTGCTGCGCAGCGCCCCGGCGGCGGAGAAGGCGGAGGCCGTCGGGGACACGCGGCTGAGCACCATCCTGCGCGAAGACGGCGCGGGAGAGGCGTTCGACACGCGCTTCGAGCAGATCATCGCGCGTGCGGAACTCCAGGCACGGCGGGCGCGCGAGCAGGTCACGTCCCTCACGTCGACCATCGCCGCGATCGAGGACCAGATCGCAACGCAAAGCGCCGAGATGATCCAGCTCCAGCAGCTGACCCGCGAGGCGGAGGCGAGCCGGCTTCTCTACGAATATTTCCTCGGGCGGCTGAAGGAGACTTCGGCCCAGGAAGGGATCCAACAACCGGATGCCCGGATCCTTTCGAACGCACAGCTTCCCGGCGCGCCGTCGGAGCCGCGCAAGTCGATGATCCTCACGATCGCGCTCTTTCTCGGCCTTCTCGCCGGCAGCGGTGTGGCGCTGCTGTGGGAAGCCCGGCGGAACAACTATCGGCTTGCGCGCGATCTCGAGGCGGAGTCCGGCCTGCCGGTGATGGGCCAGATCCCGCTCCTTCCGGCCGGCAGGACGCGGCGTGACACGCTCACCTACCTGTCGCGGAAGCCCACCTCCGCCGCCGCGGAGGCGGTGCGCAACCTGCGTACCTCGGTCCTGCTATCCGGACCGGACAAGACGCCGCAGGTGATCATGCCGACCTCCTCCGTACCAAGCGAGGGCAAGACGACGATTTCCTTCGCGCTGGCCCAGAGCCTGACGGGGATGGGCAAGAAGGTGCTCCTGCTGGAGGGGGACATCCGCCGCCTCGTTTTCGGCGAGTACCTGAACATCACGACGCGAAAGGGCCTGATCAGCGTGCTGTCGGACGAGATCTCCCTCGAGGAAGCGGTCGTCCACGACCCGCTGACCGGGGCGGATGTGCTCCTGAGCGAGCCGAGCAAGGTCAATGCCGCGGACGTGCTGTCCTCGCCGCGGTTCGCCGAACTGATCGCGGAGGCGCGGGAGCGCTACGATTTCGTGATCATCGACACGCCGCCGGTGCTCGTCGTGCCGGATGCGCGGGTCGTCGCACAACAGGTCGACGCGGTGCTCTTCACCGTGCGCTGGGACAAGACGAGCAAGACGCAGGTGCAGGAGGCGCTGCGGATGTTCGAAACCGTCGGTGTCAGGATCACCGGGCTGCTGCTCAACCAGATCGACCCGAAGGGGATGAGGCGCTACGGCTACGGCGACAGCTACGGCGCCTATGGTGCCTACGGCAAGAAATATTACACCAACTGACCCCGGCGCCGCCGCTTGCGACGGCGGCGCAGTCTGCCATACTCCGGCCAAAGGATCCGGTCCGTCGCACCCCCTCCGCGCGGCAAGTTCATGGCGTGCAATTTCCGCCCGGATCCAACCGACTGGACCCGTGATGACCCGACCCGATCCCTCTCCCCTCGCCTTCGTCCCCTTCGTCTCCGTCGCGAACATGATGCGCCTCGTGAACGCGACGGGAACGGAGAGCTTCATCTCCGAACTGGCCGGATATATCGAGGAGGACTTCAGACGCTGGCCTGACTTCGACAAGACGCCGCGCCTGGCCAGCCATTCGCGCGACGGTGTGATCGAGCTGATGCCGACGGCGGATGCGGAGAATTACGGGTTCAAATACGTCAACGGCCATCCGAAGAACACGCGCGAGGGCTATCAGACGGTCACCGCCTTCGGCGTACTCGCCTCCGTGGCGACGGGCTATCCGATCCTCCTGAGCGAGATGACGGTGCTCACCGCGCTCCGGACGGCGGCGACATCGGCGCTCGTCGGCAGGTATCTCGCGCCGAAGGGGGCGCAGGTGATGGCGATGATCGGCAACGGGGCACAATGCGAATTCCAGGCGCTCGCCTTCCGCGCGCTCTGCGGCATCGACAGGCTGAGGCTCTACGACACCGATCCGGCGGCGACGCAGAAGGCACGGCGCAACCTCGCGGCACGAGGGTTTACGGTGGTGATCTGCAAGAGCGCCCAAGAGGCGGTGGAGGGTGCGGAAATCATCACCACCTGCACCGCGGACAAGCAATATGCGACGATCCTCACGGACAACATGGTCGGCAGCGGCCAGCACATCAACGCGATCGGTGGCGATTGCCCCGGCAAGACCGAATTGCACCCCGACATCCTCCGGCGCGCCGAGATCTTCGTCGAATATCCGGAGCAGACACGGATCGAGGGGGAGATCCAGCAGCTCGCCCCGGATCATCCGGTGACGGAGTTGTGGCGGGTGATCCGGGGCGAGGCGCCGGGGCGCAGCAGCGCGGAGCAGATCACGCTGTTCGACAGCGTCGGCTTCGCGATCGAGGATTTCTCCGCCCTGCGCTATATCCACGCGAAGATTGGGGGAACGGATTTCTGCGAGCCGCTCGACATGCTCGCCGATCCTGACGATCCGCGCGATCTCTTCGGGATGCTCGAACGCGCGCGCTGAACCCTACCGCCCAAAGGCAGGAACCGACCAGTCCCAGTCCCGGATCTCCGGCATGTCCTCGCCATGGGCGCGGACATGGTCGCGATGCCGCTCCAGCGCCTCCCGGCAATGGCGCATGAGGTCCGGCGCGTCCGCCCCCGTCCATTTCACCGCCGCGAGCGCGAGATGGTAACGGTCGAGCCGGTTCATCACCGTCATGTCGAAGGGCGTGGTCGTGGTCCCCTCCTCCTGATATCCGTGGACGTGGAAATTGTCGTGGTTCGGGCGCCGGTAGGTAAGCCTGTGGATCAGCCCCGGATAGCCGTGGAAGGCAAAGACCACGGGCCGGTCAGTGGTGAAGGCCGCTGCGAACGCCGAGTTCGGCGTGCCAGCCTCGTGCCGCTCGGGATCCTGCAACGCCATAAGGTCCACCACGTTGACCAGCCGCACCCGGAGGTCCGAATGGGTGCGGATCAGCTGCGCGGCCGCCACCGCCTCCAGCGTGGGCACGTCGCCGGCGCAGGCGAGCACGACATCCGGCGCGGCATCGCTGATCCAGTCGAAGGTTCCGAAGCCGAGGTCGAGATGCGCACGCGCCGCCGCAAGGGAAAGCCATTGCGGCTCGGGCTGCTTCCCCGCGACGATGACGTTGATCCGGCCCATGTCCGAAAAGCAGCGCTCCGCCACGGCGAGCAGTGAATTCGCGTCGGGCGGCAGGTAGAGCCGCACCACCTCCGCCTTCTTGTTGGCGACGTGGTCGAGGAAGCCGGGGTCCTGATGGGAAAAACCGTTGTGATCCTGGCGCCAGACATGGCTGGTCAGCAGGTAGGTGAAGGACGGCACCTCCGGCCGCCAGTCGATGCGGCGGATGGTGCGCAACCACTTGGCATGCTGGTTGAACATGGAATCGACGATATGGATGAAGGCCTCGTAGCTCGTGAAGAGCCCGTGCCGCCCGGTGAGCGTGTAGCCTTCCATCCAGCCCTGGCACAGATGCTCGCTCAACACCTCCATCACCCGTCCGTCGAGAGCCACGTCCTCGTCCTCCGGTCCGACGGGACCGGGTGCGCGCCGGGCGGTGACCTCGAAGACGGCATCGAGCCGGTTCGACTTCGTCTCATCCGGCGCGAAGAGGCGGAAGCGGTCGGGGTTGCGGCGGAACAGCTCCCGCAGCCATGTCCCCAGATGTCCGGTTGCCCCGGCCAGTTCAGCGCCGGGGCGGATCATCCCGAAGGCGGAGGGCTCGACCGGCGGCAGCTCGAGCGGACACAGACGGTGACCTTCGGCATGGGGGCTTGCCGTCATCCGCGCCTCCGGCGCCGGGATCAGCGCGCGCAGGTGCTTTGCCGGCCCGGCTTCGGTGAACAGCTCCTCGGGCCGATAGCTGCGCATCCATCGCTCGAGCTGCGCGAGGTGATCGGCCTCCTCGCGCACACCAGGCAACGGCACCTGATGGGCGCGGAACGTGCCTTCGACCTTTTTGCCGTCCACCCTGTCGGGGCCCGTCCAGCCCTTCGGACTGCGCAGCACGATGATCGGCCAGCGGGGCGCCGCGGGCGCCTCACGCCGGATCTCCGCAAGCCGGTCGGCCGCGGCGTCGAGCGCGGCGGCCATGTCCCTGTGCATCTGCACGGGATCGGAGCCACCGACATGGAGCGGCGCATAGCCCATACCGCGGAAGAACGCGTCCAGCGCATCGTCGCTCATCCTCGCCAGCACCGTCGGCCCCGCGATCTTCCAGCCGTTCAGGTGCAGGATCGGCAGCACCGCCCCATCGCGACGGGGATCGACGAAATGGACCGACTGCCAGGAGCCGGCAAGCGGCCCGGTCTCCGCCTCGCCGTCGCCGATCACGCAGGCGACCGTGAGATCGGGAGTGTCGAAGGCCGCGCCATGTGCATGGGCGAGCGAATAGCCGAGCTCTCCGCCCTCGTGCATCGAGCCGGGCGTTTCGGGCGCGGCATGGCTCGGCACCCCGCCCGGAAAGGAGAACTGGCGAAACAGCCGCCGCATCCCCGCCTCCGACCAGTCCACATCCGGATAGCGTTCGGGATAGCTGCCTTCGAGCCAGGCATTCGCGACCGGCGCAGGGCCGCCATGGCCCGGCCCGGTGATCGTGAGCATCTGCATCTCCCGCGCGCGGATCAGCCGGTTGAGATGGGCGTGGACGAAGTTCAGCCCCGGCGTCGTCCCCCAATGCCCGAGCAGCCGCGGCTTGATATGTTCCGGCCGGAGGGAATCGCGCAGGAGCGGGTTGTCCATGAGATAGATCTGCCCGACGGAAAGGTAATTCGCCGCGCGCCACCAGGCATCCACGGTTTGCAGATCGGTCATAGGTCCTCCTCCTCACTCAACTGGCAGGCGTCGCGCGCGATTTCCGTCTCCTCGTCCACCGGCAGGACCCAGGCTTCGATTCCGCTGTCGGGTGCGGAGATCCGGCTTCCCTGCGGCGCAACGCCTTGCTCGGTCAGCGCGGCATTTCCCTCCGCATCAAGGCGCAGGCCGGCCCAGTCGAACGCTTCGGCGACCCGTTCGCGGATCAGCGGCTGTCCCGCCCCGGCTCCGCCCGTGAAGACGACGGCATCCATACCCCCGAGCCGCGCCACCATCGCGCCCGTGTGTCGCACGAGATCGGCGCAGAAGAGTTCGACCGCCGTCTCCGCCGCCGCGCTGCCGCTGCCGATCAGGTCGCGCAGATCGCTGCTTTCCTCGGATACCCCAAGCAGGCCGGACTTCTTCCAGAGCAGATCGGCCAGCCGCTCCGTGTCATGGCCACGCTCGAGCAGATGGAGCAGAACGCCCGGATCCACCGAGCCCGCGCGCGTGGTCATCATCGGGCCGGCGAGAGGTGTCGCCCCCATCGTCGTGTCAATGCTCCGCCCGTCCCGCATTGCGCAGACCGAGGCGCCTCCCCCGAGATGCAGTGCGACGATCCGCACAAACCCGTGCCCGGCCATGCGGCGGGCCACGGAGCGGAAGGAGAGGCCGTGGAAGCCATAGCGCCGCAACGTCTCCCCCGTCACCGAGGCGGGCAGCGGCAATTGCCGGGACGTCTCCGGCATGGTTTCGTGGAAACTGGTGTCGAAGCTGGCAGTCTGGAACAGATCCGGCCGCGCCTCCAGAAGTGCCTCCGCCGGGGCGAGATTGGCGATCTGGTGCAGCGGCGCGAGGGGGGCGAAGGCGCGCAGCCGATCGATGGTGCCGGCATCGAGCCGTACCGGCGCACCGGACAGGCGGCCGCCATGGACGACGCGATGTCCGACGACGAGGCGGCCCCCGAGCACCTCCCCGGCATGGGCCAGAAGGGCCAGCGCGCCCTCGCGATAGTCCTCGCCGGGCCTGCCCAGCGTATGCGCCGTACCGTTGCGATGCACGACGAGTTCGGTGTCACCCGCGGAGGCGTCGTGGGTGGCCGTGAAAACCTTCTTCAGCTCCGCGCCGGTCCTGACGAAACCGGCCGCCTTGAGGCTCGAGGAGCCGACATTGAGGGAGAGGACGGCGGTCATCGTGTTCCTCGTCGTGTCGTCCTGGCGCACCGCCCGACCTCACGCCTCGTCGGCAAAGCGGGCGCGGGCAAGTTCGGCGATTTCCTTGAATTCCTCGGCGATGCTGAGGGAGAGCGCCTCCGTTCCCGTCGGCACGGCGCCGGGATCCTCCTGCCCGTCATGCAGGATTTCGCGGTCGGCGATCCAGCGGAGGTGTTCCTCCCGTGCTCCGGGATCCATGGCGCCCATCAGCCGCACCAGCAGGCGGCGATGCGCGATGATCCGGCCTTCCAGCTCGCAAAGCCTGTCCTCCTCACCCGGCATGGAGACCTCCGGGCCACGCGGCTGCCGCAATGGCGCGTTGCGTCGGCAGTTCGGGCGGCGCGCCAGGCGGTCCCTCGGGCGGCGGCGACTGTTCGGGCACCTCCTGCGGATCGGGCGGCTCGTATTCCGGCACATCGGGCTGGTCGGGAGCCTCGGGCGGGGCGGGCGGCATGATGTCGGGGTCCGGCGTGGGGGGCACTTCGGTCGGCGGCTGCTGGGGCGGGATGGCGGCCTCCACCGGCAGAGGCGTCACGCGGGGCGAGAGGGCGGGAAACGGCATGTGACCTCCTTTTCGTCTCTAGGCAGCCAACCCGCAACTGCGGCAAGTGTTCCCGCGCCCTCGCCGTGCCGGCCGGGGAACATTGCGCCCGAACGGCTGTTGGTCCCCGGAACACAGGAGGACGCCATGGCGAACCGAGACATCCATGAGAAGCCCGAGAACCTGAAGGCCCGCGCGCCCGAAAAGGGCGTGCTCGACCAGCGCCAGCAACAGATCGACCCTGCCGGACGGCACCGCGCGGATCTCAACGCGACGAGCATTCCGTCGATGAAACAACCCGGTGGCCCCCATCCTGCCCCCGCCACCGGCACGGCCGACGAGACGGAGGCCCGCCGACGGAAGGACTGAGCGGCTCAGCCCCCGAGGATGGCCCAGGCGATGATCGCGACGATCACCGCCACCACCACGCAGACGAGGAAGATCGAGCCCCAGCTCGCGGAGCCGCTTGCGAGGTCTGCGGGTGTGGCCTTGTCCCCCCTCTCGGCCGGGCGGGCGCGTTCGTGCCCCGCGGCGACCACGGCCTCCTCGGCCGTCGGGGAATGACCTGCGGCCTCGTCATCGGTTCCGAGCGGTGCGGCCGCCGGATCGACAAAGGCCACCTTGTCTCCGGTTCCGCCGCGGTCGATGTCGTCGCGCAGCCGATCGACGGCCGCAGCCCCGGATGCCTTCTGCTTCGGGGTCTTTGGAGTCTTTGCCTTTGGAGTCTTTGGTGGGGTCATGAACGTCCTCCTTGTCCTGCACCTTCAACCCCGCCTGCCCGGCGATGTTCCCGGCTCCGGGAGGACAGGCGAGTCGCCTCGGAACATCGGCGCCGACGGTTTGTTGTCTCCTCACTGCCCGCGAACGCGCCCCGGCGTCGGGCGGGCTTCATCCGGACAAAGGAGATTTTCATGAAGACCCTCATGATTGCCGCACTCACAGGCACCTTGCTCGCGCCGGCGGCCTATGCCGCCGAAGCGACGGCGGACGTGCAGGACCTCGAAGGCAATGCGCTCGGCGCGGTGCGCGTCTATGACACCCCCTCCGGTGTGGCGGTGGCGACGATCACGCTCACCGAGCTTCCCGAAGGCGTGCACGCCATCCACCTGCACGAGGTGGGCGACTGCGAATCCGAGGATTTCAGCTCCGCCGGCGGCCATATCGCCGGGGACCGCGAGCACGGCGTGCTGGCCGAAGGCGGGCCGCATCCGGGCGACATGCCCAATCTCACGGTCAAGGAGAACGGCGTGGGAGAGGTGGAAGTCTTCCTCCCCGATATCGACGTGGAAAGAGATCTGCTCGACGAGGACGGGGCCGCTTTCGTGATGCATGAGGGCGTCGACGATTACGAGTCACAGCCGGCGGGCGATGCCGGGGACCGCCTCGCCTGCGGCGCCTTCTCCGCGCCGGAATAGGGTCGCGGACTGATGCGCTGGCCCTCCGGGCCGCCGCCAAATGAGAACCGGCGCCGACCTTCCGAAAGGCCGGCGCCGGTTTTCACGATCGGGACCTCCCGCTCAATAATTCGCGGGCGGGTCGCTGGCCGGGAAAGATTCATCGCTCATCTCGTCCACCCGGTCCCAGTGCCGCGGCGGGTCGCGCATTTCCGATGGCCCGGCGTCGCGCACCTCGGGTGTGCCGGTGGCGGGACGGGAGCGTCTGCCTAGCGCCACGCCGGCAAGAACCGCCGCCGCGCCCCAGAAAAGTGTCCGGATCATGCTGTCCTCCTATCCGCCGTTACGGTCGATGAACTTGTTGAAGCGGCTCTGGCCGCCATCCGCGGTCTCGTCCTGGTAGAGGAAGGCGAGGTCCCGATCCTCGAAGACCTCGAAGAATTCGCTCCAGTCGATTGCTTCGAGCGTGTCCTCGGGCGGATCGAAGTCGATGCGGAGGATGCCGCCGCCTCCGCCGGTGTTCCGGACTCGTGCGGGACGTCCGTCGCGGGCCTCGGCCCAGGCGCGGATGGTCTCGTGATCCGTGGTCTGCATGGCTTCGCTCATGGTGTCGTCCTCCTGCGATTGGGGAGTGGGTCTGGCCGCCGGCGGCGGCGCGCGCCCGTCACCGGATCAACCGTTCCCACCCGTCCGGGGTTCCGCAACCGCCGCCTGGCCGTGTCGCCCCGGCGGTTCCTTGCCCGCGAAAAATGCGGACGCGCTCGCAGCGGTCGGCAACGAACGCGTCCTGGGTCGGAGCGGGCCCTGAGGGTTGCGACCGCAGGGGCTGACGGTCTGGCCCGCTCCGGCTTTCCCTGCGCCGGCTAGGGCAGCGCGTAGGCGATCAGGTAATCCCCGACGGGCGTCTCCATGAAATGGTGCCCGACTGCGGCGACCATCACATATTGCTTGCCGTTCACCTCATAGGCGATCGGGTTGGCCTGACCGCCCGCGGGCAGCTTGTCGCTCCACACGGTTTCGCCGGTCTCGATGTCGATCGCACGGAACAGGTCATCGGTGGCGGCGGCGATGAAGATCAGCCCGCCCGCCGTGACCACGGCACCGCCGTTGTTCGGCGTGCCGATCTTGACCGGCAGCATGGAGGGAATTCCGAAAGGACCGTTCTTGCGCGCCGTGCCGAGCGGCGTATCCCACAACGTCTCTCCCGTTTCGAGATCGACGGCGCGGATGCCGCCATAGGGGGGCTCGACGCAGGGCATGCCGGTCACGGTGTTGCGCCAGCCGGCATTCACGTCGATGGCATAGGGCGATCCGGCCTGCGGATCCCCCGCACCCTCTGCATTCTCGCCCGAGGTCTCACCGGATGCGAGTTCGTGGATCGCACGCAGGTTGCGTGCATCGGCTTCCTCGCGCGTCAGGAGTCGGTTGTAGTTGGGAACGTCGTTGTAATTCGCCACCAGCACGCCGCGTTCCGGGTCGACGGCAACGGAGCCCCAGTCGGAACCGCCATTGTAGCCGGGATACTGGATCCAGGGCCGTTCGCTCGAGGGCGGGGTGAAATAGCCCTCGTAATTCGCGCGGTGGAACTGGATGCGGCACCAGAGCTGGTCGATGGGGGTGAAGCCCCAGGCGTCCTTCGGCTCCAGCGGCTCCATCCGCAGCGTGTGCCATTCCGAATAGGGTTGCGTATCGGAGATGTAGTCCGGTTCGACCTCCCCCTTCGGCAGGCCGGACAATTCGCCGACCGGCGTCAGCGGCTCGCCGGTCTCGCGGTCGAGGATATAGATGTCCCCCTGCTTGGAGGGCAGGATGATCGCCGGCGTGCCGTCGAAGTCGATCAGCGTCGGCTGGCTGCCGAGGTCGTAGTCCCAGACGTCGTGGCGGACGGTCTGGAAATGCCACACGGGCTCGCCGGTGGTCGCGTCGAGTGCGACGAGGGAGGTGGCATATTCGTTTTCCGCCTCGAACCGGTTCGAGCCGTAATAATCCACCGAGGAGTTGCCCATCGGCAGATAGACATAGCCGAGTTCCTCGTCGGACACCGCCGTCGTCCACATGTTCGGCGTGCCGCGCGTGTAGATCTCGCCCTCCGGCGGCCCGTCCCGGTTCGCGTCTGGGGCGCCGAGGTCCCAGGCCCAGAGGAATTCGCCGGTGACGGCGTCGTAGCCGCGGATCACGCCGGAGGGGGCATCCTCGGCCTGACCGTCCTTCACCTGGGCGCCGGTCACGACGATGCCGCGCACCACGGCGGGCGGCGCGGTCACGGCATACCAGCCGGGCACCCGCTCCCCGATGTCCTGCCACAGATCGACGGTGCCGTTCTCACCGAACTCCTCGCAGGGTTCGCCGGTCTCGAGGTCGACCGCCACGAGCTTGGCGTCGAGCGTGCCCTCGATGACCTTGGTCGCACAGAGGTCGCCCTCGGCCGCGTCCGGGTTGGTGTAGGTGGACACGCCACGGCAGGACGCGCCATAGGGGATCGCGTCGTTCGGGACGCCTGGATCGAAGCGCCAGTTCTCCTCGCCCGTGGCGGCGTCGATGGAGATCAGTATGTTCATCGCCGAACACATCACGAGATCGTCGCCGATCTTGAGCGGTGTCGTCTCCGGCGAATACTTGCCCTCCGCGGTGCCTTCCGGCATGTCGCCGGTGCGATAGACGAAGGCGCGCTCGAGATCGCCGACATTGCTGCGGTCGATCTGGTCGAGGGGAGAATAGCGGGTCGCGTTCGCGCCGCCGCCGTAGAACGGCCAGTCCGCCCCCGCCTGCGCAGGAAGATCCGCCGCCGGACGTTCTGCCGGGGCGGGGGTCGTCGTGTCTGTTGTCGTGGTGTCTGTGCCGGTTTCGGGGGGAGCGGCCGGGGCGGCGGGTTCCGGGGCGTCCGTCTCATCATCTGCGGCAGGGCCGTCATCTGCGGGAGGCGCGGTATCTTCGGGAGGGGCCGGCTCCGCTCCGGGGGGCTCCTCTGCGGGCGCGGCGGGGGTTTCCCCAGGCTCCGAAACACCCGCATCGGGAGCTTCGGTATCGGTATCCGCGTCCGGTGCGGGCTCCGGGGCCTGCCCGGTTTCCGGCGGAGGGGCCGTGTCGGCGGGCGGCGGCGTATCCGGTGCCGGAGGGAGGGTATCGTCCTGCGCGAGCACGGGGGCAACGGTGCAACTCAGCGCCAGAAGGCAAACGACGGGCAAATTTGGGGTCATAAACTAATCCTCCTTCTCTCGGACAACTTCTTGACTCTTCAACCGGTTCCAGGCCCCGGCGAAAAGCCGGGACCCGGCAGGCGTGTCAGGGCCGCGCGGGCCGAATCTCCGGGCGGCTCAGGACTCGGCCGCGCCCGACGCGGCGCGCCGGACCCTCAGGTTGTTCTGGACGTGCTCCACGCCCAGCACGTCCTCCGCGCAATCCTCCGCCCGGCGTTTCTCCCGGCGCGATCCGACCTCCCCGTCGAGCGTCACCTCGCGATCCGTGACGGAGACCACGATATCGAGCGCATCGACGATCGGATCGGCGGTGAGCTGGTCGTGGATATCCTCGAGGATCCGGTCGTCAGAACGGCTGTAGCCGCGAGGCCCGCGGCCCCGGTGATCCTGCTCGCGCCGCTCCTGGGCGTCGTCATCGCCGAACCAAGAGGCCACTTCGTCTCCGGCCCTGTCCCAGAAGTCCCGGCGGTTGCCGCGATAGCGGTCGCGCCAGTCGCCCCGCCAGTCGCGCGGAGTGTCGTACATCCCCGCGCCATAGCCGCCGGGTCCATAGGGATAGCCGCCCGCCCAGCCGCCGAGGCCGACCCCCGGATAGCCATAGCCGGGGCCGCCATAGGAATAGTCGTCACGGTCGCGATATTCGCGGCCGGGGCTTCCGGCACCGGGCCAGACGTCGCGATCCTCGCGATAGTCATACCCGTAGTCCTGCGATGCCGCACCGCGGCGCTGACGCTGTCTTTCGTTGTCTCGTGCCATTTGTCTTTCCTCCCGACAATCTGAAATTACTGGAGCGTTCCGCCCCTGCCGGCATGGCGGGGACGGTACGCGCGGGACAGTCCTGCCTCAGGACATCTCGTTGAGCCGACTTTCCGCGAGCCGCGTCAGCTTTTCGTCGGCGGCGTGTTCTTCGGAACTGGTCTGCGCCAGAAGCTCCGCGCAGTCGTTGCGCCCCATCTCCTTCGACCATGCGATCAGCGTGCCGTAGCGGGTGATCTCGTAATGCTCGACCGCCTGCGCGGCCGCGGCGAGCGCCGCATCGAGCACATGACTGTCGGAAATGTCGCCGGCGATCTCGTCGGCCTCTTTGATGATGCCGTCGATGGCGGGACAGGTGACGCCCTTGGTCTGGGCGCCGATCATGTCGAAGACTCTTTCGAGACGCTGGACATGTCCGTGGGTCTCGTCGAGATGGACGGTAAACGCCTCCTTCAGCCTCTCGTCGGAGGCTTTGTCGATCATCTTGGGCAGAGCTTTCTCGATCTGTTTCTCCGCATAGTAGATGTCTCGCAGAGTGTGCAGGTACAGGTCTTCCATGGAATCGATATCTTTGGAGAAGAGTGCCATTCGACTGTTCCTTTCATGGCGCTGCGGAGCCCTTTCGCCGGACCCGCTCCGTGGACCAAGCAACAGCGCCCCGAACGGATTGTTCCCGCCCTCGTCCCATGAAATCCGCCGGATCCGTCGGCCCGCATCGGGAGTGCCACGCCCGGCGGACCGCCGCCGGCCGGACCCGTCCGCGGGCGTGCAAGGCGAACCTTTTCGCGGCCTGCGGGTTGTTCCCCTGTTCCCCAGGCAAGAGGAGGTTGACCATGCCTGCAAAGTCGAAAGCCCAGCAAAAGGCCGCCGGAGCCGCCCTCTCCGCGAAGCGCGGCGACACGCGCAAGGGAGATCTGCAAGGTGCGTCCAAGGGCATGTACGACTCGATGTCCGAAGATGAGCTTGAGGATCTCGCCTCGACCAAACGCAAGGGCAAGCCCGAGCACGTCAAGAAGGATTGACGAAGGTGGCGGCGCGGACGCTCCGCGTTGATGCGGCGCGCGCGGTTCGGCGAGACCCGCGCGTCGGGAACATCCGGCGCGTGGCGGGGTTGGGGTGGCATGGAATTGCGCAAAAGAGGAGGCAGACATGACCGATCTACAGCCGGAGGCGCGCCGCACCCCCCAGTCAGCAACCCGCACCAGAAGCGGTGGATATATCGCCACGGTCGTTCTCGCCGTGGTGCTTGCCGTTTTCGGCCTCGTCCTCTTGGGGGGCGGCATATGGCTCATTACCCTCGGCGGAAGCTGGTACTATGCCATTGCTGGCCTCGGTCTCTGCATCACCGCGTGGCTGCTCGTGCGCGCGTCGATGGCCGCGCTCTGGATCTATCTTCTCACCTATGTGTTCACCGTGATTTGGGCGCTGTGGGAGAAGGGGTTCGACGGCTGGGCACAGGTGCCCCGGCTCGTGGCGCCCACGGTCGTCCTGATTCTCGTGCTCATCACCATCCCCGTCCTGCGTGGTCCGCGTCAGCCGCGCGGGACGGTGGCCGAGCCGGTGTGATCCCTCTTCGCGATCGCACCGGGGAGAGGAGAGAGACGGAGCGTGCACAAGGCCCCGTCCCTGCGGCGGGGCTTTGCCATGTGCCGGCACGCGCCAAACGTTCTGCGGCATCTCAGATCACATAGATCCCGACGCCGACGGCCACCCCGATCACCGAAAATCCGATGAGGGCGAAGAGGCCGTCCTGGACCAGAAGCGTGAGCGAGAGGAAGGCCACCGCCGTCCCGAGGATCGAGGAGGTGAAGGGCACCAGTTCCAGCAGCGGCATGGTGAGGCCGCACAGCATGCAGATGAGGCTGATCACCCTGTCCATGGGCGGAGAGACGAGCGGGCGAAGGCGTTCCCCCGAGTTTCGGTCCAGCCAGCCCGCGGGTTTGCGAAGTGCGTCGGTTGCCGTCTTGAGTCGGGCGGCGGGGACAGTGCGGCGGCCGAGCCAGCGCGGCATCCATAGGCAATCCCGCCCGATCACCATCTGGGCGGAGATCAGGGCGATTGTGATGCCGCAAAGGCTCGAGAACAGCGGAATTCCGGAAAGCGGCGTCACCACCGCGAGCGCCGCCGCCATCAGCATCGGCACGAAGGAGGCCCTGCCGAGAGTGTCGAGAATATTTTCGAGGGCGACCTCCTCCCCCCGCTCCGCGGCATCTGCCAGCCGATCGACGATCTCGCCCACCGAGCTTGGTCCGTCTCCGCGTTCACTCCTGTCGGGCATCTGGCGCGCTCCCCTGCGGCGTCGGCTGACGCGAGAACCAGTCGGCCAGCTCCGCGATATCGCCGTCGGTGAGCGCCTGTGCGGCCGCGCTCATCTTGGGCGCGCCCTGCCGGATACCCTCCCGCCACAGCCGGAGCTGGATCTCCAGATAGGCGCGGTTCTGACCGGCGAGAGCGGGCGCGCCGGGATCCTCGCCCGCCGCTGTCCCCGTACCGTGACAGGCGGTGCAGGCGGGCACATCGCGGGTGCCACGCATGGCGAGCGGCTGCTCTTCCCCCTCCCCCGGAAGGCTCGCGGCGGGATCGGGGTCCTGTCCGGTTTCCGTACCGCTCCGCGTGCGGCCCGCGAAGGTCTCGGCGAGGCTCGCGAGATCGGCCTCCGGCACTTCGCTCACCGCGTGCTGCATGATGCCGCTCGGCCGGGTGCCGTCGCGATAGGCGGCGAGGGCGGCGCCGATCTCCTCCTGCGTCAGGAGGTCGAGCCGCGGGACCTGTCCGCCCACGTCCCCGTGGCAGGTCCGGCAATAGGCGGTGCTGTCCTCGCGCGGCGACGCCTCGGGCAGCACCGGCGCCGCGTCGCGCCGCACCGCCTCGAGATAGGCGACGACCGGCCATGCCTCGTCCTCGCGCCCGGCCGCGGGCCAGGCCGGCATGCCGCTCATCTTGATGCCGTTGTAGACCACCCAGTGCAACTCGCCCGGCTCCCAGTCCTCTATCGCTTCGGTGATCGCGGGCGGTTCCGGTACCATCGCCCGCGCGGTGGCCGTCCGCGGCACTTCCGGTGCGGCATGGCAGGGGACGCAGGCGGTGGCATAATGCCCGGCCCCAAGCGCAATCATGTCGGGATCGGTCAGGTCCGGCACCTCCGTCGCCGGGGCGCGCAGCTTCACCGCATTGCGGTAGGTGCTGTGCAGCACCCAGCTCACGCCGGGGAAATGGCCGGCCAGGGCGGACACGTTGTAGAGGCCGAAGCCGACCACGGCGCTCGCGAAGGCGAGGCCCAGCACGGCAAGCGCGACGAGGGTGAGAACGACGTGCCTCATGCCGGTTCCTCCGCCAGGGCGCGGCCGGTGAGGGCGATGCCGCCGAACAGATAGACCGGTGTGCCGATGGCGAGCATGAGGATGCCACCGACCTGCTGGCCGTCGAGGTCGGGCGCGGTGCCGCAGATCTCGGCATAGAGATCGCGCGGCGCAAGGATCAGCAGCGCGCCCAGAAGGGTCATGTGCATGGAGGTCAGCAGGAGCCCGCCCGCTCCCGCGAGCGGATGCCCGGCCCTCAGGCAGCCGGCCCAGACGAGCACGCCGGCAAGCAGGAAGCTCGCCTGTTCCGCCGCGAAGCCCGCTCCGGAGAGCCGGCCGAGCGCATGGGCCGCCGGAAGGTGCCAGCCCCAGACGAGCAGGAATTCGATCACCGCCGCCAGAAGCGGCTGGATGGCGACCCGACCGGCATGGGGCGGCAGTCCGAGGACGAGGAGCGGCGCGGCCACCGCGACGAGCCCCATGTGACGCAGCATGTGCACCGGAAAGGCCGGCAGCCAGTCGTCCAGCGGCGCGGCCCAGAGGAGCGCGAGAAGCGCGAGGGCGGGGAGGAGGAAGATCGGCCTCATCGGCAGCCCCCGAGCATCAGGAGCGGCAGGGATGTGTAGGTCGTGCCGATGCCGGAAATGATGGCGAGCAGAAAGGTGGCGTGTCCGAGGAAACGGTGCCGGTCCTCGTCTGTGCCTTCCTTGTGGACGAAGACGCCGCTGTTGCGAACATCCCATTGCCGCAGGGCACGCCGTCCTTCGAGGGCGATGAGACAGAGGGCAATCACGCTCGCGCCAAGCAGCCCGATCCGGACCAGCCCGATGGGCAGCAGGCCGCGGACGCAGGCAAGCGACACCGCGCTGTAGCACAGCACGAAATGCACCGCCCATGTCGCGGGCGGCAGGGTGAGGCGCCAGAGGCTGCCGGCTTCGGCGGCGAATTCCTGGCGGTCCTCGTCCGGCTGCGGCGGGTGTTGATGCTGCTGCTGTTGCTGGTCTTCGGTCATAGCACCCTCGCGACGGGTCCGATCACGGCGCAGGTCACGAGCGCCGATATCAGGAAGAAATGCCAGTAGAGAGAGATGTTCCACAGATCCGCATCGTAGCGCGGCGTGAGTTTTCCGGTGAGGCTTCCGGCGAGGCAGTAGATCTGCATCACGAAGCCCGCGATGGAATGCGCCACGATCCACACGGCGAGGGCCCAGATGAGCGCCGGATAGACATGCGAGGTCGGTTCCAGCGGCAGGATCGCCGCGATCAGCGCAAGAGCGGCGACGAGCGTGAGGAGCGCGGCGACGAGCAGGGCCGCGCGCGCCGCGATGACCCGCCCACGCGTGTTGAGCCCGCGCGCCGAGAGCGTCAGCGCCCAGCTCACGGCATAGCCGGCCGCCGCGATCGCCACCGCGCCTCCCCCGGCATGCAGTGCATCCTCGGGGGGGAAGGACGCTCCGGTGGTCCAGTAGAAGAAGAAGCCGAAGACCAGGGAGGCGAAGGCAGTGGCGTCCCCGAGCATGGTGATCCACATCGCCCACCATCCGGTCGATTCCGGACCCGAGACATAGGTCGGCAGCGTCAGCCCCAGCCCGACGTCCTTTCGGTCCTTTTCCGGCGGCCGCGCCGTCAGGGTCCAGAGCCAGTAGAGGATGGCGGCGAGAGCCAGGCCGGCGCAGAGGATCGCGGGGGTGTAGAGGTGGAAGGTCGGGAAGATGAAGGCCCCGCCGGTGAAGAGCGCGGCGATATGGGTGATCCATGTCGGCTTGCCCACCCGCTGCACCATCACCGGTTCGCCGTCCATGACGGAGGTGACGAACGTCTCGCGCAACCCCTCCTCGGCATCCGCCAGGTAAAAGCGCCCGGCGTCGATCCGCTCCACGAGCTTCGCCTGGTCCCAGAGCGGATAGCGGCTGGTGACATAGGGGATGGAGCGGATGCCCCATCCCTCCGCCGGTATTTCATGGGTCCATTCGAGCGTCCCGCCGCGCCAGGGGTTGCGTTCGACCGGCGGCTGGTCGCGTTTCGGCCGCACGAGATCCCAGACGAAGACGGCGAATCCCGCAGCGATCACCGCCGACCCGAGGGAGGACACGAGGTTCGGAACGTCCCAGCCGAGCCCGCCGGGATAGGTGAAGACGCGGCGCGGCATGCCCATGAGGCCGGTATAGTGCATGGGCAGGAAGGTCAGGTTGAACCCGGTGAAGATCAGCCAGAAGGCCCAGCGGCCGAGCCGCTCGGACAGCATCTTCTTGGCGATGAAGGGATAGTAGTAATAGATCCCGGCGATCACCGGAAAGACCATCCCGCCGAACAGCGTGTAGTGCAGGTGCGCGACGACGAAATAGGTGTCGTGCACCTGCGAGTCGAACGGCGCGAGGGCGAGCATGACGCCGGTCAGCCCGCCCATGGTGAAGACCGCGAGCGCGCCGGCGATCCAGAGCATCGGCAGGATCATGCGGATGCGCCCGACCATCAGCGTCGCGAGAAAGGCGAAAAGCTGGATTCCCGTGGGGATGACCACCCCTTCGGAGGCGGCCGAAAAGAAGCCGAGGGAGAGTTCGGGCAGGCCGGTCGTGTACATGTGGTGCACCCAGAGGCCGAAACTCAGGAACCCGGTGCCGACGGCGGAGAGCACAATCCAGGAATAGCCGACGATGGGGCGCTGCGCGACGGTGGGCACGATCATCGCGGCGATGGCGATCGAGGGCAGGAAGATGATGTAGACCTCCGGATGGCCGAAGATCCAGAACAGGTGCTGCCAGAGCAGCGGATCCCCGCCGCGCTCCGGGTCGAAGAACGGCCAGTCGAAGCTGCGTTCGAGTTCGAAGAGGAAATCCCCGGCGATCAGCGGCGGGAAGGCGAAGAGGATCATCCCGCCGACGACGAGCACGTACCACGCGTAGAGCGGCATGAGGTTCACGCGCATGCCCGGCGGGCGACATTTGAGCGTGCCGACGATCAACTCGACCGCGGCGGCGATGGAGGCGATCTCGATGAACGACAGCCCCAGGAGCCAGATGTCGGAGCCCGGTCCCGGATCCTCGGTGGCGAGCGGCGGATACATGAACCATCCGGCGCGCGGCGCGGCATCGAACAGGAGCGAGCCCATGACGAAGACGCCGCCGATCACGAAGCACCAGTAGCCGAAGGCCGAGAGCCGCGGGAACGGCATGTCGCGGGCGCCGAGCATGCCGGGCAGCAGGAGGATCGAGATCGCCTCGAACATCGGGACGGCGAAGAGGAACATCATCGCCGAGCCGTGCATGGTGAAGAACTGGTTGAATCTGTCCGAGGACATCAGGTCGTTCTCCGGCAGGGCGAGCTGGGCGCGCATCACGAGCGCGAGGATCCCCGCCAGCAGCATGAAGGCGAAGGCCGTGGCCGAATACCACTTTCCTACCTCCGTATTGTTCACCGCTGACCAGTAGCGCCAGCCTTTCGGCGCCTGCCAGACCTCGCGGAGACGGGCGGCCTGCGCGCGGGCGAGCTCGGGGGGGACCGGCTCGGCGAGCATCTCCTCCTCCGGCGGATAGGTGCCGCGGGGTTCGCGGCGCGGATCGGGAGCGGCGGACCGGGTCATTTCAGATCCTTCAGATAGAGGGCGATGTCGCGGCTTTCCGCGTCCGTCAGGTCGGGATAGGCGGGCATGCGCACGTCGGGCTTGAACGCGCCGGCATCGCGGATCCAGGCCGCGATCTCCTCCGTGGAGGTGCCGATCCGCGCCGCGCCGATCGAATGGCGCGCGCCCAGGTGGGTGAGATCGGGTCCGACCTGTCCGATGGCGTCGGTGCCGCGGACCGCATGACAGGCGCCGCAGCCCTCGCGGCGAAAGAGCGCGGCGCCGCGCTCCGCGGCGGCACTGGCGGGCGGGCGGGCGTCCTCCGCCTCGGCGGCCAGCCAGTCCTCGAACTCCTCCTCCGGCATCACAACCGTCTCGAAGGCCATCCAGGCATGGCTCGTGCCGCAGAATTCGGCACATTGGCCGCGATAGACGCCCGGTGTCTCCGGATGCAGGCTCATGCGGGTCTCGCGGCCAGGAAACATGTCCATCTTGCCGCCCAGTGCAGGGATCCAGAAGGAATGGATGACCTGATCGGAATCGAGCACGAATTCCGTGCGCCGTCCCGCAGGAAGGCGGATCTCATTGGCGGAGACGACGGGTTCCGCAGCACCGTCAGGCCAGTATTCCACCCGCCACCACCATTGCTCGCCCGTCACGCGGACGCGCAGCCCCTCCCCCGGCAGCCGCTGGTCCGGCAGAAGCGACAGGCCCCAGACGAGGGTCGCGCCGATCAGGAGCGTCGGCGTCACAACCCCGCCATAGAAGATGACGAGGCGGCCGTAGCGTTCGGGCAGGGTGCCGAGCCTGCGGCGGATGAAGTAGTAGAACATCCCGTTCATCGCGAGCCAGAGTACGACGGCTCCGATCAGCAGGCCGGTGAACAGTACCGACAGCGCCGCGGCGTCCGTCCCGGCAGGATCGAGCACGGATTGCCGTCCGGCGCAGCCCGACAGCACCACGACCGCGACCAGTCCGGCCGCAGGCCGCGGGCCGGGGCGCGCGGGGAGGAAGGAACGCGTGGCCCTCACGGCGCGGACGAGGATCGCGGCGGAAAGAGGGACGGACGAAGGGCGGCGAGGGCGGTCGGGGCTCGTGCGACGGTATCGAGCCGAGGCATGGCGGGTCTCCTTCACGCGTTCGGTTTTCGGCGAAACCGGTCAGTCTCGCTACGGCGGTCTGTGGGTCAGGGCGCGGCGCGCATCTGTTCACAAACTAGCGCGGGCTTCGATTGTTCCATTCCGTTCAACGCGAAAAGCCGAGGCGCATCCCGTCGCGCGGCCAGGGCGGGAAGCGGTCATGCGGGATTTGGAGATCCTGCGCAGGCACCTCGTAATCGAGCCCGAGGAAGAATCCGATCGCCTCGGTCAGCAGCGCGCGGGTGAGATCCTCTCCGGGGCAGCGATGTCCTTCCTCCATGTCACCCCCGCCCTGTGGCACCATCGCGCCGGGCGGCGGCGGCCGCATGTGCCGCTCGGGATCGAACTGCGCGGGCGCGGGCCAGACCGATCCGTCGCGGCAGGTCCCATAGAGGTCGAGAAGGATCCAGTCGCCTTCCCCGAACCGTTCTCCCCGCCAGTCGAACGCCTCGCGCACCCGCCCGCCGATGACCGGGAAAAAGGGATAGACCCGCCGCACCTCCTCTCCGAAGGCGCGGCAGGCGGCCTCGTCGCCGCGGGCCTCGAGCCAGTGGGCCGCGCCGGTATGACAGGCGCGGGCATGGACGGCGAAGACGATGAAACGTCCGATGGCGACGACGGGACGCAGGATGTTGAGCAACTCGACCGCCGCCACGGCATCGTCGAGGGCGCTGCCATCCGCGTCGCGATGAGCGATCAGCCGGTCGATCACCCAGCCTTGCCCGCCATGCCCCTGCCGCGCGGCGGCGATCCGGTCGCGCATCCGGCGTTCGGACCGTGCGCGCAGCAAGCCCGCGCGCAGCCGGTCCGGCCCGATCCTGCCCGCGCCCGCGATCATCGCCGACAGCTCGCGGGCGAGCGCGGCGATATCCTCGCCCTCGAGCGGCAGATCGCACCAGCGCAGGGCAGTCCGGCACATGATCCCGCCGATGGCGTCGCTCAGGACCACCTCCTTCCGACCGCGCCATTCCTCCGCCGCCGCGCGCGCCAGTTCCTCAGCCAGGATCGCCCGCGCCGCCTCCAGCCGTTCGGGGGTCATGAGGTCGAGGAACAAGGCTTTCCGGCGCCGGTGTGCCTCCCCGTCGAGCGTCTGGACGCTGCCGCGATCCTGAAGCAGGGTCATCACGCTTACCGGCATCGCTCCGCGCCGGCTCATCCGGCCGGGCGCATAGAAGGCCGCGACCGCCTCGGGGCCCCTGACACAGGTGACTTTCCGGAGCAGGATCCGCGTGCGAAACGCGTCGGTTCCGAGCGCGTCGCACCGGGTCGCAATGAAGTCGTAGCCGTCCCGCAGAAAGGCCAGGGTGCTGTCGGGCGCCGAGATGGCAGGAATTCGGGTCGGTCCGTCGGGGGAAGGCATCGCAGCTCCTTTCCTATGGCTCCTGGTCCCCGGCCCCGGCGGCCGGGGCGACGCGGGATCGCCGCGCATCGCGGCAGGTTCCGGAGTGTAGAGGAACGGATTGCGCGGATTTATGTTCCTTCCGCGCAACCCTGTGCGAAATTCTGGTGCGGCATCGCGAATTGTGATCCACCCACGCGGGCGCGTCATAATATCTGCGGGATACCGCCAGAACCAGAAAGAAAGAGGGGTGGCATGATCAAGGAGCAACATCCGTCTGCCTCCGATGCCGGGGACATTCAGAAAGAGCTGGACGAGCAGCTCGAAAGAATCCGCGAGGAGGAGGTGCCCGAGCGGCTCCTCGAACTCGCGCGCCAGCTTCAGGCGCATCTGCGCCATCGCGGGACGACCGGGGAAAAATGACCGGGGACCGGACGGGGGCGCGTCCTAGCCGGCGCGGCGCGCGAGCGCCATTTCGGCTGTCTCCGCCTCCGTCACTTCGCACAGGTAGACCTCCGGTTCGGGATGGGCGACGATGCGGAATCCCGCGGTCCTGAGAAGCGCCTCGACGGCGGCGCGGTTCGGAATGAACCAGTTGGTCGGATCGCCCGCATAGCGATGTTCCACGAAATGCAGCACCGGCCAGTCCTTTCGTTCGAAGGGCGAGCTGTCGTCGAAATCGTAGTCCTCCTGTACGGGAGCGGCCTCGGTGGAGCCGCGCTGCATCGACTGGAACAGCATCCGGTCGCCAACGACGTGCTCGCGCAGCAGGTCGAGCGCCAGGAGCGGGTGGCGCAGGTGGTAGAACACGCCCATGAAGATGACGAAGTCGAACCGCTCGCCCAGACGGGCCACGTCGTAGACCGACATCTGGCGCAGGTCGATGGAGACCCCGGCCACCTCCGCGGCGAGCGCGGCCTGGGCAAGATAGCGGGGATCGCTGTCGATACCGACGACGCGGGCCGCGCCGCGCCGGGCCATCTCGATCGCGTAGAAGCCCGCGTTGCAGCCGATGTCGAGGACGCTGCATCCGCTCAGATCCTCCGGCACGACATGACGGAAGCCTTCCCATTTGAAGCGCGGATAATCCCCCAGCGGGTGATCCGGCGCGGTTTCGATTCCCTCGAGGCGCAGGTTGTGAAACCAGGGCGCGAGGTCGGTGATACGGCGGGAAAGATCGGTCATTCTGCCGGCCTCGCCTGCGCTCCGTCGTCGAAACCGCGGTTCTGCGAGATGCCGAACCATGCCGCGGTGAGCGCGAGACCGTCGCGCAACGGCACCTCCGGTTCCCAGCCGAGCCGCGCCTTCGCCTGCGCGATGTCGGGCTTGCGGCGACGCGGATCGTCCTGGGGCAGGTCGCAGAGCACGATCCTGGAAGCGGTCGGAATCGCCTTCTGCACGAGTTGCGCGAGTTCGAGCACCGTGATCTCGTCGGGATTTCCGAGGTTGATCGGCACCTCGGGTGTCTCCTCGGTCTCCATCAGCGCAACGAGGCCGCGCACCAGGTCCGAGACGTAGCAGAAGGAGCGGGTCTGGGATCCGTCGCCATAGATCGTGAGCGGCTTGCCCTCGAGCGACTGGACGATCAGGTTCGACACGATCCGCCCGTCGTCCGGGCGCATCCGCGGCCCGTAGGTGTTGAAGATCCGGGCGATGCGCACATCCACCTGCCCCGCCCTGAGATAGTCGGAACACAGCGCCTCTGCCGCGCGCTTGCCCTCGTCATAGCAGGCACGCGGACCGATCGGATTGACGTTGCCGCAATAATCCTCGCGCTGCGGGTGGATTTCCGGATCGCCGTAGACCTCGCTGGTGGAGGCCTGCACGAAACGCGCGCCGTGGCGGCGGGCCAGATCCAGCAGGTTGTTGGTTCCGGCCACATTGGTCATCATCGTGCCGACGGGATTTTCCTGATAGTGCCGCGGCGAGGCGGGCGAGGCGAGGTTGAAGAGCCAGTCGAGCGCCTCGAGCGGTTCCTTGATCGCTTCGGTGACATCGGCCTCTATCAGCCGGAACCGGCGGTCGTTGAACAGCGGCGCCACGTTCTCGCGGCGGCCAGTGTGGAAATTGTCGACGCAGATCACCCGCATGTCGCGGGCAATCAGCGCGTCGCAGAGATGCGAGCCGACGAAACCGGCACCGCCGGCAACGAGAGCGACGGGACGAGGGGATGAAGCGCTCCTCATGCGGGGATCTCCTTTCGTGTGGGCAGGGTGTGAAGCATCCGGGCGAAATCGCGGGCGCGGGCTTCGCCGGTATGGCGGGACAGCACCGCCTCCTGTGCGGTGCGGGCGAGTTGCCTTCGCCGCGCGTCGGGCAGGGACAGGGCCGCGACCACATCGTCGGGCCCGTCGGCGACGAGCAGCGCCTCGCCCTCGGGAAGCACCTCGCCCAGTCCGGTCCAGCGATCCGAGAGGATCGCGGTGCCGCAGGCGCCGGCCTCGAAAAGTCGCACGGAGGGAGAATGCCCGAGCGCACGCATCGCCTGCCGCGTCACGTTGAGCGTGAATCTCTGCCGGTTGTAGAAGGCGGCATGATCGGCGGGCGGGACATGTTCGAAATGTTCGACGTTGGCGGGCCAGTCGAGATCGTCGGGGAACTGCGCCCCGGCCACCACGAAGCGGCGGTCGGGCAGGCGACGCGCCGGTTCGAACAGCAGCGCCTCGAGCGTCTCCTGCCGGTCCGGACTGTAGGTGCCGAGATAGCCGAGATCCCAGCGCGGCGCCATGTCGAGCGGCCGGTAGAGATCGGGGTCGACGGAACAATAGAGCGGCAGGGCCTTGCGCGCGCCCAGCGACTCCAGGCGGTCGAGCGCGGCCCCTCCGGCAAAGGAGAAGTAGAGATCGAACAGGCCGAGCTGCCGGGGGGCGAGATAATCGCAATCCCGCCGCGTGAGCGCGTCGAGGGTCACGGGCGTATCGATATCGTAGAAGGCGAAACGGCGCGGCGCGAGCCGGTGCAACTCGTCGATCAGAGCGATGCCATCGGGCACGTAGGAGCCCACGATCACCGCATCCGCGGTTACGAGCCGGTCCGACCAGCGTGCGAGATCGCCGAAGCTCCGGTAGAGGCCGAAATCGCAGAACTGCGGATCGGGCAGGTCGCGGCGCGTGGCATACCAGGGCTTGTCGCATTCCAGGAAGAGAACGCGATGCCCCTCCCGCGCCAGCCCCTTGAGCAGGGCGCGGTAGGTGGTGGCATGGCCGTTGCCCCAGGAGGAGGACAGCGACAGGCCGAAGAAGACGAGATCGAGTGGCGGCGTCATGACAGGACCTCCTTGTGCCTCTTGTGATCGCGCAAGCCCGCGAGCAGCGCGCCGACTTCGCGCGCGCGGTGGGCATAGGTGTGTCCCGCGAGCAGCCGGGCGCGGGCGGCACGGCCGATCTGCCGAGCCCGGTCGCGCGTCAGCCCGGACAGAAGCTCGATCACGTCCCGGCCATCGCGTGCCACGAGGACTTCGGACCCCGGTGCAAGGAAGCGGTCGATACCTTCCCACGCGTCGGTGATGAGACACGCGCCCGCCCCGGCGGCCTCGAAGACCCGCGTCGCGGGGGAGAAGCCCACCTCCGCCATGCTGTCCCGCGCGATGTTGAGCACCGCGAGAGGGGTGGCGTTGAAGGCGTTGTGGTCGCCGGTGCCGACATGGCCGAGGGCACGCACATTCGCCGGAAGCGCGACATCCGCCCAGCCGGACCCGCCCAGCAGGAAGCAGCGCTCCGGCATGGCGGCGGCGGGATCGAGGAAATAGGATCGGACGCGCGCCTCGCGGTCGGGCAGCCGGTTGCCGAGAAAGGCGAGATCGGCTTCGAAGCGCGGATCGGGATCGACGGGGAAATGGGTCTCGGGATCGAGCGCGTTGTAGATCGGCACACAGAGGGCGGCCCCCATCTCGCGATAGCCGCGCACCACCGGATCGCCCCCGCCATAGGTCAGCACCGCATCGAAACGCGGCAGATCGCGGCGCAGCGGGTGCAGCGGCTGTGCGCGCAACTCCGCCAGCGTGGCGGGCGCATCGACATCCCACCAGATGCAGGTCGCCGCAGGATGCGCCCGGTCGAGCACCGCGCGGCGCAGCGCGTCATCCTCGTGACCGATGCCAGAGGCCACGACGACCACATCCGCCGCGGCCGCGCGGCTGGCCGCACATTCCAGCCCCTCGGACGTGCCGGGATAGACGTTCACCCGGCACCATGGCGGCGGGTCCATGTCGCGATGCGCCTGCCGGTCCCAAACGTCGGGCTCGTGAAAGGTCACGTCCCAGCCCTCGGCCGCCAGAGCGCGGATGAGGCCGCGATAATAGGTCGCCGCGCCGTTCCAGTAGCTCGAGACGAGGCTCGATCCGTAAAAGGCCATGCGGGTCATAGCGCCACCTCCCCGGCCGGCGTGCCGGTCGTCTCGAGGATCGCGATCAGTTCCTCCGCGCGATGCCGGCAGGTATGGCGCTGCGCGATCCGGTCGCGCCCGTTCCGGGCGAGTTCCTTCGCCCGCTCCGGATCGGAGAGCAGCGCGTGCAGCGTCCTGGTCATCTCCTCGCCGTCCTTCACGGCGAGATAGTCGGTGCCCGGACGAAACAGCCCCTCCCGGTCCTCCCATGGCGCACAGACCAGCGGAATGCCGCAGGCGAGTGCCTCGAAGACGCGGATCGTCGGGATGCCGGGAAGCGCCTCGACATAGGGCCGGCGCGGGACGTGCACGGTCACGCGATGGTCGGCGAAGCTTCGGGGCACGTCGACATTGGCAATGGGGCCGCGGTAGTCGATACCGGCCGCAGTCAGCGCCTCGCGCGCCTCCGGCGGATAGCGCACCCCGTGCACCGTCGCCGCGAGGCCGAGATCGGCGACGGGGCGCACGAGGTATTCCATCAGTTCCTCGCTGCGCTCGCCATCGCCCCAGTTGCCGACCCAGACGAGATCGCGCGGCGGCTGGCTTGCTGCACGGGGGCGGAACACCGTGTCATCGGCCGCCTCGTGCCATGTGAAGACCTGCGAGGACCAGCCGGCCTCGAGATAGCGTTCGCGCAGCGCTTCCCCGAATGCGAGGACGCCGTCGTAGGCCGACAGGTCGAGCCCGCGTATGTCGTCATCCGCGCTGACCGCCCGATGATGGGTGTCGTGGAACAGCAGGGTGAAACGGCCGCCCGCCGCCCGCCGCCCGCCGATGGCGGCGACGATCTCGGGCTCCGTCCATTCATGCACGATGACCACGTCGCTGTCCTCGAGCACCGGGTCGAGGTCTTCAGCGGAGGTGTAGATCTCCGAACGCAGGTCGGGGAAGGTCGCGTGGAAGGCGGCGATCGCCGCGGTGCCGCATTCGGCCAGCAGGTTCCGGCGCGACCAGCCGTCGGCGGGCTCCATCGCCCGGCAGACATGTCCCTGCGCCTGGAGCGCCCGCATGACGCCGCGCAGGAAATGGGCATTGCCGTGATTCCAGTCGGATACGAGAGAATGGGTGAAGAAGGTGAAGCGCATGATCCTATCCTTCGGCTCGGGCTGAAAGGGTTCGCAGGTAGACGGTTTCCATCGCGGCGGACTGGGCAGCCGGAATATGGTCTCGCGCGCGCATCTGCGCAGCCGCCCCGAGCCGGAGCCGGGCCTCGGGATCGGCGGCGAGCGCGTCGATTTCCGCGGCGAGGGCCTCGGCGTCGCGCGGCGGAAAGAAGCGCGCGGCGCCCTCCCAGATCTCGCGATAGACCGGGATGTCCGCCAGCAGGAGCGGACGGCCGCTGCGGGCCGCCTCGAGCGCGGCGAGACCGAAGGGCTCGTAGATCGAGGGCGAGGCGAACAGGCTCGCCCCCGCGATCCGCGCGATCGTGTCGGCATGGGACAGCGCGCCGGTCGTCGCGGCGTTCCGCGCGGCAAAGGTCGATCCCTCGCCGCCCTCGCAGGCGCCGATCATCACCACCGGCACCTCGACCTGCCCCGCGGCACGGTCGAGCGTGGTGCCGTTCTTCGCGCCGTCCCACCAGCGTGCCGCGGCGACGACGCTGCCGTCGCCCTCGGAAGGGGGGAGGGAGGCGGTGGCGGAGGCGTTCGGCACCACGGCCACCTCCCCGATCCCATAGACCTCTTCGGTCAGCCGGGCGTGGGCCGCGCTCGGCGCGAGCACGACGGCGGCCCGGTCGATCCCGTCGCGGGTCAGCCGTGCGAGCCAGGACAGCCGGTCGGGAACGGAGCGGACCTCCACCGCGCGGAACCAGGTGGCGAGGCAGGAATGGCAGACGGTGACGACCGGCGGATGGTCCCCGAGGCCGGCCGCCTGGCTCGGCAGGTTGAGGTGCAGCACATCGGGCCGATAGGTCCGGACCAGCTCCTCGAGCCACGGCGCCACCCCTTCAAGGGCGCTCGCATCCCCCGCCATCCAGTCCAGCGGCGCCTCGCCCCATTCGAGCCGGCCGACGGCCTCGGCCTCGGCACGCTGCGCGGCGGTCGGACGCGGGCCAAGGCCGGCGAGGATCACCTCGTGGCTGCGCGCATGCAGCGCGGCGGCGAGATCTATGGCATAACGCCAGACCCCGCCGGCGGCATCGAGCGTCATCAGGATCCGCAGGCTCATGCACGCATCCTTTCCGGCTCGACGGGCACCCGATGCGCACGAAGCCAGTCCGTGAGCTGGCGCAGCCCGTCCCGCCATCCGGTGCGCGGGGTCCAGCCGCAACAGGCGCGCAGGGCGCTGCTGTCGGCCACGAACCACGGCTGGTCGCCCTCCCGCCAGTCGGCATACTCCACCTCGGGCTCGGCGCCGACGAGACTGGAGATTTCCGCAAGCACCTGCCGCAGGCTCACCGCATTCCGTGGGCCGCCACCGAGGTTGAAGGCGCGCCCGGACAGGCGGTCGATCCGGTCGAGCAGGAGCCGGTAGGCCGCCACGGCATCGCTGATCTCGCAGAGATCGCGCACCTGCCGGCCGGTGCCGTAGATCGTGATGCGCTCGCCGCGCAGCGCGCGGATGAGGAAATGCGCGACCCAGCCCTGATCCTCCGTACCGAACTGGCGCGGGCCATAGATGCAGGACATGCGCAGCACTGCCGCGGGAAAGCCGTAGCTGTGGGCGTAGTCGAGCACGTATTGATCCGCGACCCCCTTGGAACAGCCATAGGGCGTCGCGAACTGAAGCGGACGGGTTTCGTCGATACCCGCCGCGAGCGCCGGATCGTCGGGTGCGACCGCCTCGCCGGTCTCCGTCAGGGCGATGTCGTCGAGGGGCCCGTAGACCTTGTTGGTGGAGGCGAAGATCACAGGCACCTGCCGTCCGGTCGCCCGGATCGCCTCGAGCAGGTTGAGCGTCCCGCGGGCGTTGACCTCGAAATCCTCCGTCGGTGAGAGAAGGCTCGTGGTGACGGCGGTTTGCGCGGCGAGGTGAAAGACCGCCTCGGCATCGCGCACCGCCTCCCCCAACCCCTGCTCGTCGCGCAGGTCGATGGTGACCGGGTGTACCCGTCCGGGGTGACGCTCGGTGAGCCAGGCGAGGTTTTCCTCGACGCCGGGACGGGAGAGGTTGTCGAGCACGATGACCTCGCGCCCTTCGGAAAGGCAGGCGTCGGCAAGGTTCGAACCGACGAAGCCCGCTCCGCCGGTGATCAGAAGCGGCTTTGCGCCGGGCGAGAGCGCGGGGGCGGACAGGCGGGTAACCTCGCTCACGCGGGAGAGGCCGCCCTCGCCCAGGAGCCGGGCGAGCAGCTTCGGCTGGCCGTCGGCACCGACCGCCCCGAGATGGTAGTGGCGCGGATCGAACCAGAGCCCCTCCTGCACCGCCACGTCGGGCTGAATATCCTGCCAGCCGTACCAGTAAAGCCGGTCGGCAGGCGCACGGGCCGCACGCATGAACCGGCGCGCCTGTTCCATCTGGTCGTTGCGCCATGTCGAATAGCCGGTCTCGGTGATCCAGATCTCGGCCCCGGTGTTGTAGCGGTCGAGCACCGCGCGCATTTCCCCGAGGTGCATATCCCAGCCCGCCCAAGAGCTTTCCTCGCTGTCCCAGGTTCCGGGAAATCCATGGAAGCCCACCGCGTGCATGAGTTCGAGCAGCCCGCGCTGCCCCATCAGATCGAGCCAGTAGGGATCGAACGGGGCAGGACCGCCGAGCACCGGTTTCCAGCCACGCTCCCGCGTCCAGAAGGCGGCCTTGCCGATCATGTCGCAGAAGATTTCGAACCCCGGATCCACACGCCAGTCCCAGTCGAGCAGGTTGTTCGGCTCGTTCCACAGCTCGACATGCTCGAAATGGCGGCCATAGCGGCTCAGCACCGTATCGGTGAAATCCGCGAAATCCTTCGGGTTCACCGGCGGACCAGAGCTCTTGCCGGTGCGCGAGAGGGAGGGCGGCGTGTAGTGCAGGCAGGGCAGGAGCTCCATCGTGCCGGCCAGCCGGGGGATCAGCCAGTCGTACCACTCCTGCCCGCCGGGCGCGTGGAAATCCGCCCATGACAGGTGGGTCCGCAGCCAGGAGGCGCCGGACCGCGACAGCGCGGGGAGCACCTCCTCGACGCGGACCGCGTCGCCGGGGCGGAACCATTCGACGAAGCCATAGCCGGTCATGACACCAGCCCCCGCTCCTCGAGTTCGCGCCGCATGGTCTGGCTTCGGTCGACCACGCCGGCCCCGCCGACCCAGTCGACGAATTCGTCCAGCGAAGCCTCGAGCCGATGCTCCGGCACGAAGCCGAGACCGTCGCGGGCCTTGTCGATTGCGGCGAAACAGTTGCGGATGTCCCCCGCACGGGACCGGCCAAGGATCTCCGGCGTCAGGTCCGGCCGCCCCATCGCCGTGGCGAGAAGTTCGGCGACCTGCCGGATCGTGTAGGCCCGCCCGGAGCCGATGTTGTAGACTTCTCCGCCGGCGTCCCCCGCCTCGAGCGCGAGGCGGAAGGCACGGGCGACATCGCGCACATGGACGAAGTCGCGCCGCTGCGCGCCATCCTCGAAGATGAGCGGACGCTCGCCCGACGCCAGACGGGAGGCGAAATTCGCGAGCACGCCGGTATACGGGTTGGACAGGGCCTGTCCGGGGCCGAAGACGTTGAACAGCCGGAGCGCGGTCGCCGGAATGCCATAGGCCGCGCCAAAGATCAGCGTGGCCTGTTCCTGGGCGTATTTGGTGAGCGCGTAGATCGAGGCGAGATCGGGACGCTTCGTCTCGTCGGTCGCCATCGGCTCGAGCGCCTCGCCCTCCGGGCCGCGCGGCTCCCAGCGCCCCGCACGCAGATCCGCGGCCCGGCGGCGCGCGGAGTCGTAGCGGTCGCCGGTCTCGAGGGCATAGGCGCCCTCGCCGTAGATGCTCATCGAGGAGGCGACGACCAGCCGCTTCACCGGATGATCCGCGATCGCCTCGAGCAGCACCGCCGTGCCGAGGTCGTTCACCCCCACGTAGCGCGAGATCTCGTACATCGACTGGCCGACCCCGACCTCGGCGGCGAGATGAATCACCGCATCGCAGCCCTCGAGCGCGCTGCGCAGGCTTTCGGCGAAGCGGATATCGCCACGGATGACGGCCGCCTCGGGCGGGATATCGGTCACCTCTCCGGCGCCGTCGTGAACCTGGTCGATCATCGCGTCGTAAAGGCGGACTCCGTATCCGGCCCGGATCAGTTCGCTTGCGACATGGCGTCCGATGAAGCCGCAGCCGCCGGTGATGAGGACGAGGGGCATGGTGCTCTCCTTTTCGGGTTGCGTTGCGGTGATGAACAGCAGGCGGACACGTATGTTCCAGAAATTGTTGAAGGAAAGTCCCGGATCATCTTCTTTGACTATGTCTTCGATGACTTCTTCAACAATATCAGCAGCTTCCGCTGCCGGTGCCGGGCAAGTCCCTCAACAGGCGGAACAAACGGACGTTGCTGCTGTTGCTGGAGCTGCGATGACAGCAGAAAGGACCAGGACCATGGACGGAGCACAGCTCACCACGACACGACTTGCGGCGCAGATCGTCGAACCGGGACGGGTGGCGATGGTCGAGGACGCGATCGGACAGCCGGGTCAGGGCGAGGTGCGGGTCAGGCTCGAAGGCTGCGGTGTCTGTGCGTCCAACCTCGGTCCGTGGTCGGGACCGGAGTGGATGGAGTTCCCCCTGCCCGCCGGCGATCTCGGACACGAGGCGTGGGGCCGGATCGAGGCGACAGGCCCCGGCGTCGATCCCGCGCGCCGTGGAGAGCGGGTGGCGGTGTTCGGCAGCCGTGGCTATGCCACGGAGGAGATCGTGCCCGCCGATGCGGCGCTGGCCATTCCACCGGAGCTCGCAGGACGTCCGGTCCCCGCAGAACCCGTAGCCTGCGCGCTGTCGATCTTCCGCAAGGCGCGGATCGGCGCCGGCGATCGCGTCGCGATCATCGGCATCGGATTTCTCGGCGCGCTGCTGACGCAGATGGCGGTGCGCGCCGGGGCCGAGGTGATTGCGATCTCGCGCCGCGACGACAGTCTCGCGTTGGCGCAGAACCATGGCGCGGTGGCGACGGTCCCGCTTCGCGACCACGGCGACGTGATCGCGCGGGTCGGGGAGCTCACCGGAGGCACGCTTTGCGACGTCACGATCGAATGCACCGGGCATCAATGGCCGCTCGACCTGGCCGCCGAAATCACCCGCGAAAGCGGGCGGCTCGTCATCGCCGGCTATCACCAGGACGGTCCCCGACAGGTGAACATGCAGCTCTGGAACTGGCGCGCCTTCGAGATCGTGAACGCACATGAGCGCGACCGGGCGATGAACCTGGCGACCATGCGCGAGGCGCTCGAGGCCTGGGCGAAGGGTCATATCGACCCCGAACCGCTGTTTACGCATGTCTATCCGCTCGACCGGCTGGGCGCGGCGCTCGACGCCACTCGCGACAAGCCCGACGGCTTCGTGAAGGCGCTGGTCCGGATGCCGCCGTCGCACGCGCTGCCGCGGCTCGGCTTTCTCGGGCTCGGCTGGATCGGGCGCAACCGGATGGAGGCGCTCGCGGCGAGCGGCGGATGCGACATCGTCGCGCTCTCCGATGCCGATCCCGAGGCGCTCGCCGTCTGTGCCGACAGCGCGTCTGGCGCGGTCACGGCACGGGATCTCGGCGCCGTTCTGGGCACGAAGCCCGACGGCGTCGTCATCGCGACGCCCTCCGCCCTCCATGCCGAGCAGGCCATCGCCGCGCTCGACGCCGGGGCCGCCGTCTTCTGTCAAAAACCGCTCGGGCGCACGGCGGAGGAGGTGCGTCGGGTGGTCGCGGCGGCGAAGCGGGCGGACCGGCTGCTCGACGTCGATCTGTGCTATCGCCAGACCGCCGCGGGACGGGCGCTGCGGGCCGAGCTTGCCAGCGGACGGATCGGTCGCCCCGGTTTCGTCGATCTGGTGTTCCACAATGCCTATGGGCCCGACAAGCCGTGGTTCTACGACCGCAGCCAGTCGGGCGGTGGGTGCCTCACCGATCTCGGCACCCATCTCGTCGATCTCGCGATGTGGCTGCTCGACTGGCCGGAACTGAAGGTCCTCTCTGCCCAGCTCCGGTGCGGCGGAGCGCCCGTCTCCGGCGAAGGCAACGGCGTGGAGGATTTCGCCGTCGCCACGCTGGAGACGGCGGAGGGCGTTCCGGTCAGGATTTGCTGTTCCTGGAATCTGCCTGCCGGTCAGGACGCGCTCATATCGGCGGAAATCTATGGCGAGGCAGGCGGAGCGAGCCTGCGCAACGTCGGTGGGTCCTTCTACGATTTCGAGGCGCGTCGGATGGATGGATGCCGGTCGGAGCTGCTGTCCTCCCCGCCGGACGCGTGGGGAGGACGGGCTGCGCTGGACTGGCTCGGCCGGCTGTCGCAAGGCGGGGGGTACGATCCGGCCTGCGAGCATCTGGTCGCGGTGGCGCAGGTGCTGGACCAAGTCTATGAGACGGCCGGTGTCCCGCACAATTGACAAATGTTAGGGGAGTGACATCCCTCTGGGCTGCTTCCCGCGCAGGGCCGGATTTGCACCGTTCATTTCTTGACCGATGACAGGCCGACCCTACTGTCTAGCAGGTCAAAAGGCCCGGTTTCCCTAGCGCCGCTCGTTACATCAGGGGAGGTCGGACCGAACTGTAGCGAGTTCCGAGTTTGGGTCTGTTGCCGCCCCGCCCTCCTCTTGGACGCGGGAGCCAGCGATTGCTCTGCCCCCCAGTTGCGGAACTCAATTTTCACAGAAGGGGGATTACCATTGGCTCAAGTGACTGAACGCGACCCGGCATCGGAGGGCGTCCTCGACTATATCCCCGCCCTGCGCGCCTATGCCTGGAGCCTCACCCGGCGGCATCAGGAGGTCGACGATCTCGTGCAGGAAACCCTCATGAAGGCGATTGCCAATATCGACCGCTTCCAGATGGGTACGAACCTGCGCGCATGGCTCATGACCATCATGCGCAACACGTTCTACAACCAGATTGCCAAGAGAAAGAGGGAGACCTTCGGCGAAAAGGACTGTGCCTCGGGCATGGCCTGGGTGCCCGGCACCCAGGAATGGACACTCCATGGCACGGAGATCATGGGGGCGGTCGAACGCCTGCCGCCGCATTACCGCGAAACGCTGATCCTCGTCGTCATGCTCGGGGAAAGCTACGAAACCACGGCGGAGATCTGCGGTGTGGCGACGGGCACGATCAAGAGCCGCGTCAACCGGGCACGGGCGATGGTTCTCGAACAGCTCGGGGAGGTCGAGATGACGCGGATGTGACCCGTCCCGACCGGAGACGGGAACCACCGGCGACGGCGGGGGTTAGTGCAATAGGAACGAATTTGGAGGTTCTCATGCCGAAGGTTCTGCCGCACATCCTCGCACCGCTTCTGCTCACCGCCGCTCTCGGCGCACAGGCCGTTCAGGCACAGGAACAGGACCAGTCGCGGGACACTCTGGCACTCGCCGCGACGGAGGACCAAGGCACCTATCTGGTCGGCCCGGATGGCCGGCCGGTCTATATCATGATCACCGAGCACGGGGCAGGCGACGATCTCGACCCGCTCCAGTCCTGCGAGGAACAGTGCCGCGTCGAATGGCCGGTGGTTACCATCGACGACGATATCACCACGGGCGAGGGGGTCGAGAGCGATCTCGCCGATACCGTGGAATGGCGGGGAGAGCAGGCGCTCACCTATCGCGGCCAGCCGCTTTTCTATTTCTACCGCGACAGCGCCGGCGAAGCCCCGGAAGGACAGGGTATCTTCAGCCATGGCGGGCACTGGGCGCTTCTGGCACCGGACGGCACACCGTTCGAGGACGAGATCGCACCGGACCCGGAACAGACGGAAGGAGAGTTCCAGTGACGCAGGAGACCGAGAAGCGACCGGCGGGAAGCGAGAAGGTGGTGCATGTGCGGTCCGACCTCGCGGAACCGAGCCGCCCGGAAGGCCATTTCGGCGTCCACCAGCCGATCCCGGCGCAGACGCCCACCTATCGCCCGCCGGAGCCGCCGGCCTCTGACGCGGAACTCGCCGAACGGGTCCGTGCCGCGCTTGACGACGACGGGCGGGCGGGTGCCGGTGATGTCACCGTGTCGGTCAACGGCGCGGTGGTGGATCTGCACGGCGAGGTCGAGCGGGAATTCCACCGCACGCTCGTGGCCGCGCTCGCCCAGTCGGTTCCCGGCGTGCTGAGCGTCAACAACCACCTCGCGATCCGCGTGCTCTGAACCCGCTGCGGGACAGCGGCAAATGCACGCCGGCGGAGGATGAAAGGAGAACGATCATGTCCGCACCCGACACCAACACCAAGAAACAGGCCCGGCGCCACTGGCCGCCGTTGCTCGCCTTCCTGCTCGTCGTGTGTTTCGGCGTGGGGATCATCCTTTACTGGACGATGGAAGAAACCGCAACGGCGCCTGAAACAGAACAAACCGCGCCCGCGATGCAACCGCCCAGCGCCGAGGAGATGAACGAAGGCGATGTCGATGCGCCCCCCTCCGCGCCTCAGACCGAAATCACCCCGGATCCGGTCAACCCCGGCCTCGACGAGTAAGGAAGACCGAGAGGGAGTGGCCCGGCGTGATCGGGCCATTCCCATCGGCTTGACGGGTTTGCGATTGTTGGCTGCCTCTGTGCCGCACGGGCATCGGCCTCATGGGACACGGATCTTCAGCGGGTCGACAAGGCGCTTAATGACGGTCTCGCCGGCGTTCTGTGTCCAGACGCGCCGGTGCGAACCGGAGCTCGGTCGGATTGGGGGGGTCAAACCTTCTTCTGTGCGAGGAGCCATGCGGGATAACTCCGGTTCTCGCGCCCGCTGAGGCCGAGTTCCTCTCGCACCTGCTCCAGCGCCGAGACATCCTCCCCTTCCAGGGCAATACTGTCGATGCCGCTGGCGCCGGGAATGCCGATATCGCCCTCGATCGCGACGGTCTCGACCAGGCCGCCCGGCGCGCGATATTGCGCCCGCGCCTTGTGCAATCGGAAGGCGCGGTATCCTTCGCGGCGAAATGCCTCCACGAACGCCGCGGCATCGTGGACTTCCATCGGCTCGAAAGGCGGCAGGGCCTCCGGCGCGTCGAGCGCTCCTGTGATCTCCACGCCCGTCGCTGGCAGACGCACGCGGCCGCGTGGCGCCCATCGTTCGAAGTCCCCCTCGCGCCCGAGCAGCACCTTCAGGTCGAGTTCCACCCCGTCGCGCAGCTTGAGGGCAGAGGTACCGGGATCGCGCAACAGGTAGATATCGGTGCGGTGATCGCGGCCGCACAGCTCGAAACGCGCATCGATCCGCCGCCGGAGCGCGGCGCTGTCTTGCTCGAATATGCGAAATTCCACGCGGGACATGGCGACTCCTTTCCGTGTCGTGACGGCGCTGCCCCGGACATGCCGACGCGGGCAGACCGACGTTGCGCCACCTATCGGGCGCGCTTGTGCAGCAGCGTGTCAAGCCGTCGGGCGAGCATGCGGAGTTTGCCGGTCATCTCCGACGCTTCGAAATGTTCCATTTGCTCGTGCAACTGCCGCGTCAGGGTGCGTCCTGCGGTCGTATGGCGGGTCATTGGACGATTCCTCATTGCGCGGTACAGGCGGGAGCAGGTCCCCATCTGCCCCACGCTTTCCCTGTCGTCCTGAACAATCGTCTCCCCGTCCTGTTCCCGCACGCGCTCAGGCCTCCTCGATCAGCAGGGCGAAGCTTTCGAATGGAGCCAGCCGCAGATCCGGCCCGATCCGCTCGCGCGCGCTATGGGAGGCGATGAGGCAACTGCCCTCGCCGTGGACCGTATCCGGGAGGTTCACGTGCTGCTCCTCCCCCGTGAAATTGCCCGCCACCAACACGCGCGTGCCGCCCAGCCGGCGCTGGAACGCCATGATCGCGGGGTCGTCCATCAGAAGCGGCTCGGTCTCTCCGAAGGAGATCACGTCATGGTCGCGACGCAGCCGCACGAGATGACGGTAGTGGGCAAAGACGCTTTCCGGGTGCAGCATATCCTGTTCCACGTTGATCCGCTCGGCATTGGGATTCATCTCGATCCAGGGCGTGCCCGAAGAAAACCCCGCGTTCGCGCCCGAACTCCATTGCATCGGCGTGCGTGAATTGTCCCGGCTGTTGCGGTTCGCGCCGAGGATGAACTCCTCGGGCGGCACGCCCAGTGCGATCTGTTCCTCGAAATGGTTGAGCGTCTCGAGATCGCGGTACTGGTCGATCCGGTCGAACCGGGCGTTCGTCATGCCGATTTCCTCGCCCTGGTAAATGAATGGCGTACCCTTCAGCAGATGCAGCACCGTGGCGAGCATGCGCGCGGCGGCACGGCGGTGTTCCTGATCGTCGGCGTAGAAGGAGACCTGGCGTGGCAGATCGTGGTTCGATAGGAACAGCGCATGCCAGCCATCGTGGCGCGTCAGGTCCTGCCAGGCGAAGAGCGCCCGCTTGAAGCCCGCTAGCTCGAACGGTTTGGGCGCGAACTTGCCGCGTTCGGGATGCCAGCCCTCGCGGATATGGGAAAACTCGAAGACCATGTCGAGCTCCTTGCGGTCGCGGCCGCAATAAAGCAGGCCGGTATCCGGCGAGACCGACCAACTCTCCCCGATGGTGACGATGTCGCGCCCGGCCAGCACCTCGCGGTGCATTTCCTGAAGGAAACGGTGCAGGTCCGGCCCCTCCTCGTAGACGCGCGCGTCCACGTCCTTGCCGATCAGGCTGATGACATCCATGCGAAAGCCCGCAATGCCCCGGTCGAGCCACCAGCGCATCATGTCGTAGACTTCTTCGCGCAGGGCGCGAGTCTGCCAGTTGAGATCGGGCTGGGCGGGGCTGAAATAGTGGAAGTAGTACCGGCCGACCTCCTCGACAAAGGTCCAGGCGGGACCGCCGAAGGCGGCTCTCTGGTCATCGGGCGGGCCGCCGTCCGGGGCCGGATCGCGCCAGATGTAATAATCGTGCTCCGGCGCCTCACGCGATCTCCGCGCCGCCTGGAACCAGGCATGAAGCGAAGAGCTGTGGTTCACCACGAGATCCATGACGATGCCGATCCCGCGCTCGCGTGCCTCGGCAATCAACCGGTCCATGTCCGCAAGCGTTCCGAATTCCGGCGCGATGTCGCGGTAGTCCGCAATGTCATAGCCGTTGTCGACCATGGGCGAGGCGTAGACCGGAGAAAGCCAGACGAAGCCCACTCCGAGATCGGCAAGATGGCCGAGCCTCGAGATGATGCCGGGAATGTCGCCGACGCCGTCTCCGTTGCTGTCAGCGAAGCTGCGCGGATAGATCTGGTAACCGGTGGCCCTGTGCCACCAGCGTTCCGTGCGTTCGCGGGCTTTTGCGGGGGCGGGTTGGGGAGACTCAAATAGGGTCATCTGTGCTCCTTTCATCGACGGTTTCAGGCGAGGGCGGCTACGGCGAGCGGGCCGAGCGTCAGCGTCTCACCCTCCACCGCGATCTCGCCGTTGCTGAACTGTTCGCGCAGCGCCGCGCGGGGCAGTGCGATCTCCTTCGGCTTGAGCGCGAAATTGGCGAAGCACATCAGGCTTTCTCCGCTCTTCTCCCGCTCGAAGGCGATCACCTCGCTCGTGGCGTCCGACAGGATCATTTCCGGCGCCGTCTTCAGGAGCGGCACGTCACGCCGCCAGCGCAGAAGGCGACGGGTGAAGTGCAGCACCGACTCCGGGTCGTCTTCCTGCCGGTCGACGGCCGAGGCGCGATGGGTTTCCGGCACTTTCTGCCATGTCTCGTCGGCGTCGGAAAAGCCGCAATGCGGCGCGCCGGCCTCCCAGGGCAGCGGGCAGCGCACGCCGTCGCGACCGTTGAAATCCGGCCAGAGCGCCTTGGCCCACGGGTCCTTGATGTCTTCGCGGCAGAGTTCGGGCTGTTCGAGACCAAGCTCCTCGCCCTGGAACAGGATTGCCCCGCCGGCAAGCGTGCCCTGGAGAAACAGGAGGAGCTTCGCGCCCTCCCGCGCCTGCCCGGCCTCGCAGGCCCGCCGCATCAGCTTGGACACGGAGCGCTCGGAATCGTGGTTGGTGAAGACATTGAGGCTCGACCCCGGCACGAGGTAGCGCGAGCGGATCTCGAGCATCTCTATCCAGTCCATGAGGGTTTCGCAGCGATTGATGATGTCGAAATCGTAGACCGCGTGCAGCCGGTCGTTTCCGACGGTGTATTTCGGGGCGAGTCGGGAGCTGTCGACATCCGCGAGCTCCCCGATCAGCACGCGGGGCGGATCGTATTCCTCCGCGATGCGCCGGACATGGTGAAGGATCGGGATGGCCTCCGGCACATCCCGGTCGAAAAGGTGGATCTGCTTCTTGAACGGATTGTTGGGACCGCCCCCGACCGAGGGATTGTCGCTGGCCCGCGCGGGCGGGTTGGAGCGCAGGTCGCGGTCGTAGGCCAGGCATTGCACCGCGTCGAGGCGGAAGCCGTCGAGCCCCATGTCGAGCCAGAAGCGCATGGCGTCGATCATCTCCGCCATGACCTGCTGGTTGGCGAGGTTGAGCGCGGGCTGGCTTCGCAGGAAGGGGCGGTAGCAGAATTGCGCCCGCTGCGGCACCCAGCGCCACGCCCGCCCGCCGAAGGAGCTGATCCAGTTGTTCGGCGGTCCGCCGTCGGGCGCCGGATCGGCCCAGACATACCAGTCCACCTTGTCATTGTCCCGCGAGGCGCTGCTTTCGAGGAACCAGGGATGCTCCTCGGACGTGTGGCCGAGGACGAAGTCGAACATGATCTTCAGCCCGCGGCGATGCGACTCCCCGATCAGGTCCCGCACATCGTCGAGCGTGCCGAAGGGCGGATAGACGGCGCGGAAATCGCGCACGTCATATCCGTTGTCGCTTTGCGGGGAATCGTAGATCGGGGTGAGCCACAGCCCGTCGACGCCGAGGGAATGGATGTAATCGAGCTTTTCGATGATGCCGCGGATGTCCCCCAGGCCGTTGCCGGTGGTGTCGTTGAAGGAGTGGACGTAGACCTCGTAGAAAACGGCACCGCGCCACCATTCCGGCGGTTCGGGCGGCTGACCGAGATGGGTGATTGCATAAACGAGTTCCGCGTCGCGTTCCGTGGCCGACATCGCTGCTCCTCTCCTGTTCCGGCTGAAGGCGCGACGGGACCGGAGGATCTCGCGCCGCGCCGTGGGGCGGACGCCCCCGAGGTCACTGAGCCAACGACCGCCTTGCGGCTTGGGTTCCGAGAAGAGGCAAGGCTAGCGGATCAGGCGTCGTCGGGCGCGTAGGCATCCGCCTTCACCGCGCCACGCGCGCCGCGCGGCAGCGGCCGTCCCGTCGTGGTGTCGATATAGGTCTGCGCCTCGAGCTCTCCGTTCAGCTCCGCACCCAGAAGCACGACATAGGCGGAGATCCAGAGCCAGATCATCAGGATGATGACGCCGGCAAGGGTGCCGAAGCTTTCCTGATAGCTGCCGAAATTCTCGGCATAGAGCGCGAAGAGCAGCGAGCTTCCGATCCAGAGCAGGCAGGAGAGCAGCGCCCCCGGCAGCACCCAGCGCCATTGCGCCGGTTCACGATCCGCGCCGAAGCGGTACATCGCCGCGATCGACAGGACCGCCAGCACGAGCAGGAAGGCCCAGCGCACGACCGTGATCACCATTTCCGTCACCGGTCCGAGGTCGAGGATCGCAAGGAGGCCGGGCAGGACGACAATGGCAGCGATGGCCACGACCACTCCGACGATCAGGAGAAGCGTGAGGCCAAGGGTCAGGGCCTTCAGCCGGATGAACCCCCGTGTCTCGGACTGGTTGTAGGCGACATTGATCCCCTCGATGAGATTGGCGACGCCCTTCGAGGCGGAATAGAGCGCGATGGCGAGACCGAGTATGGCGGCAAGGCCGAGCCCGCCGTCCCGCGTTCCGGCCACCGCGGTCGCCTGATCGAGGATGATCTGGGCGGCACGTTCCGGCATCGCGGCGCTGATGCTGCGGATCGGTTCCGTGATCTCGCTCGGTTCGAAGAGCAGGCCCCCCAGAGCGATCACTGCGGTGATCGCGGGAAAGAGTGCAAGCAGCCCGAAGAAGGCGACGCCGGCGGCGACGAGGCCGACCCTGTCCTGCCGCAACGCGTCCTTCACCCGCAGCAGCGCAGCTTTCCAACCGCTCCAGCCAAGCTCCAGCGGGCGGGAAGCCATCTCCGTCGATCCTGTGGTGGTCATCGTCGCCTCTTGTTCTGTTGCGGGACGTGCCCGCGCCGGTCGGCACGGGGAGAAACGGAAAGAGGCGGCCCCGCGAGAGGGGCCGCCAGATTGCCGTCAGCTGCCGGAGGAACCGGGCGAGGTCTTCTCCTCGACGAGACCCTGCTCGCGCGCCTCCTCGCGCGCGGCGGCCTCGATGCGTTCGGCGGCCCCACGCACCGCATCTGCCGCCGCGTATTCGGCGCTCTTGTCGCCGGGCGTGCGGGCATCGGCCTCGGCACGGGCGTCGCGGGCGATCTCCTCGCCCTCGTCCTTCACCGCCTCGGCCACCGCGCGGAACTTGCGACGCTCTTCACGGTAGATCCGTTCGGCATCGTCGAAGAGCGCATCGCTGTAGTCGCCCACATACTTGTCCTCCGCACGGGTCCGGGGCAGCGCGCCCCCGATAGCCGCGCCGAGGGCGAGGGCGATGGCGCCGGCGACGAGCGGATGCTCCTCGAAGTAATCCGTCGCCTCGCGCTGTCCGCGTTTCGCGGCACGTTTCGCGCGGCGCCCGGCGATGATTGCCCGTTCGCGTGCGGCGATGACGCGCTCGCGGGCCTCCTCGCTCATCTTCTCGGTTCCGGCGGCGATGTTGTCATACCCGTCCTGAAGCGTGGAATAGACCCGGTCGCGCGCCTGTCCGAGACGGTCAGCCCCCGCGGCTGCGGCCGCGCCAACCCTCTCACCGGCGTGTCCCGCCGCGTCCGAGGCGGACCCCGCCGCGTCGCTCACCGCGCCGCGGGAGGCGTGGTAGCGGTCGCGCAGGCGAGACTGAACGTCGGAGACCCGATCACCGAAGGCGCGGTCGGTCTCCTCCTCGTCGTCGAAGTCGATCGCCTCGAGATCATCGTAATAATCCGGGCGATAGATCTCCCCGAGACCGGCGCGCGGACGCGCCCAGACCGGCTCCTCCTCCGCCGTGTAATCGTCGCGATAGGTGCGTCGCGACGCGAGGCGCTGCGAAGGCGGAACAGAGGACGCGGCATAGGCCTCCGCATCCTCATAGGTGTCGTAATCGTAGGGATCATAATCGTCCTCGAGTCCGCCCTCCGGATCGTCCGCACGGTGCCTGGCGCGGAGACGGCGGCTGACAGGATCGCCGGCGAGGCGGCTGTCGCCCTCCTCCTCGTAGGAGCGGCCGAAGACGAGCCAGGCGAGGCCCACCGCGGTCAGCGTGAGACCCACCGGGTTCTGCTTCACCGACTTGGAGATGGAGCGGCCGATGTCGCCGCCGTGAAGCTGCACCTCCCGGCTGACCTGGCGGATCACCGCCTCGGGCGTGAAGCGGCTCTGGATTTGCTGGAGCGTGTCCGCAAGCTCGCTGCGCTCCCGCTCGATATCGCGTTCGATGGCGTTCGGATTGCGGCTGTCAGACATTTCCGGCCTCCTTGATCACGTTGACGTCGCGCTGCACGTTCTCCGCGGTGCGGGACGGGGCGATACTGGACAGTTTGAGTTTCGCCCGTCCGCTCCGGTGGAGCACGAAGGCGACGACAAGGCCGGCGATGCCGACCAAAAGCGCGGCCACGCCGGGATGCATTCCGAGTTCGGCGATCCAGGCGACGAGCGCGCCGGCGAGCACATTGAGCGATACCAGGACGAAGACGATGGCGCCGACGATCAGGCCAAGGCCTCCCGCCGCGCTCCTGAGATTTTCATTCACCTCGGCACGGGCGAGATCGACCTCCTTGCGCAACAGGCCGCTGATATGGTTGAGGGCGCTCGTGAACAGCGAGGCGGTGCTTTCGCTCCGGGGATCCTGATCGGGGGTCATGGGCGGGCCTCCTTCGTTGTCGCGGCCGGTTCGCCCGGCGTGGTCGCGGCGCTGCCCGGCCTGGACCCGAACGCCTCCCGCGAGGAGGATCCGTAGGAGCCGGCGGACAGGCGCGGATTGCGCGCACTCGCCTTGGCGAAACGCGCGGCGGTCGCCCCGAGGAGCATCGCTCCCCCGAGGAAGACGAGCGGATTGCGGCGCGCGAAGCCGGAGAGGTCGCGGGCCATCTCGCCAAAGTCCTTGTCGCGCACCGTCTCGGACGCGTCCGCGATGCTGTCTGCGATCTGGGCCATCGTGCGCTCCTGCGGCGATCCCGACCGCATGTCCTCGGCGGCCTTGCGCAACGAGGCGGCAATGGACGCCCCCTCCTCGGCCAGATGCGCCTTCTGGTCATGCGCTGCGTCGGACAGGCGTTCGCGCACCTCTCCGGCGGTTTCCTGTGTCTTCGCGGACAGGTCGTCCCGGAGCGATTTGGCCGCCCTGGCCATATCGGACCCCGAGCCCTCTGTTTGGCCGGTCTCTGCTGTGGTCATGATTGTTCTCCCTTTGCGCATCGGCCTCATGGAGCGTCCGCGCGTCACTCTTACTTCGACTGGGAGACCAACATGGTCATCGGCGGGAATGTTCCACGCCGTCCTGCAGCCTTTTTGCCCCCTCCCCCTGCGCAGCCGGCGGCGGCGCGCTAGCTTGCCGTGCAGATCCCGAAACGACCGAGTATCGCCCATGCCAGACCTGCCCTGCCATCCCCCGCTGCCCCTCGCCTGGGGAAACCATGCGCTGTTTCTCGATTTCGACGGGGTGGTGGCGCCCATCGTCTCGCGGCCCGAGGACGTCGTCGTGGCGCCGGAGACACTCCGTCTCGTCGAGGCGCTGATCGAGCGCACGGAAGGGGCCGTCGCGATGATCTCCGGCCGCGCGCTCGAGAACCTGCGCAGCGTGACGGGCGATCCGGCGGTGTGGATGTCAGGCTCCCACGGACTCGAGATCAAGCGCGCCGACGGGACGGTGGAAGAGACCGCGCCCGGCGCGGCGCTGACGGCGCCGCACGATACCCTCGCGGATTTCGCCGCGCGGCACGATCTCCTGCTCGAGCGCAAGCCGGGTGCGCTCGCGCTGCATTATCGCGGACGCGACGACCTCGAAGCCGCCTGCCGCGGCGCGGTGGATTCGGCCGCCGCATCGGAGGGGCTGCGTGCGCTGCATGGCAACAAGGTCAGCGAGGTCGCGCTTGCGGGCGTCGACAAGGGCACTGCCCTGCGGCGGCTGATGGAGGAGGCACCGTTTCGCGACCGCATCCCGGTGATGATCGGCGATGACGTGACCGATGAGGACGGGTTCGTCGCGGCGCAGGATCTCGGTGGTTTCGGGCTGCGGATCGGGACGGTGGAGACGGCCGCCCGCTACCGGGTAGACCGGATGCAACAGGCGCATGACTGGCTGCGCGCCACCCTGTCGGACTGACCCTGCGGCCTGCGCGAAGTCCCGCGCATCGGGAGACGGAATGCGCGGGCGCGGGAACGGATCCGCCGGACAATGGTTGATCAGGGTTCATGTGGCGCATCCCCCGCGACGCTGCGACAGCATATCCCGGAGAAAATTTGATGCCTGGCAGACTCTTGGTCGTATCCAACCGAATCCCCACGGGCGAGGCCCCATCGGGCGGGCTGGTCGTGGCGCTTCATGACGCGCTCGCGGAGCGCGGAGGCGTCTGGATCGGCGCGGGACCGGAACCGGGAGAGGCGAGCGAGGCCCTCGAGGTGATCGGGCGCGATCCCTATGTCCGGCTCGCCTTCACCCTCACCGAGACGGAACAGCACGACTATTACCTCGGATTTTCCAATTCGGTGCTCTGGCCGCTTTGCCATCGCCGGGGCGATCTCGTCGATCTCGATCCCGATTTCGAGGCGGCCTATCGCGCGGTCAACGCGCGGCTGGCGCGGGCCATCGCGAAGGTGCTCGAGGCGGATGACGTGCTCTGGGTACACGACTACCACCTCTTTCCCCTGGCGCAGGCGCTGCGCAGACTCGGCGTGACGAACCGGATCGGATTTTTCCTGCACATCCCCTTTCCGACGCTCACCGACCTGGCCGTGCTGCCGAAACCGAGCGATTTCGCCCGCTGGCTCGCCAGCTATAATCTCGTCGGCTTCCAGACCCGCGCCGACACGGCCCGCTGTCTGGAAATGTTCCGCGCCGATCCCCGTGCCGAGTTCATGACGGACGGAACGGTGAAGTTCGAGGACAAGATCGTGCGCCTCGGTGCCTTCCCGATCGGGATCGACACGGAGACCTTCGCGCGCGATGCGGAAGGATCGGAGGAAAGCCCCTTCCGCCGCGATGCGCCGGAGGAATACCTGATCGGCGTCGATCGACTGGATTACTCCAAGGGTCTGCCCAACCGCTTCAACGCCTTCGCCCGCTATCTCGAGGAACGCACCGATCCGGAACGGCGTCCCTGCCTCGTGCAGATCGCGCCGCCCACGCGGGAAGCGGTGCAGGCCTATCAGGACATCCGCCGGGAGCTCGAGGAGATCTCCGGCCATATCAACGGTGCCTATGCCGAACTCGACTGGACGCCGATCCGCTACATCCATCGCGCCGTCGACCGCAGTCGGCTGGCGCGGATCTATCGCCACGCGCGCGCTTGTCTGGTGACCTCGCTCGCGGACGGGATGAATCTCGTGGCCAAGGAATATGTCGCCGCGCAGCAGCCGGATGATCCCGGCGTGCTGATCCTGTCGCGCTTCGCCGGTGCGGCGGAGGACCTGACTGATGCGTTGCTCGTCAACCCCTATGACGAAGCGGACATCGCGCGCGCCATCGCAGTAGCGCTCGACATGCCCCTTGAGGAGCGGGTGGATCGCTATGAGAGCTGCATCCAGGCGGTGCGCGACACGGATGTCCGCCGCTGGAGCAAGCAGTTCCTCGCCGGACTCGATCGCACCCTTCCGTCCTTCGAATGGCCGAAGGACGAATTCTCCGCCGGCTGGCCGCTCTCCGCGCCGGACGATCCGCTGATCGCCTGAGCTGTCCGGAAACGGCGGAAAGGTCTGGGAGCAGGCGCGCAATGCGCCTCCCGCTCCCATGGTTTGCACCATCAGGCGCCGACGATCTTTCCGCCGTTGGGATGCAGGGTCTGTCCCGTATAATAGCTTCCGTCGGACGACGCGAGGAAGAGATAGGCCGTCGCCACTTCCCAGGGCTGGCCGGGCCGCTCCATGGGCGCCTGGCTGCCGAAACCCTCGACCTTCTCCTCCGGCATGGAACCGGGGATGAAGGGCGTCCAGATCGGCCCCGGCGCGACCGCGTTCACGCGGATGCCGCGGTCCATCAGGTTCTTCGCCATCGAGCGGGAAAAGGTGAGGGTCGCGCCACGCGTCGTGGAATAGGCGATCAGCGTGTCGTTACCCTTGAAGGCATTCACCGAGCTCGTGTTGATGATCACGCCGCCCTCCTTCAGATGCGGGAGCGCCGCCTGGGTGCAGAACATGGGAGCGAGGATGTTCGTCTCCATGATCCGGCGCAGCCGCTCCTCGGGTTCGTTGGCGAAATCCCCATCCTCCCATTGCAGCGCGGCGTGATTGACGAGGATGTCGAGCTGTCCGAAGCGCTCGACCGTCTGCGCGACGGCGGAAAAGGCATGATCGCGTTTGCCGAGATCGCCGCGGATCAGGAGCGCTTCGCCGCCTTCCTCTTCTTCGACGATGCGCTTCGTCTCCTCGGCGTCGCGATCCTCCTCGAGATAGGCGATGGCGAGTTTCGCCCCTTCGCGGGCGAAGAGCACGGACACGGCCCGACCGATGCCGCTGTCGCCGCCGGAAATGAATGCCACCTTGCCCTTGAGCTTTCCGGTTCCGGCATGGCGCGGCGTGTAATCCGGGGCGGGGTGCATCTTGTATTCGTCGGCCGGCATGCTGTCCTGGTGTTGCGGCGGGATGTCGGGTTTGTCGGTCATGGACGTCTCCTTTTGCGCTTGGAAATGAGCGGCAGCTCAGGTGTTCATTGCGGCGACGGATCCGCCGTCGACCCGGTAGGACGCGCCACTGACGAAGGAGGCCCGCTCCGAACACAGCAGCGCGATGACGGCGGCGACCTCCTCGGGCTGGCCGCGGCGATCAAGGGTGAGATAGGGGCGTTCTTCCTTCAGAAAGCTGTCGACCGCCTCCTCGACGGTCTCCCCGCGCTCCCCGGCCCGCTGTCGCATCATCCCCTCGGTCATCGGTGTCTCGATGAAGGCGGGCGCCACCGCATTGACGAGCACGCCCTTCGGCCCGTAGGCCAGGGCGGCGGATTTGGTGAAGTTGAGCAAGGCGGCTTTCGAGGCGTTATAGACCGCCTCCTCCGGATAGGGCTGGACCGCGTTCTCGGACACGATGAACACGATCCGTCCCCAGCCGCGTTCGGCCATCGGTCCGACGAGCGCGCGGGCGAGGCGCACGGGACCAAGGAAATTCGTCTCGAAGCAATCGCGGAAGGCGGCGTCCGTCATCGCGAAGGGATCGCCCTTCTCCCCGGTGATCCCCGCGGCCTCCACGAGGATATCGGCTCCGCCCTTGGCGCGGGCCGCACGCGCGATCGCAGCGGCACCCTTCTCGCGGGTGAGGTCGGCGGCGACGCGTTCGAGCACGTTCGGCACGTCCTCCGTTCCGCGACGGAGCGCCTCCGCCCCCAGATCGGACAGGACGAGCCGCGCGCCTTCCGCCGCCAGCGCACGCGCAGTCGCCCGGCCGATCCCCGAAGACGCACCGGTCACGACGGCAAGCTTGCCCTGAAGTCCGAGATCCAAGATGAGCCTCCTTTTTCCTGAACGCGGGCGCCGGACCGAAACCCGCCGCGCCTGTGCAGTAGCAACACGGGCACCGTGGGATTGTTCCGCGCGGCGGACCGGAGAGGCCGGCGCGCCGGTTTGTCGCATCGCGGAAAGGTGGACCCTCCGCGCGCGCGCCCTAATTCGACCGGCAAGGAGATCCGCGGGAGGCACCACGCCGCCGCCACGCGGATCCGGTCGCCGGCCCGAGAGGGAAACGCATAGCCGGGGGATGCCATGCTCGATGCCGAACTGCTGGCACGGTTCCAGTTCGCCTTCACCGTGTCGTTTCACATCATCTTCCCGGCCTTTTCGATCGGGCTTGCCAGCTATCTCGCGGTGCTCAACGGTCTGTGGCTGACCACGCGGCGCGACGTCTTCCTCGAGCTTTTCGACCATTGGAAAAAGATCTTTGCCGTCGCCTTCGGCATGGGCGTCGTCTCCGGCATCGTCATGTCCTACCAGTTCGGCACCAACTGGTCGGTCTTTTCCGACCGCGCCGGGCCGGTGATCGGGCCGCTCATGGCCTATGAGGTGCTCACCGCCTTCTTCCTCGAGGCGGGCTTCCTCGGCATCATGCTCTTCGGGCGCAGCCGCGTGGGGGACGGGCTGCACATGATCGCGACGCTGATGGTGGCGATCGGCACGCTGATCTCCGCCACATGGATCCTGTCGGTGAACAGCTGGATGCACACGCCGGTGGGGTTCGACATCGCGGAGAACGGGCAGTTCGTTCCCGTCGACTGGTGGGCCATCGTCTTTTCTCCCTCCTTCCCCTACCGGCTCGTGCACATGGTGCTCGCCGCCTATCTCACCACCGCGCTTGTGGTGGGCGGGGCGGGTGGCTACCACCTGCTGCGCGACCGGGCCAATCACGGCGCGCGCATGATGTTCTCCATGGCGATGTGGATGCTCGTCCTCGTCGCCCCGATCCAGATCCTCGCGGGCGACCAGCACGGGCTCAATACGCTCGAACATCAGCCGGCAAAGGTGATGGCGATGGAGGGGCATTTCGAAAGTCATCCGGAGGGCGCGCCGCTCATCCTCTTCGGCATTCCCGACCAGGCGGCGGGAGAGATGAGATACGCGATCCAGATCCCGAAACTCTCCTCCCTCATCCTCAGGCACGACCTGAACGCGCCGCTCGACGGGCTCGACACCATTCCCGACGACGAGGAGCCCCCGGTCGCCATCGTGTTCTGGTCCTTCCGCGTGATGGTCGCGCTCGGCTTCGGCTTCCTCGGGCTCGGCCTCTGGGGGCTCTGGGCGCGCTGGCGCGGGCGGCTCTACGACACCCGCTGGCTGCACGGGGTGGCGATACTCTTCGGTCCCACGGGGTTCATCGCGGTCCTCGCCGGCTGGATCACCACGGAGGTGGGACGGCAACCCTGGACCGTCTACGGCCATATGCGCACCTCCGAGAGCCATTCGCCACTCGACGCCGGCACGGTCGCGACATCGCTCGTCGCCTTCATCGTCGTCTATTTCTTCGTCTTCGGGGCGGGCACCTATTACCTGCTTCGAATGATGCGGACCGCACCGGGCACGGCGCGGCTCGGGCTGCGCGACGGGCCGATCCGCACGGCGGGCATCACCCCCGGCCCCGCCGAAGACCCCGACGACAGGGAGGAATGAAAGATGTTCGGACTTGAGCTTTCCTTCATCTGGGCGGGGATCATCGCCTTTGCCGTCATCACCTATGTCGTGCTCGACGGCTTCGACCTCGGCGTCGGCATCCTGTTCCCGCTGGCACGCGACGAGGCGGAGCGGGACCAGATGATGAATTCCGTCGCCCCCGTGTGGGACGGCAACGAGACCTGGCTGGTGCTCGGCGGCGGCGGGCTTTTCGCGGTGTTCCCGCTGGCCTATGCCGTCGTGATGCCCGCGCTCTACATCCCGATCATCGTCATGCTGCTTGCGCTGATCTTCCGAGGAGTCGCCTTCGAATACCGCTGGCGCACGGTGCGGTGGAAGCGGATCTGGGACCACGCCTTCTTCGGCGGTTCGCTCGCGGCGGCGATGATGCAGGGCTTCGCGCTCGGACGGCTCGTGCAGGGGATCGAGATGTCCGGCCGCGCCGCCGCCGCAGGGCCCTTCGACTGGATCACGCCCTTCTCGGTGCTGACCGCCATCGCCGTGCCGGTCGGATACGCCCTTCTCGGGGCGACCTGGCTCAATCTCAAGCTCGTCGGCCGGGTCCAGGCGCATATGCGCGGGCTTGCAAAGCCGCTTTCCGTGGCGACCCTCGCCTTTCTCGGCCTCGTTTCCGTCTTCACCCCGTTCCTGAACGCGGAATACTGGACGCGCTGGTTCACCTTCCCGGCGGCGGCCTATTCCTATGTGGTGCCGCTTCTCGTCCTGCTGGCAGCGGCGCGTCTGTGGATCGGACTCACGCGCGGGGACGAACTCTGGCCGTTCCTCATGTCGCTGTCGCTTTTCGTGCTGGCCTTCGTGGGGATCGGGATCAGCTTCTATCCGATGATGGTGCCGCCCCACCTCACCATCGTCGAGGCCGCCGCGCCCGACGACAGCCTGAAATTCGCCCTCGTGGGCACGCTCGTCCTCGTGCCGATCATCCTCGCCTATACCGCCTACGCCTATTGGGTGTTCCGCGGCAAGATCAATCCCGACGAGGGTTACCATTGAGACGCTGGGCCATGAGGATCGGCTGGTTCGCGCTGCTGTGGATCGCAGGCGTCGCCGCGGTGGGGGCGGTTGCCTACGCGATCCGGCTCGCGATCCTGTGACCGAGGTCAGGCCGCGGACGAACGCAGGATCTGCACCGGAGTCCCCTTGTAGGCCGGCGTCTTCGAGTTCTTTTCGTGATAGGCCAGCGGCACGAGCGGGTTGAGCTCGGGATAATAGCCCGCAACGCAGCCCTCCGGCAGGTCGTAGGGCGTCACCACCAGTCCCTCCACCCTGCGCTCCACCCCATCTTCGATGGCACAGCGCAGGCTGATCGTCTCCCCTTCCCCGAGTCCGAGACGCGCCATCTCGTCGCGGTTCACGAGCATCACCATACGACTGCCCTCGAGCCCGCGCAGGCGGTCGCGATAGCCGTAGATCGTGGTGTTGAACTGGTCGTTCGAGCGCAGGGTGACGAGCGTCATCACATCCGCACCCTCCGGCGAGTCACCGAGCGCGCTGAGCGTCGTCGGCGTCGTGAACTGTGCCTTGCCGCTCTCCGTCTTCCAGATGCGCTCGCGCGCCGGATTGCCGCGGTAGAAGCCGCCGGGCTGGAACAGCCGTTCGTTGAAACCGGCGAAATCGTCGGGAAATGTCTGCTCGATCAGGTCGCGCACGAGGCCGTAATCGGCCACCCAATCGTCCCATTTCAGCTTCGGATTCTCGGGCAAGGTCGCCTTGGCGATTCCGGCGACGATGTCGGTTTCGGATTTCAGATGTTCCGAGGCAGGTTCCGCCCGGCCGACGGAACCGTAGATATGCGAAAACGTGTCCTCCATCGAAATCGCCTGCCTGCCGGTGGCCTGGATGTCCTCGTCGGTGCGCCCGAGACAGGGAAGAAGATAGGAAACCTCGCCGGGCGTGAGATGCGAGCGGTTGGGCTTCGTCGCAATATAGACGGTGAGCCGCATCTTCGGCCAGGCCTCTTCCATGCGCGCGCGGTCGGGCAGGGCGCGCACGAGGTTGCCGCCGAGGGAGATCAGCGCCTTCATCCGGCCCTCGAGCAGCGCCTCGCAGGCCTCGACCGCGTTCATCCCGTCCTCCTCCGGCGGCTCGATGTCGAAGAGCGTTCGGAGCTTGTCCGCGGGCATATGGGAGGACTTCTCTCCGATGCCAACGGTGCGCTGCCCCTGCACGTTCGAATGGCCGCGCACGGGCGAGATCCCGGCGCCGAGGCGGCCGATATTGCCGCGCAGCATGAGGAAATTGCAATACATCCCCAGATTGAGCCAACCGTTGACATGCTGGGTGAGACCCATGCCATAGATGCCGATGACCTTCTCGGCCGCCAGATAGACACCCGCCGCCTCCTCGATCATCGCGCGGGCCAGGCCCGACTGACGCTCGATCTCCTCCCAACTCAGGGCGACGAGCGCCGCCTCCAGTTCCGCGAAGCCGGTCGTGTGATCCGCGATGAAATCGTGATCGAGCACTGTGCCGGGCGCGGCCTCCTCTGCGGCGAGCACGCATTTCATCAGCCCCGCGAGGACCGCGACATCGCCGCCGGGGCGCAGCTGGTAATAGTGATCCGAGATCCTGGTCGGTTTACCCACCGTCATCTGCACCGGATTTTGCGGATCGACGAATTCGATCAGCCCGCGTTCGCGCAGCGGGTTGAAGGTCACGATCTTGCAGCCGCGCTTTACCGCAGCCTTCAGCGTGTGCAGGAAACGCGGGCTGTTCGAGCCGGTGTTCTGCCCGAAAAAGAAGATCGCGTCGCAATGGTCGAAATCCTCGAGCGTGCAGGTGCCGACGGGCGTGCCGATGGTGTTCTTGAGGTTCACGCTGGTCGTCTCGTGGCACATGTTCGACGATTGCGGCAGGTTCTGGTGGCCCATCGCACGGGCGAAAAGCGCATAGAGATAGGAGGTCTCCAGCCCGGCATGGCCGGAGGAATAGAACACCGCTTCCTTCGGCGCGAGCTTTGAGAGTTCCGCGCCGATCTCCTCGAAGGCGGTGTCCCAGTCGACCGGGCGATAAGCATCGCTTTCGGCGTCGTAGCGCATCGGTTCGGTGATCCTGCCGGCCTTTTCCAGATCGTGGTCGGGCCAGCCTCGCAGCTCGGCCAGGGTGTGCGCGGCAAAGAAATCGGGATCGGCGCGGCGGCGGTCGAGTTCCCACATCACCGATTTCGCGCCGTTCTCGCAGAATTCGGCCGTATGCGGAGTGGCTGGCTTTGCCCAGGCGCAGGAGGAACACATCACGCCGCCGGGCTTGTTGTGCCGCGCCAGGACCTCGAAGACGTCGCCCTGCGGTGCGGCCTCCGCGAAGTTCCGCCTCAGGCTGTTCACCGAACCCCAGCCGCCGGTCGGGGCGTCGTAGAACGGCGTGTCGGGATCCTGGGTTTCGGCATCGTGCTGGCGGGTCCGGGGGGAGGGCTTGCGCATGGAAAACTCCTTTGCCCCTGCGAGGGGCGTTTGCGGGTCAACGGATCGCCTCTCCAATTGTTCCGGCCCGCCGGCGTTTGACATTCGACCGGCGTGAAACAGCTTCTTCGCGAAGGATGATCTTCAGCAGCGAATGAATGACGACGCCAGACTTGCCGGGGACAGTGACGTGAAGACGCTCCGGGACGCAGATCCGCTATCGCCACGCGACAGCCAGGCCCGGCGCCTCGGCCGCGGGCGGCTGGTGATCGGCCTCTGCGTGGCAAGCGTCTTGCTGACAGGCTGCCTGCCGGCGCGGGGCCTGCTGGCCCCGGAAGGCGAGGTGGCCGCGCGGCAGTCGGCACATCTGATCCAGACCGACCCACTCAATGCCGTTTTCGGCATCGCCACCATGCTGATCGGCGTTCCGACCGGGGTGAAGGTTTATGACTGGCTGCTCACCATGTGGCGCGGGCGCATCCGCTTTACCGCGCCGATGCTGTTCGCGGCGGGGTTCATCTTCTCCTTCGTGATCGGCGGCGTCACCGGCGTGATCCTCGCCAATCCCCCCGTCGATTTCGCGGTCCACAACTCCCTGTTCCTCGTCGCGCATTTCCACAACATGCTCATCCCCGGCCTGCTCTTCGGCATGATCGCCGGAATGCAGTTCTGGTTTCCGAAAGCCTTCGGCTTCCGGCTCGAGGAGCGCTTCGGCATCGTCGCCTTCTTCCTGTTCTTCCTCGGCTTCCATCTCGCCTTCCTGCCGCTCTACATCCTCGGGCTCATGGGCGCGCCCCGGCGTGTCGCGATCTGGCACGACGCGGATTTCACACCCTGGCTCCATGCCGCCGGACTGGGGGCGCTGTTCGTCGCGGGGGGCTTCGCGGCACTGATCGTGCAGATCCGGCGCAGCGTCGCCCGACGCGCGTCGCTTGCCGTGCCGGTCGGCGATCCGTGGGACGGGCGCAGTCTCGAATGGGCTCTGCCCTGCCCGGCCCCCGACTACAACTTCGCCCGCCGGCCGCAGGTGAGCGGGCAGGACACGTTCTGGCAGGACAAGGCCCAGGGCATCGCCTATGATCGCGCGGGCCCGGTCGCCGCCATCGAAATGCCCGCACGGTCCGCCGCAGCTCCTCTGATCGGACTTGCCGCCTTCCTCACGGGCTTCGGCCTGACCTGGCATATCTGGTGGCTCGCGGTGGTCGCCACGTCAGCAGGCATCATGGCCTGGATCGGCCACAGTTTCCGGCGCGACACGATGGAACGGATCCCGGTGGCACGGATCGAGGCAAATCTGGCCGCCTGGCACGATCAAATCTCCGCGGCCAGCCCCGTCGATCGCCACGGAGAGACGAGCGCCCGCAACACGGGTCTCGCGAAGAGGCCGACATGAACGGAAACCTCCATCCCGGCCTCAACCTTCACGGCACCGATCCCGGAACGCATCTGGAGGCGGAGGCGACGATCTTCGGCTTCTGGGTGTTCCTCATGGCCGACCTCGTGCTCTTCGCGCTGCTGCTTGCGGTCTATGCCTCGATGTCCATTCACGGCACCGGCGGCGGTCCTGGTCCCGCGGATCTGTTCGAGCTGAGGATGCCGTTCCTCCAGACCCTCACCCTGCTCGCCTCGAGCTTCACGGTCGGGCTCGCAATGCTGCGCGTCAAATATGACGACGACGCGCGCGGACTTGCGCTCTGGCTCGGTCTCACCGGCGTCCTGGGCCTTCTGTTCCTCGGGCTCGAGGCAAGGGACTTTCATGAACTCGCCGTCACGAAATCCGCCCCGCCGACCCGCAGCGGGTTCCTGTCCGCCTATTTCCTGCTGACAGGCATCCACTGGCTTCACATCGCCGGCGGCCTCGTCTGGATGGTCGTGCTCGGCATCCAGCGCACCCTCTTCGGCGCCTGGCGACCGGTGAAGCTGCGGCTCATGCGCTTCGGCCTCTACTGGCACCTGCTCGACGTGGTCTGGGTCGGCATCTTTTCCTTCGCCTACCTGTTCGGGGTGATCGCATGACCCGCCGCCCCCCGGAAAGCGAAGACGTCGGGCGCGCGCGGGAACGGCGGCGCTACCTGACGGGCGCGGCGGTCACGCTCGTCACCACCGCTCTCGCCTTCGCGCTCGTCGCCTGGAGCGGGCTTTCTTCCGGGGTGCTCATGCCGGGTATCGCCGGCCTCGCGCTGATCCAGATCGCGGCGCATTTCCACTATTTCCTGCACATCGACATTCGCCGCTCCCACCGTGACGACCTGTTGCTCGTCCTCTTCACCGCGCTCATCGTCCTGCTCATGGTCGGCGGCACGTTGTGGATCCTGGCCGATCAGTGGAGCCGGATGTAGCGCTCAGGCCTCCGCCCCGAACCGCAGCGCGAGCCGGCCCCGCACCTCCCCGCGCGCGAGGCGTTCGAGACCGGTTCCGACCTCCTCGAAGGGAAGGACCTCGACAGGCACGGAAAACGGATGATCCGCGGCAAAATCGAGAAAGGCGCGCAGTTCGGCACGGGTGCCGACGGAGGATCCCGTGACCCGGTGGCCGCCGTTGATGAGCCACATCATCGACAGCGGCACGGGATCATGGACGAGCGCGACGGCGACGATCTGGCTCAGCGGATTGGCGACGGCGGCGATCAGATCCCAGACCTTCGGCGTCGGTGCGAAATTCAGCGTGATATCGGCCCCGCCCCAGTCGCGGATCGTGTCCGCGCGTCCCGGACCGACGGCGAGGGAGGCGCCGTGACGCCGGGCCTCCGCACGTTTCTCCGCATCCGGCTCGACCACGGCCACCTTCAGCCCGCGCGCAAGGCCGATGGCGATGGCATACTGACCGAGCCCGCCCGCACCGATGACCAGAAGCCGCTGGCCGGCATGCACGTCGCACCGCTCGAGCGCCGACCATGCGGTGAGGCCCGCACAAAGGAGCGGTCCACCCGCCACCGGGTCGATGCCCTCGGGTATCCTGGTCGCGAAGGCGGCCTCGACGAGCGCATATTCCGCGAAGGCTCCGAAGGCATCGAGGCCACGGGCCTTCTGATGCGGACAGAAGGTCTCCCGCCCGGTGAGACAGGGATCGCAGGCAAGACAGGTCTCGTAGAGCCACGGCAGCCCGACCCGTGTACCGTGCGGCAGAGGCCCCTCCCCCGCGACGATCCGGCCGATCCCCTCATGCCCCAGCAAGAGGGGAAATGCCTCCGGCGGCAGCGGTTCCTCACCGCGCTGCACATGCAGGTCGGAATGGCAGATGCCGCAGGACTCGAGCCGCACGAGATACTGTCCTGGACCGGGGACGGGCACCGCAATCTCCGCGATACGCAGCGGCGCGCCGGGCGCATCGCAGAGCGCGGCCTTCATCATGGCGGGGAGGTGCTTGTCAGTCACGATTGCTCCTTTCGGCCCCCAGAAGCCGCGGCAGGTTTCCGAACCGGCCGATCAGGCCGAAGATCAGAGCGGACAGAACGGCAAAGATTACCGAGACCACGGCGAGGATCGGCGTATAGCCGTAGCGCAGGGCATTGAAGATCTTGATCGGCAGGGTTTCCACGGTGAAGCCTGCGACCATATAGGCGATGATGTATTCGTTGAGGCTCAGCACGAAGGCGAAGGCATAGCCCGAGACGATATAGGGCACGAGCAACGGCAGCAGGACGGTCCGGAAGACGTTCCAGCGCCCGGCGCCCATGACCCGCGCGGCCTCGATCAGAGACTTGTCGATCCCCTTGAGCCCGAGCGAGACGGTGACGAACGGAAGGGTGACGAGGAAGATCCCGTGGGAGACGATCGTCGCCCAGATCCGGCCGTAGCCGCCGAGCGTCATCCAGAAGATCATGAAACCCAGCGCGGAAATCACCGGCGGCAAGGCAAAAGGCGCGAGGCCGATGCCGGCGAGCACACGCACCGCGGGTCCGCGCCTCTGCCAGGCAAAAAGGGCAAGCGGCAGGGCGACGGCGACAGCGAGGGCGGCCGCGCAGGCGGCGATGACAAGGGAGTGGCGCAGCGGCACGAGCCATTCGTCCTGCCGGAACAGTTCGCCGTACCAGCGCAGCGACGGATCGACCGGCGGGAAGCGCAGCGTCTGCGGTCCGTTGAGCGACACCGCGGCCACCACCACGAGCGGCGCGACGAGCAGGGCGAGGATCACGAACACGTAGGTGGTCTTCAGCATCCGCGTCATGCCGCCCCCCTGTCTCTGCCTGCCAGCGAGGCGAGGCCGACGAGCGCCAGGGCGACCAGCATGAGAAACACGGACATCGCGGCGGCGAAGGGCAGGTTCGACTGGTAGATCGCCTGGTCCGTGATGTGCACGGACAGGGTCCAGTGCTCGGATCGCCCGAGAAGCTGCGGCAACAGGTAGGAGCCAAGGGTGAAAACGAAGACGAGGATGAAGGCGCCGACGATCGCGCCGCGCAGGTTCGGCACGATCACTCCGAAGAACGCGCGCGGGCCGGAGGCGCCCATGACACGCGCGGCCTCGACGATCTCCGGATCGAGCCGAGAGACGGGCGGGTAGAGCACCAGCACGGCGAAGGGAAAGCCGATATAGCACAGCCCGGTCACGAGCGCGAAGAGCGAGGGCGTGTAGGCGCGCGGGTCGGAGACGAGACCGAACCAGTGGAACAGGTTGCCGACCCCGGCGGTCCGGGACAGGAGCGTGGAGAGGGAAAAACCGATGATGACTTCGGACAGTGCGAGGACGGAGAGCAGCACGACGAGGATTCGCGTCTGGGTCCTGTGTCCCATCGAGGCGAGAAACACCGTGAAGGGAAAGCCGAGCGCGACGCAGATCGCCGCTGCGGCGAGCGAGACCGAGAGGGACACGGCCATGACCTTGCCGAAAAAGGCCGAGAGGAAGCGGGCGTAGCTGTCCGGTTCGAAGCCCCATTCGTAGAACCCGCTCACATCGCGGTGGGCGACAGAAACCGCGAGCATGATGCAGAAGGGGACGAGGAAGAACAAGCAGAGCATCGCTGCGGGCCAGAGCCCGAGCCAGCGCGGCGTCGCGGCGTGCGTAACTTCGTCACTCATCGCACCACCACCCGTTCGCCGTCGCGGAACGCGATGCCGACACGCTCGCCCGGCGTGAAGCGCAGCGACGGCCCCGGTGGCAGATGAGCCGTGATCTGCCGCTCCCCGGCCTGCATCAGGACGTGAAGGCTTTCACCTAGGCTCAGGACCCATTGATTTGTCGGGCTTGTCGTGATTCACGGCTCCGCAAGGAGGCCGATATGACGAGCAACTTGTTCTGGTTGACGGAGGCGCAGATGGAGCGCCTTCGGCCCTTCTTCCCAAAGAGCCATGGGCGCCCTCGCGTTGATGATCGTCGTGTCCTGAGCGGCATTATCTTCATCAATCGCAACGGCTTGAGGTGGTGTGACGCGCCTTCGGAGTATGGGCCTCCAAAGACGCTCTACAACCGCTGGAAGCGATGGAGCGAGCTCGGTGTCTTTGCCAGGATCTTCGAGGGGCTGGCCGCGGAGGCCCCTGAGCCCGAGACCATCATGATCGATGCAACCTACCTGAAGGCGCATCGCACGGCATCCAGCCTGCGAGCAAAAAAGGGGGGCGCGGACGCCTCATCGGCCGAACGAAAGGCGGAATGAACACAAAGCTCCACGCGGTCACTGACGGCGAGGGCCGCCCCCTGCGCTTCTTCATGTCCGCGGGCCAAGTGAGCGACTATACCGGCGCACGGGCGATGCTGCGCGATCTCCCACCTGCGAAGTGGTTTCTCGGCGATCGCGGCTATGATGCCGATTGGCTCAGAGAAAGTCTGCAAGACAAGGGCTTGCGGGTCTGCATCCCGGGCCGAAAGGGACGGAAGACACCAGTCCGATACGATCGGCGACGCTACAAGCGCCGCAACCGGATCGAGATCATGTTCGGCAGACTGAAGGACTGGAGGCGCGTTGCAACCCGCTACGACAGGTGCCCGAAGGTTTTTCTCTCAGCCATCGCCCTCGCCGCAACCGTCCTTTTCTGGCTATGAGATGCTGTAACGGGGCCTGCGTCACGCACGACCGTTGCCACTTGTCAGATCAGCACCGCGCTGTCGCCATTCCCGTATTGAACCCAGATGGAGGATGACGGGATGAAGCTATTTATTGGATTGGATGTGTCGTTGGCGAAGACCGCAGTTTGTGTGGTCAGCGAGCATGGCCAGATCGTCAAAGAGGCGGAGACTGAAAGTGAACCGGAAGCTTTGGCGCATTGGTTGGACGAACTTGACGGCAGTATCGCAGCGATTGGCCTGGAGGCCGGGCCACTGTCGCAATGGCTGCACAGAGGGCTGACCGAAGCTGGACTGGAAGCGGTGCTCATGGAAACGCGCCAGGTGAAAGGAGCGTTGAAGGCGATGCCGATCAAGACGGATCGCCGCGATGCAGAAGGGATTGCACGCCTTCTTCATCTCGGCTGGTTCCGCCCGGTTCACTGTAAATCCGTCTCTGCTCAGGAAACCCGGGCAGTTCTCGGCGCTCGAAAGGCTATCCAGCAGAACATGATCGCTCTGGAAATGTCGGTGCGCGGATTGCTGCGGAACTTTGGCCTCAAGGTCGGTGCGATCTCCCGCGGCAAGTTCGAGACACGCATTCGGGAATTGGCAGATGGCAATCCGATGCTGGAAGCCGCGACTGAACCGATGCTGCGGGCCCGAGCGTCCCTACGACAGGAACTGGCCGATCTCGAAAAGTGCGTGCGGCGGTTGGCCTGGGATGATCCGGTTTGCCAACGCCTTATGTCGATGCCAGGAATCGGTGTCGTCGTAGCACTGACATTTCGTGCTGCGGTCGATGATCCGGCCCGCTTTCGGTCTTCGAAAAGGGTCGGACCCTGGGTTGGTTTGACGCCTTCACGCAACCAGTCCGGTGAACGGGACGTGTCGGGTGGTATAACCAAAGCTGGCGATGTCAATCTGAGAAGGGCGTTGTGCCAGGCTGCAACTGTCATGATGAACCGTGGCCGATCGACTTGGCTGAGAACGTGGGGAGCCCAACTCGTGCAGCGGCGCGGACGCAAAGTTGCGATGGTCGCCCTCGCACGCCGCATCGCTGTCATACTGCATCGGATTTGGGTCGATGGCACAACCTTCCAATCAGATGCGGCGCCAAACCCTGCCTAACAGGATGACACCCCACCCGTTGCCTGCCTGATCGCAGGCCTTTGAGGTCCCGCAGGGACGTGGTTCCGATGATGCCGTGGTCAGGACTGTCGCTGGTTTTTGCCAAGCACGCCTATGAGATGGGCACATCGGAATTACATCGAACCAGCATCATGTTGGCAGCCATCGCGCTGACCACGAACCGAAGCATGTTCCCCAAGGATCTCAGCTATAGGCCGCGAAGGAAGCCAGGACCGGCACCAAGTATATCAAAGTAACCTCTACGGCGGGTCAATTGTTGTGCGCAAAACCGCTTGACTGGGACGCCCCCGTTACCGAAGTCCTGAGCCTAGGCACTTTCCCGAGTCGTACCCCGATCCGGTAAAGAAGCGGTAACTCTCGGCGAAGATACTGGGGCTGCGACAAAGAAACCTGCGGGTACACAAATGCAAACGAACATGACCGGCTTCCTCATCCTTCCCGCCCTTGCGGACCAAGGTCAGGCACGCGCCGCTCCGGTGCTGCCGATTGCGGATGGGATCTCTCCGGGAGCAGGGTCGGATCCGTTCGCACAGGTCTTTTCGGCGAGGCTGACGACGTCCTGGGACGAAGGGACCCAAGCGGAGACGACGCCCGTGCTGTCCGGGAGAGACCTGCCGTTGGCGGACGATACGGGTGCGGAGAGCCTAGCGGCGGCACGCACGACGGAGGCGGGACCATTCGCAACCTTCCTGTCCCCGCTTCTGTCCGATGTGGTGAGGCCGGAGCCTGCGACGCCACCCGGAGAGGCGCCGATAGACGAGTTGATCGAGAAGAAAATTTTCCCCCTGCCGTCAGGCGCCTTGCCGGAGACGGGCCGGCCCGACGGGGAGGAGCGTGGGACAGAGGCCGCCGGTGTCCAGGAAACCGCTGAGGAACGCGCCCCGGTTGCGCCGACCGTCGCCATGACGGTATCGCTTCCGCGGGACCAGGCGGGGCAGAGGGGTGCGGACATGGAACGGATGCCGCGCGTTTCGTCTGACGCATCTCCGCGCCGGCCCGCGCCACATGGCGACAGGAGCGCCGATTCTGTTTCTATGCAGGATGCCTTCGCGACGGCTGGTATGACACCGGATGTGTCGGATCGGGCGGCGAGGGAGATATCGCATAGCCGTGCCATTTCTGCCTCCGAAGCTTCGGACACCCGCATGACGTCCGCAGCGGTGGACAGGCTGAAGGAAGGGCCGGAGCGGAGAGACGTGGCGCGCATAGGTCCATTGAGGACGTATCCGGGGCAGGGTGATCAGGTGGCCTCTCACATCATCGTTTCCGTGTCAGAGCCGGAGAACGCGGTCGCATCGCCCGTGCAGTCCAAACAACAGGGGCAGTTTATCCGTATGGATCATCCGTCTGCGACTGTATCGACCGCTGTCCCGCTTCAGCCCAGCGCGGTGTCGCCGGTCAGTTTCGCCGTCTCCACGGAGGGCAGCGGAACGGACCTCGTCGCGACGACGAAGGAGATCGCTTCGTCCTCCGTTGCCCGGCCCGTGCAGGGAGCCGGTGCTGCTTCGAGGATGCCGGACGCCGGTGGCGTGGTGACATCCGATGTCGGTCCCGCCGGCGATCAGGACCGCAACGGACTGCCACAGGATCCGCGGTCGGGGCTGACGCGCGAAGGTGCCGCACCGACCATGGATCTCGTACAGCCTCCCGCTTCACCCTTCGGACTGGCTACCTCCGCAACGTTTTCGGCGTTTCCCCTGCCTGCGAGCCTGAGGGAAGGACCGGCGGAAAGTAACGGTCCGACAGCTTCATCGGTAGAAAATCTGCCAGCGGAGGCACTTCCGATTCCTCATGCGGCAGTCCCGCGACTACGTGGGGAGACCTCGCCGCCGGAGCGGTTGGTCGTGTTGGAGCGGCCTGCACCGCGCCACGTACCCGCCGGGAGCGACACCGATCCAGCGCCGGGTGAGGAGAGTATGCCTCCGGAGGGGGCAGAACGGCATCCCTTGCGTGACGCGTCGGCCACCGGCGCCGTCGAACCTCCCCCGCGCACGATGACAAGCGTGCCCCCGGAGCGGCACCCATTGCGTGAGGTGCCGGCGCGGAGCACTCCCGATCCGGCGTGGCTCGGGGAAACCATGCTTACGGAACGGCCAGAGTGGCATCCGCCGGGCGAGACGCTGGCGCGGAGCGATGGCGACCCGATGCTGCGAGAAGGAATCGTATCCTTGGACCGCCCAAACATGCTGGAGCCTAACACATCGCGTGAGGCGCCGGTCGGCGGCGAAATCGATGCTGCCGCTGGTGAGATGATGGCGGCGACCGGAGCACCGGAGCGCAAGGCGGAAGTTTCCGCCATCCCCATCCCGCAAATGCGGCCGGACCTGCCGAACCGTGTCGCGGTCCAGATCGCCGAGCTGGCACGCGAGTTGCCGGAGCGGCCGGTCGAAATCACGCTGAACCCGAAGGAGCTTGGCCGCGTGCGCCTGTCGTTCCATCTTTCTGAGACCGGCGCGATCCAGGTCGTCGTGGCGGCGGAACGCCCCGAAACGCTCGATTTGCTTCGGCGTAACATTGATGTCTTGGGCTCTGAATTCAGGCAGCTCGGGTATCAGAACAGCGGTTTCTCCTTCCAGAACTTTGGCCAGGGCAACCGCAACGACACGCCGCGTCGCCCCTCGGATCGGGACAGCCTTCAGTCCGGCCGGATCGCCGAGACCGGCGGGATTTCCGACACCGTTTCCGTCACGCCGGCGCGACTCTCGCTCGGCACCGACAGCAGTATGGACCTTCGCCTCTGACAGGAGCTTTTATGACACATGCCGTTTCCTCCGCCCCATCCGCCTCTCCCGCGACCAGTCAGAAAACTGGCGGCGCGCCGGCTGCGTCAGGTGCCCTGAGTTCGGATTTCGACACGTTTCTCAAGATGCTGACGGTCCAGTTGCAAAACCAGGATCCTCTCAATCCGATAGACTCCACGGACTATGCGGTGCAACTGGCGACATTCTCCTCCGTGGAGCAGGCGGTGCTGACCAATGACCTGCTCGAAAACCTTTCCGCGAAACTCGGCCTCCTCGGGTTCTCGCAGCTCTCCGGATGGGTCGGGATGGAGGCCCGCAGCGAAGCCGCGGCCTGGTTCGATGGAAGTCCGATCCTGCTCAAGGCGGATCGGGAGGGGTCGGCCAACGTCGCCCGACTCGTCGTCCGTGATGCGACAGGGGAGGTCGTCCAGACGCTCGACATGGAACCGGCGGACACGGTCATCGAATGGACCGGGGTCGACGGCGAAGGCAGGGCCTTCAAGACCGGGCTCTACAGTTTCGAGCTGGAGAATTATTATGGCGACGATTATCTCTCGACGACCCCGGTCGAGACCTATTCTCGGATCATCGAGGCGCGGGCGGACGACGGGGAGATCGTGCTCGTGCTCGAGGGCGGCAACGAGATCTCGTCGCATGACGTGACTGCCTTGCGCGATCCCGACTGAACATCCGGTCAGAACTTGCAGCGTGGGGCGGTGGGGCTTTAGATATGCACAGGAACACTCCGGAGGCCTGCCATGTCGACCGCCGATCCTGCCGCGCCGCCCGAAGACATCCGGGTTCAAGCCCGCCGCCTCTTCGGACCGGTGACGTGGCTGCCGCTCGCGGGCGGGCGCAGCAATCGGCTTTGGCGGGCGCGGGGGACGAGCGGCGATTACGTTTTCAAACTTTACGACGTGGCGCGGGCGAATCCACTGTTCCCCAATGACGGCGCCGCCGAAGCCCATGTGCTTTCTGCCCTCTCCGGGCGCGACCTTGCGCCGAGGCTGGTGACTCGCTTCGACACCCCGGCCGGCACCTGCCTTGTCTATCGCTTCCTGCCGGGCAGGAGGCTGGGCAAGGTTACCGGGACGGCCATGATCGCGCTGTCCCGCCTGCATGGGGTGAGCCCGCCGAAAGGATTGCGCCGCCTCGATCTCCGCCCCGCGGCCTTGATCGCGCAGGGTCGAAACTTCATTGCAGGGCTCGAAACGGAGATCGCGCGGGAACTGCTGGCCTCCGTCCCCTCTCCGGAAGACCATGCGCCTGGGCCGGCGGTTTTCCTGCATGGCGACCCGACACCGGCCAACATGATCCGCGACGGACGTCATGTCCGCTTCGTCGATTGGCAGTGCCCCGCGCTCGGCGATCCGGTCGCGGACCTTGCGATCGCCCTGTCGCCCGCGATGCATCAGGTCTATGGTGACGGACCGCTTGCGGAGGCGGAGGAGGAGCAGGTGCTGGCGGCCTATCCGGACGCCGCGACGCGGGCGCGATATCGCGCGATGCGAGGCGTGTTCCGTTGGCGGATGGCCTGCTACTGTGCCTGGAAGGCGGCGGCGGGGGAGGCGCCTTATGACAGTGCCGCCCGCGCGGAGATCAGCTCAGCAGGAGCGCCAGCGTCGTCCCGAGCGCTGTCGTGAGCGCCCCCGCGAAGAACACCGCGATCCCCCACCAGCGCGGCGCCGGCCGAACCACCGGAACGGCGGGTCGGGATTGGGCGATCAGCGCGGCTTCGGCAAGCTGGGGCAGCTTCGGCCCAAAGCGCGCCAGCACCTGCGCCGTGCGCCAGAGATCGCGGGTCAGGGCCCTCGGCCCGATATTGGACCGGATGTAATCCTCGACCACCGGCTTGGCGACCTCCCAGATGTTGATATGCGGGTCGAGCGAGCGCGCAACGCCTTCCACCACGACCATCGTGCGTTGCAGCAGGATGAGTTCCGTCCGCGTCTCCATCCCGAACCGTTCGGTCACCTCGAAGAGATAAGACAGGAGCCGCGCCATGGAGATGCGGCTGGCATCCATACCGAAGATCGGATCGCCGACCGCACGCAGCGCGCGGGCGAATTCGTCGACGTCGCGATTGGCCGGCACATAGCCCGCCTCGAAATGGACCTCCGCGACACGTTTGTAGTCTTTCTTGATGAAACCGTAGAGAATTTCCGCATAAACACGTCGTGTATATTCATCGAGCACGCCCATGATGCCGAAGTCGAGGGCGATGATGTCGCCATCAGGCGCGATCTTGAGATTGCCCTGGTGCATGTCGGCGTGAAAGAAACCATCGCGCAGGGCGTGGCGCAGGAACATTTGCAGCACACGTTGTCCGAGCAGCGCGCGATCATGGCCGGCGGCGGTGATTTCCTCGATATTCGAGGCGCTGATACCCTCCGCCCATTCGAGCGTCATGACGCGCCGCGAGGACAACGCCCAGTCGATGGCTGGAACGCGGAACCCTTCGTCGCCGGCGGTATTGGCAAGGAATTCGGAGGCAGAGGCGCTTTCCAGCCGCAGATCAAGCTCGCCGTGCACGACCCCCTCGAAATGCGCGATCACGTCGGTGGGGCGCAGACGGCGGGAGGCCGGCGACAGTTTCTCGATCATCCAGGCGGCGAAATAGAAGGCGTCGATGTCCCTGCGGAAGGCGCGCTCGATCCCCGGCCGGAGCACCTTCACCGCGACCGCCTGCCCGGTGTCGGCACGCACCGCCTTGTGCACCTGGGCGATGGAGGCGGCTGCGACGGGTTCGGAGACGTCGGAAAAGGCCTCGGCCAAAGGCAGGCCGAGCTCTGCCTCGATCGTGCGGATCGCCACCTCGCGGGGGAAGGGCGGCAGCTTGTCCTGGAGCATCTGCAACTGGCCCGCGAGTTCGGGGCCGACCACGTCCGGGCGGGTCGACAGGATCTGTCCGAATTTGATATATGCGGGCCCCAAGGCGGTCAAAGCGCGTGGTACGGGCGGAACCGTTTCGTCCCCCCTGTAGCCGAGCCACTGAACGGGCCAGACCACCGCACGGGCGAGAAGGCGAAACGCCTTCGGTGCCTCGAGCGCGTCCATCGCCACCCGCATCGCGCCGGTGCGCTCCATGGTCGCGCCCGTGCGTACCAGCCGCCAGATGTTATGGGGGCCGCGCATCAGATTTTCCACCCCGAATGCAGCGCCGCGATGCCCATGCTCAAATTACGATACTTCACCTTGGAAAAGCCGGCATCCCGGATCATATTGGCAAATGTGTCCTGATCGGGGAATTTGCGGATGCTTTCCACGAGATATTGATAGCTGTCGCGATCTCCCGCGATCACCTGCCCCATCCGGGGTATGACGTTGAAGGAATAGAGATCATAGGCCTTCTGCATCATCGGGTTCGGGAGCTGGGAGAATTCCAGCACCATCAGGCGCCCGCCGGGACGCAGCACGCGGTAGGCTTCCGCCAGCGCGTCCTCGATCCGCGTCACGTTCCGGATGCCGAAGGAGATCGTATAGACATCGAACTGGCCGGCCTCGAAGGGCAGGCGCATCGCGTCGCCCGTCACCCAGTCGAGACTGTCGGCCATCTTCTCGGCCTCGGCGCGCTTGCGCCCCTCGACCAGCATGGATTCCGTCATGTCGAGCACGACGGCGCGCGCGCCCGGCGCACGTCTGAGGAAGCGGAAGGAAATGTCGCCCGTACCGCCCGCCACGTCGAGGAGTCTCTGGCCCGGCCTGGGGGCGAGCCAGTCCATCATCGCATCTTTCCAGATCCGGTGAATGCCCATGGACATCGCGTCATTCATGACGTCGTATTTGGACGCGACAGAGGTGAACACTCCGTGCACGAGCCCGGCCTTCTGATCCTCCGCCACGTCCCTGAAGCCGAAATGGGTGGTCTTGCCGTTCTCGCTCATCGCTCTTGAACCTTTCTCGAAACTCACCCTTCTTATAGGCCCCATGCCGGGCGTGACAATCGCATGTGAAATCACCGGAGGATCAAAATGCCGGAATTGCCAGAGGTCGAGACGGTTCGCCGCGGGCTCGAGCCGTCGATGGCGGGGGCGCAGATCGCGCGGGCGGAGGTGAACCGACCGGATCTGCGCTGGCCGCTGCCCCTGAACATGGCGGAGCGGCTGACGGGGGCGCGGGTGGAGCGGCTGCGGCGTCGGTCGAAATACATCCTCGCCGACCTCGATCGGGGTGAAACGCTGCTCATCCATCTTGGGATGTCGGGGCGAATGACGGTGTCGGGCGATCCGCTCGGGCAATTCGTGCACGACCATCCGGCGGCACAGAAACACGACCATGTTGTGTTCCACATGGACAACGGCGCGCGCATCACCTTCAACGATCCGCGGCGCTTCGGCGCGATGGACCTGATGGAGACGGGGCGGGAGGCGCTCCATCCGCTGCTGGCCCGTCTCGGGCCGGAGCCGCTCGGCAACGCCTTTTCCGAGGCGCATCTGATCGCCGCCTTCGACGGAAAGAACACGCCGGTCAAATCCGCGCTGCTCGACCAGCGCATCGTTGCGGGCCTCGGCAACATCTATGTCTGCGAGGTGCTGTTTCGCGCCGGGATCCATCCCGCGCGCAAGGCCGGGCGCATCGCGAAGGCGCGGGTCGCCGGGCTGGTCCCGATCATCCGCGACGTGCTCGGGGAGGCGATCGAGGCCGGCGGCTCCTCGCTCAGGGATTTCCGGCAGGCGGACGGGGAGCTGGGCTATTTCCAGCACAGCTTCCGCGTCTACGGGCGCGAGGGGGCACACTGCGTGACGCCCGGCTGCGCCGGCCGGGTGCGACGGATCGTGCAGGCGGGACGCTCGACTTTCTTTTGCGCCCTATGCCAAAGATGACTTGATCCCTCGCGGCCTCCTGCTACCACTTCCGACATCCCTCATCCCAGCCGAAGGAGGTGCCCGTGGCCTACAAGACGCTCATCACCGAGATCGAAGACGGTGTCGAACTCATCCGGTTGAACCGTCCCGATGCGTTGAACGCGCTGAATTCGGAACTCCTCGGCGAACTTGCCGACGCGCTGCGCAAGGCCGATGCCGATCCGAAGGTCAGGGCCGTCGTGATCACCGGCTCGGAAAAGGCCTTTGCTGCCGGTGCCGATATCCGGGAAATGTCCGAGAAGAGCTTCGCGGAAGCGAAGAGCGAGAATTTCTTTGCCGGGGAGGCCGACGTCATCGCCGCGACGCGCAAGCCGGTGATCGCGGCCGTGGCGGGCTATGCGCTCGGCGGCGGCTGTGAACTGGCCATGATGTGCGACATCATTCTCGCCGCGGACACCGCAAGGTTCGGCCAGCCGGAGATCAATCTCGGGATCATTCCGGGCCTTGGCGGTACGCAGCGCCTGGCGCGTGCCGTGGGCAAGGCGAAGGCGATGGAAATGATCCTGACCGGTCGCTTCATGGAAGCCGAGGAGGCGGAGCGCACGGGGCTCGTGTCGCGCGTCGTGCCGGCCAAGAAGCTCCTCGAGGAGGCGCTGACCGCCGCCGGCAAGATCGCGGAGAAGAGCGCGATCTCCGTCCTGGCGGCGAAGGAGGCGGTGAACCGCGTCTACGAAAGCCCGCTGGCCGAAGGCATCCGCTTCGAACGCGCCAGTTTCCATGGCCTGTTTGCCACCGAGGACCAGAAGGAGGGCATGGAAGCCTTCCTCGAGAAGCGCGAGCCGCAATTCCGGGACAAGTGAAGGAAAGAAAGGCTTTCCTTTCGCGCGATTCTCGCCTAAAGGAACGCCTCACATGCGCGTGGAGCCCGCTTTAGGCTGTGATTGCCCGCCCCGGTCGAGGGGTGTGTGAGGCGCGTGCGCGAGAGAATTGCAAACACGGACCTCACGAGAGGAAAAGATCATGGCCAATACGCCCCAGTCCAAGAAACGCGCCCGCCAGGCGCTTCGTCGCACCGACGTCAACAAGGCCCGCCGCTCCCGCATCCGCACCTATCTGCGCAAGGTGGAGGAAGCCATCGCCTCGGGCGATCAGGCCGCCGCCCAGGAAGCGCTGCGCGCCGCCCAGCCCGAACTGATGCGCGGGGTGACCAAGGGTGTCGTCCACAAGAACACCGCCTCGCGGAAGATGTCCCGCCTCGCGGCACGCGTGAAAGCGCTCGCCTGAGGACCGGACCCCCATTCGGAACGCCTTGAGAACGCGCCTTCGGGCGCGTTTTCTTTTGGAATTACTGGCTTGTCGCCTTTCCGAGCGACGCCGCAATGCGGCGAATCCTTCGCGGGCGCAGCGGCTAGTCAAACTTTCGCGAGAGTGGCAACAGGGCAGGTGATGCGAGGCGGTGCATCGGCGGAAATGAGGCAATTTCGACACGTCCTCTGGCGCGAAAAAAGAGCTTTTCGGATTCGGGTCCGGTAAAGGCAGAGTCAAGCGCGAAGTTCCATTGCGACTCCGCGCGCGGCGTTGCTAGCTTGCCCCTGCGATTCACGTCGTCTTGGGGGGACATTCAGGAATCGCGCAGGACGCTCCGCCGCCGCAGACGATGTCTTCCGGCCCGGAACTGCCGTCGCGCCACGACGGCTGCCCTGCGTGCTCCTGAGGCTTGGCCGTCGGGAAGGGGTAACCCTGCGGCAGGCTGTCCGACCTGACCACGCAGACAGCGTGTGCTTCGGGTCGGTCTGTCCGACAAACCCGCGCCCGACCGGGCGAAAACCGATACAGGCAAGGTGTGAGGTCTTTGCATGTTTACGGGATCCGGCAGGTCAGGCGCGATATACATGGGTCAGGCTGCCGTACAGCATGCAACCGATCACGGTATGCGTGCACGGTAACCTTTGTCTTGACCCATGCCTATCGAGATGACCCGAGGCGCAAAGAGCCGCGGTGCGTTCGGAATCAACCGGGCGGATCGGACGACGGTATCCGCAGGACGGATGACGGACGTCGAATGATAAACATAATTGGGTCGAAAAACGAAA